>DASPTH010000359.1:0-3835 GCA_035623515.1 Acidimicrobiia bacterium
CTCCTCCTCGTCGAGCAGCTCGAAGACGCGCTCCGCCGAGGCGATCCCGGACTGCAGCACGTTGACCATCGAGGCGAGCTGCGTGAGCGGCTGGGTGAACTGCCGCGAATACTGGATGAAGGCCTGGATGTCGCCGATCGACAGCTGGCCGGCGGCGACGCGCAGGCCGCCGATCACCGCGATGAGCACGTAGTTGAGATTGCCGAGGAACAGCATCACCGGCTGCACCACGCCGGCCATGAACTGCGCGCCGAAGCTCGCCTCGTACAGCTCATCGTTCTTGCCGTCGAATCGCTCCTGCAGGTCGCGCTCGCGCCCGAAGGCTCGCACGAGCGCGTGACCGGTGAATGCCTCCTCGACCTGCGCGTTGAGCGAGCCGGTGTGTGTCCACTGGTCGATGAAGCGCTTCTTCGACCGAGCGGTGATGAACCTGATCCCGAACACCGCCACCGGGATCGTGAAGATCACGATCAGCGACATCAGCGGCGAGATCGAGATCATCATGATGAGCACGCCGACGAGGGTGAGCGTCGAGATGAGCGTCATGCTCATCGTCTGCTGCAGGCTCTGCGCCAGGTTGTCGATGTCGTTCGTCACGCGGCTCAGCAAGTCGCCGCGGGGAGTCCGGTCGATATAGGCAAGCGGCAGGCGGTTGAGCTTGTCCTCGACCTCGGCCCGCAGGCGGTGCATCGAGCGCTGGATCACGCCGGCGAGGACGAGCCCCTGTGCGTACGCCATCACCCAGGCGCACAGGTAGACGAGCACGACCTTGCCGATCTGGCGGTGCAACGCCGCGAAGTCGATGCCTTTACCCGAGGTCACCCCCGCCACCACGATGTTCGTGGCGTTGCCGAGCAGTCGTGGCCCGATGACGGTGAGCACCACGGAGCCGAGGGCGAGGAGCAGCGCGAGCAACGCGCGCAGCCGCTCGGGGCCGAGGTACGAGAGCAGGCGGCGCGTCGAACCGCCGAGGTCCTCGGCGTGCTCGACCGGCATGCCGATGCCCATGCGCGGCCCGGCGTCGACGGGCCGCTGGAACGAGAACGCGGTCTCGTCGGCGTCGTCGGCGGGCGGGATCCCGTCGTGGTCGTGCGGGTCGTGCTCGGTCGTGCTCGGGTCTCCGCGGCCGTTGCCGCGGCCGTCGTGCGACCTCGCCCGATCCCGGCGGCCGTCGCCGCGGCCGTCGGTCACGCCACTTCCTCCGCCACGAACTGCGATTCCACGATCTCGACGTACGTCGGGCAGGTGTCGAGGAGCTCGCGGTGCGTGCCGAGGCCGACCTCGCGGCCCTCTTCGAGCACGAGGATCTGGTCCGCCTCGAGGATGGTGGACACGCGCTGCGCCACGATCACGTTGACCGCGTCGGCGACGACGGGCACGAGTGCGGCTCGCAGCCGGGCGTCGGTCGCCAGGTCGAGGGCCGAGAACGAGTCGTCGAACAAGTAGATGTCCGGTTGGTGGGCGATCGCCCGCGCGATGGCGAGCCGCTGCCGCTGTCCGCCCGACACGTTGCTCCCGCCTTGGGCGATGCGGGCGTGGATCCCTCCCGGCATCGCGGCGACGAAGTCGCGGGCCTGCGCGATCTCGAGCGCGTGCCACACCGCGTCGTCGTCGGCATCGGGATCGCCGAAGCGCACGTTGCTCGCCACCGTTCCCGAGAACAGGTAGGGCTTCTGCGGCACGTAGCCGACCGCGCCGTGCAGCGCGTCGGGGTCGATGTCGCGCACGTCCACGCCGTTCACCAGCACCTGCCCATTGGTGGTGTCGAACAGGCGCACCACCAGGCTGAGCAGCGCGGACTTGCCGGACCCCGTGCTCCCGATGATCGCCAGCGTCTGGCCCGCGCTCACCTTGAACGAGATGTCGGTGAGGACCGCCTTCTCGGCGCCGGGAAACGAGAAGCCGGCGTGGCGCAGCTCGAGCGACGCCGGTGAGGGGAGCTCCATCACGGGGTTTTCGGCCGTGAGGACCGACGACTTCGTCGTGAGCACGTCGTGGATACGCGCCGCACAGACCGCGGCGCGGGGCGCCATGCTCAGGACGAACGTACCCATCATCACGGCCATGAGGATCTGGATCAGGTAGCTGAGGAAGGCGACGAGCGAGCCCACCTGCATCTCGCCGCTCCCGATGCGGTTCGCTCCGAGCCACACCGCCGCCGCGCTCGCCAGGTTCACCGTGAGCATCACGGTCGGGAACATGAACGCCATCATCCGACCGGTCCGCAGCGCGGTCGCGGTGAGTTCGCTGTTCGCGCCCGAGAACCGCTCCGTCTCGTCGGGTTCGCGTACGAACGCTCGCACCACGCGGATGCCCGAGATCTGCTCGCGCAGGATCTGGTTCACGCGGTCGATCCGCTCCTGCATCAGCGTGAAGGCCGGGTGCATTCGGAAGGCGACGACACCCACGCTGAACAGCAGGATCGGGATGGCGACGAGCAGGATGAGCGAGAGTGGGCCGTCCTCGTTGACGGCCAGGATCGTCCCGCCGATGATCGTGATCGGGGAAGCCACGAGCAGCGTGCACCCCATGAGCACGAGCATCTGCACCTGTTGCACGTCGTTCGTGATCCGGGTGATGAGCGAGGGCGCGCCGAACTCGCCCACCTCGCGCGCCGAGTAGCTCGTGACGGTGTGGAAGAGGTCGCCCCGCACGTCACGCCCGAAGCTCATCGCGGCGCGCGATCCGCAGTACACGGCCGAGACGGCGAAGGCGACCTGCACCAACGTGATCACCAACATCAGGGCGCCGACCCGCCAGATGTAGTCGGTGTCCCCGGTGAGCACGCCCTGGTTGATGATGTCGGCGTTCAGCGTGGGCAGGAACAGCGTGCCCATCGCCTGCACGAACTGGAGGAAGACCAGGAGGATCAGCAGCCTGCGGTAGCGGCGCAGGTACGTGCGGATCAGGCGGATCAGCACGCGCGGCCCCTGACGGGATCGGTGGCCCTCCCGCCGCGCGCGACCGGGACGATCACCGCCCACCGCCTGTCCGCGGTGGGCGCGCGGCTGCCGGCAGGTAGTCGCCGCGGGGTCGGCACGACCCCAAAGCTACACAGCGACGGTTGCCACACTCGCGCCCGGGCGGGTCACAGGATCACGCCGGAGCGCTGGAGCTCGCCGATCTGATCCCACGACAGCCCGAGCTCGAGCAACACGGCCTCCGTGTGCTCCCCGTGCTCGGGCGCGCGCCGAGGCCGGCCCGGGGACTCGTCGAACTGCACCGGCGACGTCACGAGGGGCAACGAGACGTCGGGTCCCACCTCGACGTCGGCGACGTACCCGTTGGCCTGCACCTGCGGATCGTCGTGCAGCTCGCGGGGAGCCTGCACCGGAGCCCACTCACCCCCGAAATCGGCGAGGGCGCGTCGCCACTCGTCGAGGGTCCGGCGCGCGAACACGGCGTCGAGCCACTCGACGCACGCCCGAGCGTTCGCGTGCCGGTCGCCCATGGTCGCGAACCGCGGATCGGAGGCCATCTCCGGTTGGCCCACCGCCTCGCAGAGCTCCGGCCACGAGCGATCGGGCGACAGCATCATCAGCGCGACGAAGCGTCCGTCACGCGTGCGGTACGTGAGCATCAGCGGGTTTCGGGTCTCGAGGCGGTCGGGGGCCCGTGGGTGTGTGTCCTCGTCGCCGAGCGCGGCGTTGACGATGTCGGGCTGGATCTGCCACATGCCGGCGGCGAGCAGTGACGCGTCGACTACCGGTGCATGACCCGTCACCGCGCGTTCGTAGAGTGCCGCGCTGACGCCGCCGGCGACCGCGAGCGCGGCGACCACGTCGCCGAAGGCCGGGCGAGTCGTCACGGGCCACGGCGCGTCCGGCCGGGTGAG
>DASPTH010000362.1:0-9260 GCA_035623515.1 Acidimicrobiia bacterium
GCGCTGGTCGCGCTGGGCACCACGCTCTCGACGCATCCCTGGGCGGCGGCGGCGTTGATGGTGGTCGTCGGCGTGGCGGTGCGGTTCACCGGGTACTTCGGCGGACCGTTCTCCGCGAGCGTGAGCCCTGCGATCCTCGCCTACGTGCTCGGCGCGACCGTGCCCGCGTCGACGAGCGCGATCCCGGACCGGGTCGGCGGTTGGATCGTCGCGGGTCTGCTCTCGACGTGCGTGGCGCTCGTGGTGCTGCCGCGACGCGAGCACCATCTCGTGTGCCGGGCGGCGGCGCGTGCGTGCGACGCGCTCGCCGTCGCGTTCGACGACGTCGGCGGCGGTCCGGACCCCGACGCGGCGCGGGCCGAGGTCACCGAGGCGTTTGGCGACCTCCGACGAGTCGCCGGATTCTGTCGGCGCTGTGGCCCGTCGGCCCACGACCTCGCGTTGACGTTCGTCGTCGACGAGTTGCGGCTGCTCATGATCCTCGTCGACCGGCCGGGGCCGTTCCTCGAAGAGGGTCGACGAAACCTCGGCACGCGTGCCGCGCGGCAACTGCGGTCTGCCGCCGCGGCGCTGCGTGGTGGTCCGGCACCCGATGTGCGCGCCCTCGATACGGACCGTGCCACGGTCCGCGACCAGACCGCGGCCTCGGTCGCCGCTGCGCTGGAGGCACACGCCGACCCGGGCCGGGTGCTGGCGGATCTCGACGCCGACTTCCTCGAGCGCCTGCTCCTGTACCTCGCGACGTCGGTGCAGGCGAACGTCTCGATCCTGCTGACCGGGCACCGGCCCGATGCAGACGTGCGCGGGCTCGCGCCGCTCGAGGCACCGCAGGTCGTCGGCGGGGCAACGCTGCGACGCGCAGTGGAGCTGGTCCGTGCCAACGCGGTCCCCACTTCGGCGTGGCTCCGCGATTCGGTGCGGGCAGGCGTCGCGCTCGGAGCCGCCGTGCTGGTCGCCGATCTCGCGTCGGTGGACCATGCCTTCTGGGTCGCGCTCGGCACGCTCGCCGTTTTGCGCTCGAACGCCTTCGAGACCGGACGCAGCGCGTTGGGCGCGGCGCTCGGTACCTCGGTCGGGTTCCTGGTGTCGTCGGTGTTCTTCGCGCTGGTGGGGCTCCACCGGCCCGTGCTGTGGTTGCTGACGGTCCTCGGCGCGTTCCTCGCTGCCTACTTACCCCAGATCGCGGGGTTCATCGCCGGCCAGGCGGCCTTCACGCTGTTCGTGGTCGCGCTGTTCAACCTCGTGCTGCCGACCGGATGGAGGACCGGGCTCGTTCGGGTCCAGGACGTCGTCATCGGGGCACTCGTCAGCCTCGTCGTGGCGTTCGTGTTCTGGCCGCGCCGAGCGGCCGACCTGTTGCGCTCGTGCACGGTGGAGCTCTATCGCGCGCTTGCCGACGAGTCCGCCACCACGAGCCCCGTGTACGTCACGGTGCGCCGCTCCGAGCGGCGGGCCCACGCGGCGATGGCCCAGTACCTCGACGAGCGCCGCAAGTCGCGCAGGGCGGACGCGCCGTGGGCCACGATGCTCGGAGTCGCCGGCCTCGGCCGGACGGGACTGCGCTTGATCGGCGAGCATCGCCGCGAGCTCGACGGCTCACCCGCACGGGACCCGCTCGACGCATCGACCGCGGGACTGGGCGCGACCTGGCGCGCGCTCGCCGACGCGCTCGAGCGCCGCGCCCTGCCCGGGCCCGTGCCCAGCGCGCGCGAGATCGCCGAGTCGACCCGCCCGGTCGCGATCGGCGCCATCACCGCCGCGAGCCCGGACGACGTCGACGACGCCATCGCGGTCTCGCTCTGGCGGGACTGGCTGGTCGAGCAATCGGCGCTGTTCGCCGACGCACGAGACGCCGTGTGGGAGCTCGGCGAGCCCGGTCCGGGCGGAGGCACCGCGTCGGTGGAGGAGCCCTAGGCCCGATCGAGACAAGACAGAATGGCGTCGTGTCGAAGTCGTCGAGCGGCCCGAGCAACCCGACGGTCGAACCAGGAGGAACGATGACGACGGAACGGATCGAGGATCTCACCGACCCGACGTTCAACCCGTACCTCGCCGACGAGTTGGTGTTCGGCGACATGCTCGACCCGTACCCGCGCATCGCGGAGCTGCGGGCGCAGGCGCCGGTGGTCGAGGGCGACTTCCGCACGTTGATGGGGATACCGGGGCAGCCGGGTGACGAGGGTCGACCGCACTACCTGGTGCTGTCGTACGCCGCCATCGACCAGGTGCTGAACGATCCGGCCGCGTTCTCCAACCGCGCCTTCGAGCCGACCTTGGGCGCGGCGTTCGGCCACACGGTGAGCGTGATGGACCCTCCCGAGCACACCACGTACCGCAAGATCCTGCAGAAGGCGTTCCGGCCCCAGGTCGTGCAGGAGTGGGGAACCGGGATCGTCGCGCCCGTGATCGACGAGCTCGTGGCCGCGTTCCGGCACACGGGCCGGGCCGAGCTGGTGGAGCAGTTCGCGCGGCCCTACCCGTTCAACGTGATCTACCGGATGCTCGGGCTCCCGCAGGAGGACATCGAGGTCTTCTACAAGCTGACGATCGCGCAGATCATCACGTACCCCAGCATGGACAACGCGCTCGACGCGTCGGCGAAGTTGGGGCGGTACTTCAAGGGGATGCTCGATCGGCGGCGGGCCGATCCCGGCACCGACGTGGTGAGCGTGATCGCGACGACGGAGGTCGACGGGGAGCCGCTCCCCGACGACGTGGCCATCTCGTTCCTCCGCCAACTGATCAATGCCGGCGGGGACACCACCTTCCGCACGACGACGGCGCTCTTCACCGGTCTGCTCACGCACCCGGAGCAACTCGACGCGGTGCGAGCCGACCGGTCGCTCGTTGCCGCCGCGGTGGAGGAGGCGCTCCGGTGGGACGGGCCGGTGCTCTCCAGCGCGCGCGAAGCGATGCGCGACACCGTCGTGGACGGCGTGCCGGTTCCGGAGGGTGCGCTGCTCGACATGCTGTACGGGTCTGCCAACCACGACGCCACCGTGTTCGACGACCCGGACCGCTTCGACATCTTCCGCGAGAAGCACCGTCACTTCGGGTTCGCGTTCGGTATCCACAACTGCCTGGGCCAGCAGCTCGCGCGTCTCGAGATGAGCCGAGCGGTGAACGCAGTGCTCGACGAACTGCCGAACGTGCGCCTCGACCCGGCTCGCCCGGCGCCTCACATGCGCGGTGCCATGATGCGCGTACCGAGGGAGTTGCGGGTCGTGTTCGACTAGCCGCGCGCGTCGCGGCACCCGATTGACTGGGACCTGAGCGGTCACGAACGGAGACGGAGATGCCGGTAGCAGGGTTCGACCACGTCGCGATCACCGTGGCCGATGTGGACGTCAGCATCGACTTCTACGTGAGCGTCCTCGGCGCCGAGCTGCTCCACGGCGAACGCTGGCGCACAGGTGAGATGCCGGTGGCCTTGTTGCAGGTCGGGACGTCGAGGCTCAGCGTGCATCCGGCGGCGGCGCCCGTGTCGCCGCACGCGCAGTCGCCGACCCCGGGGAGTGCGGACCTCTGCTTCCGCTACGAGGGCGCCGTCGCCGACATCCTCACCACGCTCGAGGCGAACCGAGTGCCGGTGGAGGAGGGCCCGGTGCCCCGACCGGCGTCGAACGGCGTGCGCGGCACATCGGTCTACTTCCGCGATCCCGACGGCAATCTGCTCGAACTGCTCACGCTCGACGGTTGACGCGCGTCTCCGCGAAAGATCACCCGCCCGGGGGACGCTCGCTCCCCGGAGCGCGTCGCACACTCGCGTGACACCGATCGCCGAGAAGGAGTGGACATGAGACGACGAGCCCTCGCTGCCCTCGCCGTGGCGACGTGGTCGAAGACCACGGCGGCGGCCTTCCTCCCGTCCGCAATTTCGGCTCACCCGGCCGCCGCCTCTGCCGGCCCGGGCCAGTCATCGTCACCGAGCGCGACGTCGACCTCGTGCCCGAACGGCCCGTTCTTCCAACCGCCGAACCTCTACGGACAGACGGTCGAGGCCGGCGCCTCCACGACCTACAAGGGAAGCACGTTGTGCGGGCCGGGCTCGTACTGGCTCGAGGCATCGGTCGATCGCCAGCAGTGGAAGGCGCTCGCGGGCGCCCACACCGACTCGAGTGGGTCCGTGCTCCTGGATCACGCGTGCCTCCCGGGCACGTGGTGGTACCGCGGCGAGTACCGAACCGACGACGGCGCGTACAAGGGGAACACCGACACCGCGAGCCCCAGGCAGTTCGCGTGCTGACGGCCCGGGAGCCGACCCTCTCGTTCGAGGAGTTCTGTGCGCACCTCGACGAGACCATGGGCGTGCCGAGTGCCGATCTCGACCGCGACGCCTCGCTCGCCGGTGATCTCGGCTTCGACTCGCTCGACATGGCGGAGCTGGTGGTGCTCGTCGAGGACCTCGGCGGCGTGGCCGTTCCGGAGGACGCGTTCGGGACACTCGCCACGATCGGTGAGGTGTACGACTACTACCGGGGTGCGCGGTGACCCGGGTCGCACAGGAGATGGCCGTACCGGCACCGCGCGCCGCAGACGCGGTCCCGGCGTTCTCGGGCACACACGTGCGCCTGCGCCCGGTGCACGCCGGGGACTACCCCTTCCTGATCGAGCTGCAGACCGGCCCCGAGCACCTCATCCGCTGGCGGTACCGCGGGACGACGTCGAGCCCCGAGCAGATCGTCCAGAGCCTGTGGCAGGGAGTGCTGGCCCAGTTCCTCGTCGTGCGCGTCGGCACCGGTGAGCCGGTCGGTTTGGTCGTCTGCTACAACCCCGAGTTCCGTCACGGCTATGCGTATCTCGCGATGATCGTGGCGCGCGAATACGAGCGCAGTGGCTGGGTCTTCGAAGCGAGCTCGCTGTTCGTGACCTACCTCTTCGAGACGTTCGGCTTCGACAAGATCTACCTCGAGGTGATCGAGTTCAACTACGCGCGCCTGGCGAGCGGCGCGGGATCGTTGTTCCACGTGGAGGGCTGCCTGCGCGATCACGAGTTCCACCTCGGGCGTCGCTGGCACCTCTACACGCTCGCGATCTACCGCTCGGAATGGCACGACACCATCGCACGCGTCATGCCGAGCCTTGCGGTGCGCGCCGAGCGCATCGAAGTCGGCGTGAACGGCAGCGGTCCCGGCCACTAGGACCGAAACCGGGAAGCGCGCGCGACGCGTCGCCGACGGCGGCGCCCGGTACCGTCGTGGCATCCGCACGAGTCCCGGGGCGGCCGGCTGTGACTGACGTGTTCTTGTCGTATGCGCGCGAAGACCAGGACTTCGTGCGGTGGCTGCACGACGAGCTCGCCGCGCAGGGGCGCGAGGTCTGGGTCGACTGGGAGGGTCTCCCGCCGAGCGCCGAGTGGTGGGCCGAGATCGAGCAGGCGATCGACGCGGCGGAGACCTTCGTGATCGTCGTCAGCCCGGACTCCCTCGGTTCGGACGTGTGCGGCGACGAGATCGACCACGCGGGCGAGCAGCACAAGCGCATCGTCCCCGTCGTGTTCCGTGATCCCGATGACGTGGCGGTCCCGCCCCTCGTCGCGGGGCGCAACTGGATCTTCTGCCGCCGTGAGGACGAACGCGCGCCCGCCGTCGCCCAGATCGCGGAGGCGCTCGACACCGATCTCGAGTGGGTGAAGGCGCACACCCGACTGCTGCTGCGCGCGCGCGAGTGGGACGCGAAGTCGGAGAGTCGAGCGCTCCTGCTCCGCGGCGACGACCTGAGCAGCGCCGAGGCGGCGCTCGCCGCGCACGCAGACGCCGAACCGGCGCCAACCGAGCTGCAGCGTCGCTACGTGCTCGCGAGCCGGCGCAATGCGACGCGGCGACTCCGCGTCGCGATGACGATCTCGCTGGTTGCGCTGGCGGCGATCGCCGCGCTCGCAGTGGTCGCGATCATCCAGGCGCGCGATGCTCGGGAAACGGCTCGGCTCGACCTGTCTCGGCGGCTGGCGTCCGACGCGAACGCGCAGCTCACGAGCGACCCGCAACTCGGCGTGCTGCTGGCGCTGAAGGCGTACGACACCGCGCCGACGCCCGAAGCCCAGGGAACCGTCCGTCAGGCGGCGCTCGACAGCCGCGAACGCCTCGTCCTCACCGGGCACCACGACGAGGTGACGGACGTGGCTGCCAGCGCCGACGGCCGGTGGCTCGCCACTTCGAGCTTCGACACCACCGCGCGCGTGTGGGACCTGCGCCACCCTCGCGCGGCGCCCGTTGTCCTCCGCGGGCACACCCGCGCGGTGAACGGCGTCGCGGTGAGCCGTGACGGACGCTGGATCGCCACCGCCAGCGACGACGGCACCGCCATCATCTGGGATCGGGAGCACCCTGCCGCCCATCACGTCGTGCTCCCTCATCCCGGCGTCGTCCTCGACGTGTCTTTCAGCCCCGACGGAAGCGCGGTCGCGACGGCCGGAGCCGACGGCGTCGCGCGGGTGTGGGACTGGCGCCATCGCGACGCGCTCCCGATCGTGCTGCGCCAGCACGACAAGGTGTACGGCGTGGCCTTCAGCCCCGACGGCAATTGGCTCGCCACGGCCGTCAACGACGGGACCGCGGACGTGTGGGACTGGCGACACCCCGACGCGGCACCGATCGTGCTCCGAGGCCACACCGCGCCGGTCCACGCGGTCGCGTTCAGTCCCGACGGCGACTGGCTGGCGACCGCGAGCTTCGACGGCACGGCCCGGGTCTGGGACTGGCGGCACCCCGATGCGTCGCCGGTGGTGCTCGCCGGGCACCAGGCCGGAGTTCTCGGTGTCGCGTTCAGCCTCGACGGAGGGTCGGTGGTCACGACGAGTCTCGACCAGTCGGCGCGCGTGTGGGCGTGGCGGAACCCGGAGGCGCCCCCGACGGTCTTGACCGGGCCTGCCGGGAACGTGTGGAGCGCGGTGTTCGTCGACGGCGGCCGGCGCGTCGCGACCGCGCACGGCGACGGGACGGTCGCGGTCTGGGACCTGGTGCGCGCTGACGTCGATCCCGTCCAATTGGCAGGCCACGACGACGAGGTACGAGCGGTGGCGTTCAGCCCGGACGGATCACGCGTCGCCACGGGCGACGAGCACTCGGTGCGTCTGTGGCGCTGGCAGCAGGTCGACGACCCGCCGACGGTGCTCGTGGGGAGCAGCGCCCGCGTGCTCGCCCTGACCTTCAGTGCCGACGGTCGCTACTTGGCCGCCGGCTGCGCCGACGACGTGGCTCGGGTGTGGGACCTGCGGCAGCCGACCGCACCCCCGATCGAGCTCCGCGGACACACCAACGAGGTCCACGGTGTGGCGTTCAGCCCCGATGGTTCCACGCTCGTCACCACGAGCTACGACGGGACGTTCGCGGTGTGGGACTGGCGCCACCCCGGCAACCCACCGCAGACGGCCGGCCTCCCGGGCATCGGGGTCGACGTGGCGTTCTCGCCCGACGGTCGGCACTTCGCGACGAGCACGCTCAACGGCTTCACGGTGGTCTGGGACGCGAGCAACATCACGAAGAGCCCTACGAGGCTTCGTCAGCCGGGTCAGGTCATCACCGTGGCGTTCAGCCCCGACGGCACGTACGTCGCGACCGCGGGTGACGACCACACCGCGCGCGTCTGGGACTGGCGCCAACGGCGCATGCTCACGGAGTTGCACGGGCACACCGGAACGATCGAAGGCGTCGCCTTCAGCCCCGACGGTCGGCTCATCGCGACGGCGAGCGCGGACCAGACGGCGCGCGTCTGGGACTGGCGGCAGGCCTCGACGCCCCCGCTCGTGCTGCACCAACCCGACGAGGTCACCAGTGTGGTGTTCGACCGTGACGGCCATCACCTGGTGACCGGCGGCGGCGACTCGATCGCGCGCGTATGGGATTGTCAAGAATGTGGTCCCATCGCGGACGTGGTCGCCCTGGCGCGGAGCCGCGTCGCGCGTGCCTTCACGCCGGAGGAGCGCCGCCACTTTCTCGGCTGAAATGCCGGAGCGGCTGCTACGTGCGCCTGACCTCGAACATCGCCACGCGAGGATCGAGGGCGTTCGGATCCGCGAGCGGCGTCTTCGGATCGAGGACCGCGACGTAACCGTCCCCGGGGATGCTGGTCGCGAGCACGTCGAGGGTCACGACGGCCTCGCCACCTCGATCGGCGCGGGCGACGACCACCGAACGCAACGGGAGTGCGGCGGTGTCGGCCGAGGGGTCGAACGGTCCGAAGATCCCGACCTCGAACGTCTGGAGCGGCGGCTCACCCGCCGCCCCGAACTGCAACCGTCCGGGTGGCTTGACCGTCGCATCCATCGTCGTGAGGTTCACCAGGCGCGGCGTCGGCGGCGGCGCGAGCGTGAACGAGGTGCGCACGGCTGCCGTCCCTCCGGTGACGCGCACGCGGTACGTGCCGGCGCCGCTCCCGGGCAGGCGGCCGGTGCTGACGTGATTGCGGCTGTCGACGACCCGGTAGCGCGTGTCCGGCGGGCTCGGCAGGACGAGGATGTCGATGCTCGCGCCCGGTAGCCCGCTCGGGATCGACTGGTTCCGCAAGACGATGGCCCCGCCGCGCGGCGGCGTGATCGTCACCTGCATCGTCGGTGCCGGGAACCGGCCGATGCACAGGGACACCGGCAGGCTCACCACCCCGCCCGCACCGTAGGTGAGCGGCGTCACCTCGACCTGTTGGGGCCGAGCCGGGCACGCGGCGCCGAGCCCCGGCCCGTACTCGAGGGACCCGAGCTCCTCGGACGGCGGTGCGCCCCCGAGGACACCGTGACCGGTTCCGGGCGCCGGGACGAGCGTCGACTTCGCGGCCGGTGCAGAGGACGCGGTGACCGGCGACACGAGCACCGCACCAACGGCCAACGAGCAGCCGAGGACGAGCCGGACTGTGCCCCCGCGCACGGCGCGAGCGTACCGGCGTGCCGCTCGCCGCACGAGCACGTCACCACGATCACCCGAGCCACGCGTCGTCCGCGCGACGCCGGGGGAAGCATGACGCAGCGGCGGGAACGCGTCGGTGGCTGAGCGCGGCACCTACGACTTCTTCGTGTCGTACGGCCGGCGTGCCGACACGAAGCTCGCCGGCGCGCTCCGCCGCGGCCTGGCCCGCCTCGGCCGCCCGGGCAGTTGGTCGCTCGGGATCCCGGCGGCGCGGTGCATAATGCACGGATGAGCGGGGGGCTCGTCCGCCCGTGGGACCATGGTGTCGTCCTCGGCGAGTACCGGCCACGTGCGCTCGGAGACGCGCTGTACGAGGTCGCGCGTGGGGTGCCGGATCGTGTGGCAGTGGAGGACGACCGCCGC
>DASPTH010000367.1:0-8982 GCA_035623515.1 Acidimicrobiia bacterium
GGGTGGTTCGAAGAGATGGAAGCGATGACCACCGCCGACTTCGAGCGCGGCTGGGGGAAGATCTGGCTCGAGAACCTGACGCTGGCGGCGAACCGTCCGCGCCTCCGCGAGCAGTACATCAAGGTGTCGACCATGATCCGCGAGCTGCACGAGCGGCGCGTGCGCGACATGCTCGAGCGCCTCGGCATCGACGATCGCGAGTTTCCCGCCGCCGGCATCGTGACCCTCCTCGACGCGATCAACTACAAGCTCATCCTCGACCGTCTGGTCGGGATCGACGCCGGCCACCGGGAGCTCGTCGAGATCCTCGGCCGGATCCGCGGCCAGCTCGAGCAGGCCGCGACGTCGGAGCTCGCCCGGTAACCCGGTCGATGCCGGCGCATCCGCCGCGGATGTTCCCGGCGCTCGACGACACCAACCGCGGGTTCTGGACCGGCGGCGCGGACGGGATACTCCGGCTGCTCCGGTGCCGGGCCTGCGGGTACTGGATCCACCCGCCGCGGCCCGTGTGCCCGAAGTGCTGGCGACGCGAGCTCGGCTGGGAGGCCACCAGCGGGCGCGCGACGCTCTTCACGTACACCGTCAACCACAAGGCGTGGAACCCGCGGGTGCCGGTGCCGTACGTCGTCGCGGTGGTCGAGCTCCCGGAGCAGGACGGCCTCCGGCTCACGACGAACATCGTCGACTGCTCGGCCGACGACCTCGTGATCGGGATGCCGCTCCTCGTCACCTTCGAGCACGACGGCGAGTTCTCGGTCCCTCTGTTCGCGCCGGTCGTCGCCGAGCCGCCCCGGAAAACTTGATCGACTGCCCAACTTCTTGGTAGCGTCCGCGGCACTGGCCCCGTCCTCGAGGGGGAAACGAGCATGAGCGGTGACGACGGCGACGGCTTCATCTACGTGCGCCAGCGTGAGGTGCCCTACGAGACCTTCGACGCCGACAACCACCTGTACGAGAACCGCGACGCGCTCACGAAGTTCATCCCCCGTGAGTACGAGGGCATCATCAAGTACGTCGAGGTCAACGGGCGCACGAAGCTCGCGATCCGCGATGTGATCAGCGACTTCATCCCGAACCCCACCTTCAACCGCGTGTTCGTGCCGGGCGGCTACGGCGAGGACGTCACCAAGGGCGGCGACGGCCACCACCGGCCGGGCGACGAGGCCAAGCGCGTGCCGTTGATGGCGAGCCTCGACGCCTTCTTCGATCCCGAGCCGCGCCTCGCGTTGATGAAGGACATGGGCATCGACCGCACCCTCCTGTGGCCCACCCTCGCCCACGGGATCGAGCCGCGCCTCGCCGACGACCCCGACGCCGCGTGCGTGGTCGTGCACGCCTTCAACGAGTGGATGCACGAGCACTGGTCGTACGTGTACTCCGACGCCATCTACGCGACGCCGATCATCAGCCTGGCCGTGCTCGACCGGGCCATCGAGGAGCTGGAGTTCGTGCACGAGCGCGGGGCGCGCATCTTCCTGCTGCGCGTCGCTCCCGTGACCACGTGGAAGGGGCCGCGCTCGTTCGCGCTCCCCGAGTTCGACCCGTTCTGGGAGCGCGTGCAGGAGCTCGACGTCGTCGTGGGCATGCACCTCGGGGACTCCGGGTACACGCGGTACACGAACGAATGGGAAGGCGTCGGCGAGCGAGAGTTCCGACCGTTCTCGCGCAACGGGTCACCGGCGTTCCTCCGCCTCTGCTCCGACAAGAGCGTCATCGTCGACGCGATGGCGTCGATCATCGGGCACGGGGTCGCGACCCGCTTCCCGAAGTTGAAGTTCATGCCGGTCGAGATCCAGAGCGACTGGATTCGGCCCTTCGTCGCCAAGCTGCGGCGCAGCTACGAGGACGCGCCGGTCCTGTTCGACGAGGATCCGTTCGGGGTGTTCACGCGCAACGTGTGGGTCCACGCGTTCCACGAGTCGGATCCGCGGGGTTTGCTCGACGCCGGGATCCCGGCCGACCACATCATGTTCGGTTCCGACTTCCCGCACGCGGAAGGGATGGAGGATCCGATCGCCTACTCGGAGATGGTGACCGGTCTCCCGCTCGAGCAGCAGGAATTGATCATGGGAGGGTCGATCGCGAAGGCGCTGCACGTCGGCGCCTACGCCGCGTGACCTGCATCGGCCCCTGAGCGCGCGTCAGTGCACGCGGTACGCGCGTGCCTGCACACGGTAGAGCTCGGCGTACAGGCCGTCGGCCGCGATGAGCTCGTCGTGTGACCCCGTTTCGATCACGGTGCCGTCGTCGAGCACCACGATGAGGTCGGCCATCCGCACGGTCGAGAACCGGTGGCTGATCAGAACGGTGACGCCTCCCGTTGCCCGGGCGACGCCCCGCGCCGCCGACACGAAGTGCTCGAAGAGCGCGTGCTCCGTCGGCGCGTCGAGGCTCGCGGTCGGTTCGTCGAGCACGAGCAGGAGTGGCTGCTCGCGCAGCATCGCACGCGCGAGGGCGACCTTCTGCCACTGGCCGATGGACAGGTCGGTGCCGTCGAACTGGCGACCGAGTTGGGTGTCGAGGCCGTCGTCGAGACGGGCGAGGAGGTCCGAAGCGACCGCCCGGTCGAGCGCGCTCGTGAGCTGCGCGTCGGTCGCCGGACCGTGGACGTCGCCGGCACCGATCGAGTCCCGGGCGAGGAGCTCGAGGCGCACGAAGTCCTGGAACCCGGCGGACAGTCGCCGGCGCCACTCGTCGACGGCGAAGGTGGCGATGTCGACGCCGTCGACGAGGATCGCACCGGCGGTCGGTTCGTACATGCGGGCGAGCAGCTTGACGAGCGTGGTCTTGCCCGACCCGTTCTCACCCACGATGGCGACGGTCGTCGCCGCGGGGAGGAACAGATCGACGTCGTGCAGCACCGGGCGGGACGAGCCGGGATACGTGAACGCGACGTGCTCGACCCGGATGCCCCGACTGACGACGGACGGCGTCGGCCGCGGCTCGGGCACCACGTACGACTGGTGCGCACCCTCCGCGTAGTCGGCGAACCACACGAGCCGTCGGACCGCTCGGAGCGACCGAGCGAACCACGTGAGGTTGAACGCCAGCTCGGCGAGCTGACTGTTCAGTTGCGCCCCGAGGGTGAGCACGAGCACCACCGCGCCGATGGACACCGCGCCCGAGCGCGCCGCGTCGATCGTCCACACGAGCGCGCCCGCGTAGGCAGCCGCGAACACCACCCAGCAGACGGACGCCTGGACGAGGTTGCCGACCGACTGGCGCGTCCGCTGTCGTTCGAGCTCGTCGAACAGGGTTGCTCGCCGGTCGACCAGCTCGGAGGCCAAGCCGTAGATGCGCACCTCCTTCGCCGGGCCGGGGTCGGTCGCGAGGTGCAGCAGGTGCCGCAGGACGCGTCGCGGCTCGGCTTGGCGGTCGGCGAGGTCGATGTCGCGCGCTTCGGCCTGGGCGGCGGCGCGTGCGGCGGGGAGGCCGAGCAGCGGCACGAGCGCGAGCAGAGGGTTCACACCGGCGAGCAGCACCATGACCAGGCCGCACTGGATGATCGACGCCAGCGTCCACGACAGAGGGTTGAAGGGGTTCGCGAGGTACGGTCGCTCGCTGCGGAGCCGCTCCATGGCGTCGAGGTACTCGGGGAGCTCGTGGTGCTCGATGCCCGGGATGCCCGCGGTCAGCTCCATGAGGTGCGTGTCGAGGTAGAGCTGCGTGTGCTCGCGGAGGCGCATCCTCACATTCAGCGAGGCCCAGGCGAGGAGGCGGTTCAGCGCGCTCACGCCGACGACGACGGCAGTACCGGCGAGCGCCTGCGACACGCTCTGCGCCACGATGCCGTTGGTCATCAACGCGAGGCCCACGGCGCGGAGCGGGAGCACGACGTACTGGCCGCTCGCGGTGAGCGCGGCCGCGACCGAGCGAGTCCGGTCCGCCCGCCACGAGATCGTGACCATCAGCCGGACGCCGCGCAGCAGTTCACGCACCGTGCTCGGGTCCTTCCGAGAATCGGTTCGCCTGGAGCCAGTACATCGCCGCGTAGTGCCCGC
Organism: Acidimicrobiia bacterium; assembly: GCA_035623515.1. Lineage (GTDB taxonomy): Bacteria > Actinomycetota > Acidimicrobiia > IMCC26256 > DASPTH01 > DASPTH01. Next base: position 4,002 of record DASPTH010000367.1, read on the forward strand.
CCGCCGCGACGAGCTCCTCGTGGCTGCCGTCCTCGACAACCCGACCCTGGTCGACGACGACGATGCGATCCGCCCGGCGGACGGTCGAGAACCGGTGGGAGATGACGACCGTCGTGACGCCGCGCGTGAGCTCGAGGAAGCGCTCGTACACCTCGGCTTCACCGCGCACGTCGAGCGCGGCGGTCGGCTCGTCGAGCACGAGCACGCCGGCGCCCGACCGGACGGCGAACAGCGCACGGGCCAGGGCGAGCCGTTGCCACTCCCCACCCGAGAGCTGGGTACCTTCGCTGAACTCCCGGCTGAGGGGCGTGTCCCAGCCGCGCGGGAGGCGGTCGACGATGTCGAGCGCCCCGGCCAGGTCGGCGGCCGCGCGTACCGCGTCGGCGTCGGCCCGATTGTCGAGTGCTCCGTACGCGACGTTGTCGTACGCGGAGAGCTCGAACTGCACGTGGTCCTGGAACACTGCGGCGACACGCGTGTGCCACGACTCCGGATCGATGCCACGCAGGTCGACGCCGTCGATCGTGATGCGCCCGGCGTCCGGGTCGTAGAGACGGCACAGCAGCTTGACGAGCGTGGTCTTGCCCGCGCCGTTCTCCCCCACGATGGCGAGCGACCGTCCGGCCTCGATCTCGAGATCGAGGCAGTCGAAGACGGGGCGGGTCGCCGCCGGGTACGCGAACCGGACCCCTTCGAACCTGATCGCGCGGCGCGGGAGCGCGTGCGTGGCCGTCGTGCCGCCGGGTTGCACGCCCGCCGTGGTCTCGGCCTCCACCGCCTCGATGCGGGTGATGGCTCGCGCGCACTCGCCGAGCATCCAGTGACCTTCGGTGTAGGTCCCGAGGACCGCGGCGCCGAGGACCGCGCCGGCCACCGCCACCGCCCGGCCGAGTGGGACGCGGCCGTCGGCCGCGCCCACGGCGACGAGCCCGACCGCGAGCCCCTCGGCGGCGGCCAGCGCCGCGATCACGACGACCGACGCGACCCAGCCCTCGTTGCGGGTCTGCCAGATGTCGCCCATCTCGCGCATCCAGCGTTGCCGGTAGCCGTCGACGAGCCAGTCGGTGAGCCCGAAGATCCGGGTCTCCTTCGCCGACTCCGGCTCGATCGCCAGACCCCGCAGGTAATACGCGCGACGCAGGCGGTCGGTCCGTCCCATGAGCACCAGGGTCACGTGGAGCCAGTGCTGCCGGTACACCCGATTGGCCGCGAGATAGCCGACGGCGAGCAGCGCGGCGACCCACCACTGGTACACGGCGACGATCACCAACGAGCCGACACCCTGCACCACGAGGGTCACGACCCGCCCGAGGTGGTACGCGGCCTGACCGGGCGTCAGATCGGTGAGGTCACCCTGGGCCTGCACCAGCGAGTCGCGCACGGCCGGGCTCTCCACCGCCGTGAGGCCGGGGGACGCGAGCACGGCGCGCATCAGCCGTTGCGACAGTGCCTCGTCGACCTGGCGCCACAGCGCCTGGCCCGCCTCCTCGAGCACCGGGTCGAGCAGGCGCGCGACGAGGAACGTCACCGCGACCGCGACCGCCGGCCACACCACGGACCCGTCGGTCTGCAGGGAGGCGACGAGCGCGCCGGTGGCGAGGGTGAAGAGCGGGAAGAGCAGGCCGCGGAGGGCACCGGCGGCGACGACGACGACGGTCAGTCGCCGGTTCGCGCCCGAGAAGGAGCGCAGGAGCCGGACCGAATCCATCCGGCTCGTCCCGGTCCATCGCGCCATACGGTCAGGGTCTCACAGCGGTCACGAGCGCAGCGCGCGGATTTCGTCGGTCGCGCGTACCGGTCTCGGCCCCCGGGTCAGGGGCGCGGCTCCCGCGGGAGACCGAGCACCTGCTCGCCGAGGATGTTCCGCTGCACCTGCGACGTGCCGGCATAGATCGTCCCCGCGCGCGCGTTGAGGAAGGTCCCGACCCACGACGCGCTGTCGTCCGGCGCGCCGGGATCGTCGGTGCGCACCATGTTCGGGGGGCGGCGACCTGACGGTGCGAGCGCGTCGGCACCGAGGATGCGCACGGCGAGCCCGGTCACGCGCTGGTGGTACTCGCTCCAGTAGAGCTTCGACACCGACGACTCGGGCCCTGGTGGCCGGCCCGCCTGCAGGCCGGTGAGCGCGCGCATGCCGAGCAGGCGCATGATCTCGCACTCGGCGTATGCGCGCGCCAAGCCCTGTCGCACGATCGGGTCGTCGGCCGCGCCCCGCGCGCGCGCCAGGCGCACGAGACGGTCGAGCTCCTCCCTGAACCGCAGCGGGAAGGTGGCCGCAGCTTCACCCCGCTCGAAGCCGAGCAGCGTGTTGGCCACCGCCCAGCCCTCGTTCACCGCGCCCACGACCCGATCGGCGCTCGTGCGTGCGTCGGTGAAGAACACCTCGCAGAACTCTCGTTCGCCGTTGAGCGTCGCGATCCGCCGCACGTCGATGCCCGCCTGGTCGAGCGGGCAGAGCAGGAAGCTGATCCCGTGATGGCGCGGTGCGCTGCTGTCCGTGCGCGCGAGCACGAAGATCCAGTTGGCCTCGTGCGCGAGCGACGTCCAGATCTTCTGGCCGTTGATCACCCATTCGTCACCGTGCCGGTCGGCGCGCGTCGAGAGCGACGCGAGGTCGGAACCCGACTCGGGCTCGGAGTACCCCTGACACCAACGGTCGGCGCCGGAGAGCACTCGCGGGAGGTAGTGCTCCTTCTGCTGCTCGGTGCCCCACTGCAGCAGCGTGTTGCCGAGCATCTTGATGCCGAAGCGATCGTGAGGACCGCCTTCGGGCACCCGAGCCCTCGTGAGCTCTTCGGCGAGCACGACCTGCTCGATCGGAGTGCGGCCCCCGCCGCCGTAGCGAACGGGCCACGAGACGGCGAGCAAGCCCTCGGCGCGCAGGACCTCACGCCACTCGGAGGTGAACGCGGCGGCGCCGTGCCGATCGAGGGCGCCGAGACCGCGCCAGCCCGTCGGAAGCCGGCGGGCGAGCGTTGCGCGCACGTCGGCGCGGAACGCCTCGGCCTCCGGGGAGTAGACGGAAGGCGGCGCGAGCACTGCGTCCGGCTCCTATCCGAGCAGGATGCGCTCGCGGTCCCAGTTCCGCAACGCGAGGATCTCGCGTTCGGATGGTGCCGGGACCTCACCGACATCGCGGTCCACCACGAGGTCCCACCCCGTGGCGTCGACCATCGTTCGCACGCGCCCGGCGAGCGGCTCGGGCCCCGCGACGACTGCCGCGAGGTGCAGTTCGCCGTCGCCGCGCTTGCGGAGGACACCGAGGTCGGTGCACACGCTGCGAACGCGATGCCCGGGACTCGTGATGTACGCGCAGTCGTGCACCAGGCGCCGCGGCGACGCGACGACCGCGAGCACCGTCTCGTCACAACGGCCGGCGACGTCGGCGCCCCCGCCCGACCCGGCGACGAACGACGTGCCGGGAATGTCGGTCGAGTTGACGTTGCCGAACCGGTCGATCTCGGCTCCGCTCATGCAGCCGATCGTGGTGGTGCCCGGGCCGCCGACGACCGTGCCGAGGATCCAGGAGCAGTCCGTGAGCATCTCTGCGCCCGGGAACACCCGGTGGTTGAAGATGTACGGATCTGCGGGGGTGGGGGTGTAACCCCACATGCCCATCTCGGCGGCCAGGCGAGCGGCGGACCCGCGGGCTCGCGCGAGCTCGTGCGCGGCCCACGCGGCGAGGTTGGACACCCCCGCGCCTGCGAGGATCGCGTCCGCGCGCCGCGCCACGACGCGGTCGGCGACTTCGTGCGCGGTGACGACGGCGCACACCTCCTGGGGCGTGACGGGGATGGACTCGTCCACCGGGTGGGCGCGATCGTCGTCCTGCCACGACATCGGATCCGCTCGCCGGCGCAACCGCTCGAGACGCTCGGCGCCGAGCCGCGCGAGATAGTCGTCGTGGGTCGACACGTCGAGGACCCACCGGCGGATCCAGTCGTCGAAGTCACCGCGCGTCGCGCGATGGAGGTCGTTCCAGAAGGGGATGTCCTCCCCGTAGCCGTCGACGGGCAGGCCACGAGCGAAGCTCCCACCGGGGTGCGCGCCGAACGGCGCCTCGACGATCGCGAGCACACGGTGCGCGGGGATACGGACGGTGGGCGCGTGCTCGCGGAGGTCGTCGACGACGCGGTCGACGGTGACGACGGCGCCGCGGCGGGCGGCCCAGGCCGCCCACGGGCCTTCCATGTTCGGGCCGGGCAGCGCGACGTTGCCGGCGACGTCGGCGACGGGCGCGTGCAGCAACGCGACGTCGGGCACGAGCGGCGCGACGACGCCGACCTCGCCGAACGGCGTGTCGACGCGTGCGAAGTGCGCGTTCGCCTCCATCGCGGTGCCGGTGAGCGAGCCGGTGACCGCGGCAGGGAGTCCCCGCGCGGCGGCTTCCAGCCGCTGCTCGAACGTGAGGATCGACCAGTGCTCGAACTCGACCGCGCGCTCGCGGAGCGCACGGGTGTAGACGGGGTTCGGTCCTCCGGTCGGGAAGCCTTCGCCCGCGTACGCGGTGACGACGCGACGCACGAGGCCCCCGTGGACGAGCGCGGTGGCGAAGTTGCCGAGCGACACGAGTTGGAGCTCGAAGCCGGGGTCGGTCCCCCAGAACTGCCGGCACACCTCGCGCGCCGTCGCCGTCCACCGCGTGTGCCCGTAGAGGATGTTGAGCGCGTCGCCCGGGCGCACGTGTGCGGCGACCGCTTCCTCGAGGTTGAGATGCTCCATGCGTGCGCCCCCGCGGGATCCTACGGTGTCGCCCGGCGTCGTTGTACAACGTACGGGCTATGGTCCTCGGCGTGCGCGACGCCGATCCCCGTCCGGCGGGCGGCGCCGGCACCACCTTCAGCTTCGCGATCACCGCACCGCCGCTCCAACTCCCCGTGTCGGCCTGGGTGGCCGACCTCCGGCGCCTGGAGGACCTCGGCTTCGCCGAGGTCGTGGTCGCCGACCACTTCACCGCCGGCTACGACACCGAACCAATGGT
>DASPTH010000399.1:0-2628 GCA_035623515.1 Acidimicrobiia bacterium
AGGCTCCCCGTACCGAGGCTCGAGAGATCGGTCGACGCAAAGTCCGGGTGGGCGGCCAGTGCGGCCGCCTGGTCGGGCCAGCCGCGGAACAGGGTCACCCGCTCGCGCGCGAGGAGCGCGAGCGTGTGCGCCGGTTCCGGCTGCGCCTCGACCACGAGCGTCGCGCCGGCCAGCAACACCGAGAGGAGCCCGGTACCGAAGCCGCCGACCCAGAAGAAGGGCATCGCGACGTAGAGCCGGTCGTCGCGCGTCACGCAGCGAGCCTCGAGGCCCGCCTCGGTTGCACCGAGCGCACCACCGTGGGTGTGGATCACCCCCTTCGGCGTGCCCCGGCTGCCCGACGTGAAGATGATCGCGAGGTCGTCGGCGGGGCGCACGGCGTGCTCCAGCGCGTCGACGAGCGCGGCGCCGGCCTGCGCGCCGTCGCTGGCGGACCACTCCGGCCACACGACGATCGAGCGCAACCGCGGCAGCGCGGGGTCGAACAGCGCCGCAGGTCGTGACACGAGGGCGGGCGAGATCTCCCCCAAGTCGTCGAGGTAACGGCGGCCGCGGAACTCGGGCACCACGACGAGGTGCTCGACCCCGGCAGTGCGCAACTGGGCCGCCAGCTCGGGCGGCCGCAGCAACGTGCTGAGCGTCACGACGACGCCGCCGACGCGCGCCACCGCGAGCGCGGTGATCGCCCATGCCGCGCTGTTCGGCATCAGGATCCCGACCCGCGTCCCCTTGACGACGCCGTGGGCGGCGAAGCGCGCGGCGGCCACGCGGGTGGCACGGTCGAGCTCGCCGTAGGTCAGCGACGCGTCGTCGGCGACGAGGAACTGTGCGTCGGGCTGCTCCACCGCCCACCGCGCGACGAGCGCAGGGAGGGTGAGCCGATCAGGACTCACCGACCACCTCGACGAGCCGGCGCATGTCGGGCTTGCCGCTCGACAGCATCGGCAATTCCGTCGGCGTGAAGCGCACGATCTTGCGCGGCACCTTGTAGGCGGAGAGCCGCGCGCGCAGCGCGTCGTGCACGGCCTGCGTGTCCAACGGCACGTCCGTGTCGGCGACGACGACTGCCGCGACGATGGCGCCGCGCTCCGCATCGGGGAGCCCGAACACGATCGGCAGGAGACCGCCGGTGACGTCGCGCAAGACCGCTTCGACCTCCCGGGGCGACACGTTCGCCCCACCGGTCTTGATCATGTCGTCGCGCCGCCCGAGGAAGTAGAGGAGGCCGTCCTCGTCGCGTCGGAAGGCGTCGCCGGTGCGGTACCACTCGTCGGGCGTGAACGTCGTCCAGCGTTCGCGCCCGTAGTAGCCCTCCATCAGGAGTGGCCCGCGCAGCCACAACTCCCCCAACTCCTCCGCCGGTTGCGCCACGAGCGTCTCGGGATCCACCACGCGCGCCTCGAGCTCGGGCACCGGGCGGCCGAACGACCCGCGGCGGTGCTCCGGCTGGTCGGACTCGTCCGGATCCATGAGGCACACGCTGCCGGCCTCGGTCATCCCGAGCATGTTGTGGCGCAGCTCGGGATCGCGGGGCTGGAGCCCGGCGGGCATGATCGCGTACAGGTTCCCCGAGCGGATCGACGTGAAGTCACGCGACGCGAACGTCCGGTCGGCCATCAGGCCGGCGATCGACTGGGCAAAGCCGTTCACGAGCTCCGGGCGCTCGCGTTCGAGGAAGTCGAGCGCAACGCCGGTGTCGGCGGAGGTCGGGCACACCAGCGTCGCGCCCGCGACGAGCGTGCCGAGCGCGTTGTACGCCAGCCCACCGATCCAGAACATCGGGGAGTTCGAGAACAGCTTCACACCCGTGTCGAGCTGCCGCAGTCCGTTCAGGTTGTCGAGGTGCCGCACCAGCGGGCCGTGCTGGTGGATCACGCCCTTGGGCGCGCTGGTGGAGCCCGACGTGTGGACGATCACCATGCGGTCGGCCGGCGTCACGTCGGCCTCGATCGCCGCGAGCAGGTCGTCGTCGACCGCCTCGCCCGCTTCGACGAGCGCCGCCAGCGAGTGATCCGCGTGCACGGTCGCGTCCCCGTCGGAGTCGCCGTCGAGGTGCACGCGTCGCAGCGACGGCACCGCCGGTGATTCGCAGGGCGCCGGTGCCGACAGGTCGAGACCGCATCCCGTCCGGAGCGCGTCGGCGAAGTCGTTCCCCCGGTACGCGGCGGTCCCGAGGAGCATCCCGGCGTCGGCGCGAGCGAGGATGTCGCGCAGCTCGTCGGCCTTGGAGAAGGTGCTGATCGGCACCGCCACCGCCCCGATCCGCACGATCGCCAGCCACGTGACCACGAACGGGATCCCCGTGGGGTGGAGCATGGCGAGACGCGCGCCCTTGCCGACGCCTTCGGCGAGGAGGCCGCGCGCGACGGCGCGGGATCGCGCTTCGGCGTCCGCGTACGTGAGCCGCTCGTACTCGCTGACCACGAAGTCGGCGTCGCCGCGCGCCCGAACCTGCTCGTGGAGCACCTCGCCGACGGTCTTCATGCGCGCCTCCTCGGGGAGACGGCGGGGAGGGCGGCTCGGTCACCGAGCGCCGCGCTCATCTCGGCCGCGCACATGAGCGTGCCGTCGAGCCGCAACTCACCGCTCGCGAGGATGGAGTCCTCTTCGATCCTGCGCTCGGCCGCG
>DASPTH010000406.1:0-2403 GCA_035623515.1 Acidimicrobiia bacterium
CAGCAACCTGAGCCAGGGCGCCGCGACGATCGCGGAACTCGCCGCCAAGGACTGCCGCGAGCACCAGGCGACGACCACGTCAATCCCGACGACGACGACCAATACCACGACCCCAACGACGACGACGTCGACCAGCACGCCGACCACCACGAGCACCTCCACGACCACGTCCTCGACGTCGACGACTTCCACCACCGCAACCACGCCGACCAACCCGGGTACTTCTTCTGAGACGACAACGTCGGGTGGGGTGGGCCTCGGCGGTCCAAGCACCACGACGACTGGCAACGGCAACAGCGGCGGAACTGGCGCGGCGAGCGGCAACGGTGGCGGAAACGGCGGTGGTGGGTGACTAACGGAACGGCGATCGTCGGGCGGTACCGCATCGAGGGCCGCCTCGGCGTCGGCGGGATGTCCACGGTGCAGCTGGCGTTCGACCAGCGCCTGGAGCGCTACGTCGCGATCAAGTTGCTCGCCGAGCACCTCGCGGACGATCCGACGTTCGTCTCGCGCTTCCGTCGCGAGGCGCTGTCGGCGGCCCGGCTCGTGCATCCCAACATCGTGCAGGTGTTCGACTTCGGGTTCGACGAGCGCGCGCGCCAGCATTTCATCGTCATGGAGCACGTACCCGGCCATTCGTGCGCCGAGCTGCTCCGCGACCACGGCCCGATGGAGGTCGACCAGGCGGTCGACGTGATCACTCAGGCGTGCCGCGGGCTCGACTACGCGCACCGAAACGGGGTCGTGCACCGGGACGTCAAGCCGGGCAACCTGCTCGTGTCAGATTCGGACGTGATCAAGCTGGCCGACTTTGGAATTGCCCGCGCCACCGACCAATCGAGCATCACCCAGGTCGGCTCGGTGCTCGGGACGGCCGCCTATCTCGCGCCCGAGCAGGCGCGCGGCGAGGAGGCCGGCCCTCGCGCGGATCTGTACTCGCTTGGCGTCGTGGCCTACCAACTGCTGAGCGGCCGCCTGCCGTATGAGGCCAGCTCGCTGTCCGAGCTCGCGCTCAAGCAGCAGCGGGAGCCGCCGGCATCGGTGGACGAGCTCAATCCGCGGGTCCCGCCGGAGCTGGCCGACGCGATCTCGACGGCGCTCGCCCTCGACCAGGAGGAGCGCCCCGAGACCGCGATGGTGCTCGCGGAGGCGGTCGCCGCGGGCGCCCGTGGCGGCGAGGCCCTTCGCAGTGCGACGCGGACCCGGAACCTCGGAAGCAGCGCGACCACCCGTGTGCTGTCGGGCCGCGGCACACCCACCGCCGAGACCCGGGTCGCGCCGCGCAACGCGCCCGGGACCGGCAGGACGAACTCTCAGCCGCGGCCGCGCCAGCTTGAGCCGCGCCGACCCGCGTACCCCCCGCCGATGTCCGCCTACGGCCCCGACGACGCCCGCCGCGGGGCTGCCACCCGCTCTGGCGGATCCCGCGCCGCGCGCCGCTTGTTCGCGCTGCTCGCGATCGTCGCGGTGTTCGTGGCCGCGGTGGCGGTGGCGATCGCAATCGCCGCGAGCACGTCGAACAACGTCGTGCACTTCCGCAGGGTCGTCGCCCACGACACGAGCGACGCGGTCAAGCAGGTTCAGAGCATCATCAACCAGTACACGAAGTAACTCCGGTTACGTTCCGCACCGGGTACCAGCGCCGGCGCCGCTTATCGCTCTGCCACTGGGTTGGGCGCGAGGCACCCGGGTGGGACACGCACCTACGTAGCTCATCGGAAGCGGGATGGTTCTGCTGGGCCGCCTTCGGCGGCGTCCGTGGGGCCATTACGCCGGACGTCCGTGCCCGGCGCCGCGCCGGACCGCAGCGCGGACGCCACCTCCGCCAGCCGCCCACCGTCGATCGCGGCCCGAAGATCCGACATCAGGCGGGCGATGAACGAGAGGTTGTGGAGGGTCACGAGCCGGAGCGCGGTCAGCTCGCCGGCGCGCAGCAGGTAGTGCAGATAGCCGCGCGTGAAGCCACCCGCGCAGGCGGGACACGGGCAGCCGTACAGGATCGGCTCGCGTGAGTCGCGCCACCGTCCCTTGACCAGGTCGACGCGCCACCGCGCCTCCGGATCGGACACAAGCGCGACCCCGTGGCGTCCAAGGCGGGTCGGCAGTGCGCAGTCGAACGTGTCGATCCCCATCTCGACCCCGGCGATCAGATCGTCGACGTCGCCGATTCCGAGGAGGTGCCGGGGCCGGTCCGGCGCCACGCGCTCGAGCTCGGCGGTCGTCCAGCCGACGACCGCGTGCATCTGGGCCTTGTCCTGGCCGAGCGAGCCGCCGATCGCCACGCCGTCGCACGAGCTCGCCGCCACAGCCCCCACGGACACGATCCGAAGGTCATGTTCGACCCCTCCCTGGACGATCCCGTACACGATCTGCCCGGCCGGTCCGTGTTCAGCATGCCAGCGA
>DASPTH010000196.1:0-16033 GCA_035623515.1 Acidimicrobiia bacterium
GCTCGGCGACGAAGCTCCGCGCCTTCGCGCTCGCGGGCGCACTCGCCGGTCTCGGCGGCGCGCTGATTGCCGGCGCCGTCGAGGCAGTGCCGTTCACGGAGCGCTACTTCCTCGTCGGCGACTCGCTCAACCTCGTCGCGATCGTGGTGATCGGCGGCATCGCCTCGCCCATGGGCGCGGTCATCGGCGCGCTCTGGGTCATCGGGATGCCCGCGTTCTTCCCCGACAACCAGCTCGTCCCGCTGCTCACCTCGAGCCTGGGCCTGCTCGTGCTCCTCCTGTACTTCCCGGGCGGCTTCGTCCAGATCGCCTACTCGGCGCGGGACGGGCTGCTCGCATGGGCGTCGTCGAAGCGAGCGCCCGTGCCGACGGAGCGCCGCGTCACCAAACCGTCGGTACTGCGACGGCCCGAGCGTCCACCGCTCCCCGACGGCGTCCGGGCGCTCGAGGTCGCCGATCTCACCGTGCGTTTCGGTGGCATCGTCGCTGTCGACCACGTGTCGCTCGTCGTCGGGCCGGACGAGATCGTCGGGTTGATCGGCACGAACGGTGCCGGCAAGTCCACGTTGATGAACGGCGTGGGCGGGTTCGTGCGAGCCGGCGGCACAGTGCGCATCCACGGCGGCGACGTGTCGCGCCTCGGCGCAGCGCGGCGCGCACGCGAGGGGCTCGGGCGCACGTTCCAGGCAGCCCGCCTGTTCCCGGAACTCACCGTGCGCGAGACGGTGGAAGTTGCGCTCGAAGCGCGCGGACGAACTGGATTGCTCTCCACCGCGTTGCTGCTCCCCCGAGCGGCCGCGCGCGATCGTCGCCAGCGTCTAGAGGCCGACGAGCTGATCGGGTTCCTCGGGCTGGGTCGGTACGCGAACGTCCGCATCTCCGACCTCTCGACCGGAACTCGCAGGATCGTGGAACTTGCCGGATTGCTGGCGCTCGACGCGCGCGTCCTGTGCCTCGATGAACCGACCGCCGGAGTTGCACAGCGCGAGACGGAGGCGTTCGGTCCGTTGATCAAAGAGATCCGGCGCGAGCTCGGCGCCGCGCTGCTGATCATCGAGCACGACATGCCCCTCATCATGAGCATCAGCGACCGCGTCTACTGCCTCGAGACCGGGACCGTCATCGCCGAAGGCCCACCCGATGCGGTTCGCGGCGATCCCAAGGTGGTGGCGAGCTATCTGGGAGCGGACGAGCGCGCGATCGCGCGCAGCGGCGCCATCTCCGCTGCGCCCGTCGCGTCGCGACTGAACAACTGACAGGTGTAGGGAGAAAGGAAGGTTGTTCGATGGAGCAAGGAAGGACTGATCGAGGTTCTGAGCGGGTGACCGTCGTGTCGAACGACACACACATCGGTCCACGGCTGGTCGAGGACCTGCGTGAATACTGCCCTGCGAGTCACCTCGAGGAATTCGACCGGTTCGCGGCGACGACGGCGGCGCAGAAGGAGGCCGCCGCGCAGCTGCTCGGCGGCAGCGGGTACCTCGACCACCCGAACCTGCGCACGCTGGGTCACTATGACTCCGCAGCGCGCCTCGCTGACTACGACTATGACGGCATCGCCGCGGGCGTGATCTTCCACGGCTCCATGAACATGGAGCCGATCCCGTTCGTCGAGGCGTCCCTCGGGAGGTTCGGCCGACGGCATGACGACCCCGAGCTCGTCGGCGTGGGCATGCGGATCTACAACCGTTGGCTCGCCGACTTCGTGTCGCTGGCACCGCACCGCCACATCGGTCTCGCGCAACTGCCGATGTGGGACATCGACGCAGCGGTCGCCGAGGTCGAGTGGGCGCACGACGTCGGACTGCGCGGGGTGAACTTTCCCGCAATGCGCGAGGGTGAGCTGCCGGAGTACAACAAGCGTGCCTGGGAGCCGCTGTGGTCGGTGTGCGAGGAACGCGGCATGCCCCTCGTGACCCACGTCGGGGGCACCTTCAACGCCAAGTACTCAGGGCTCGAATCGGTGGCGCTCGTGCAGATCGAGAGCAACTACGTGTCACGACGGGCGGTCTGGTGGCTCATCTTCGCCGGCGTGTTCGAGCGACACCCGGCCCTCAAGTACGTGGTGACCGAGACACCCGGCAACTGGTTCCCGCCCACTGCCGTCGAGCTGGACTCGATCCACGGCTTCTACCAGCTGAAGCGCCATGAACCACTGAATGCCGCGTTGCTCGAGCAGGTGCCGCGGCGACCCAGCGAATACATGTTGAACAACGTCTTCTTCGGCGCGAGCTTCGCGTCCACGTTCGAGGTCGAGCAGGCGATCCTCCACGGGCTCGATTCCCAGCTGCTGTGGGGCTCCGACTACCCGCACTTCGAGAGCACATTCGTGCACCGAGACGTACGCGACCTGCCGTCGGTCGGGCGGCTGGCATTGCGCAACACGTTTTGTGCCGTCCCGGCAGCAAAGACTCGACGGATGGTCGGCGAAAACGCAATCCGCGTCTACAACCTCGATGCCGTCGCGCTCCAGGAGATCGCCGACGCCATCGACGCTCCGAGCTTCGACGAACTGGCTACGCCGATCGACGCGGTACCCGATGATGCCAACATCCCCGCATTTCGTTCCGGCGCGGGCGCCTGGAGCTGACCGAGCGCCAGCCTTTGGCAGCGCAGCGCGATCACCGCTTGAGCGTGTCGAGGTCCTTGGCTTCGACTGTCCAGGTGCACGGCGGCCAGCTGGTACGCGGGCTGTTCAGGAGCGACCGCTTGATCTTCGGACTTGGGCGGACCAGCGCGATCCGAACGCAGCCCCACGCCATCCGCAAATCGTCGCGAAGACAGGGGCGGGGACTTCTCTTCAAGTCTCCGCATTTGGTCGAGTGCTTCGACGTGTAGACGTGGTTGCACCGGTGTGGTGGGCTCGGTTGTCGATGCCGCAGAAATTTGAAACCGAGGTCAAGGCGGTCGCCGCCGACCTCGCCGCTCACATCGAGATCATCACCGACTACCACCGACACGCCCGACCATTCCGTTGGACCTAGACGGACGACCCCTCAAAGTCGCGTAACTCACAACGACTTACGCGCGAGAGCACTTGGGCAACGAACCGTGATCTGGCCCGGGCGGTTCAGGCGGCCGGTGCGTGCGAAAGCTACAGGTCGCTGAGAATGGTGTCGGTCTCCGCGTCGCTGAAGGCGCGCAAGGTCTGGGTCGTCAGGTTGCCACGCATACCGATCCTCAACGCGAACTTGGCCATCGCTTCCCCGCTGGGGGCGTCGAGGACCAAGACGACGTCGTAGGCGCCCATGGTCAGGTAGCTCTCTCGCAGCGTGATTCCCAGAGCTTGAGCGGCTTCCTTGGCGGCGGCTCGCCGCTGAGGTATCTCCTTGGCGTTCTGGACGCCCTGCTGAGTCATGTGTGCAAGCACGATGTAGGTCGGCATCTCGGCCTCCTCGGTATCCGTGTGCGTGATCGGAGGGATCGTGCCCAACTATGGCGCTTGGCTCACGTCCCGAGTGGGGATGTGAGGCGCCGACCGCCTGGGCCCTCGGTGACGGCTACCTACGGGGGAGTCGCGGCGCTCGGACGACGACTCCACGGCGAGCGGGGGCCGCGCGAGTTCTTCCGCTTTCTTCAGTCAGTACCCGGGGGCCCGGCTGCCGACATCCGTCGCAGTACGAGACTCGAGTCGTCGGAACCCGGGGCACCGGCCAATGGGGAACGAGGGAACACAGATGCACTGGTTCTTCCGCCGGGCGCGTGACGTTGGTCCCGAACGAGGCTTCTACATGGTCTGGTTCGCGTTGACCCTGGTCACCCTCACAGCGTTCGCCGGCCTCGGTCTCGAGTACAGCCGCTGGAACAACCTCTCGGCTCGCATTCAGAAGGCAGCCGACGCGTCGGCGCTGGCCGGCGCCGTGTTCATGCCCGACAACGTCGGCAACCAGGCGTTCACGACTGCGCGGACGATCGCGTCGGAGAACGGATTTGCCGACGGTGTGAACGGCGTGTCGATCACGACCACGCCCGGCGCACTCCCCAATCAGCTCAAGGTCAGCATCTCGGTTCCGACGCACAACCCCTGGGGCCAGATCGTCGGCTACGGCTCGACGACGATCGTGCGCACCGCCGTCGCGGAGTACCAGCTGCCGCAGAACCTGGGCAGCCCGCAGAACATCTACGGCAACGACCCCGAGTCCGCCGCAGCCCAACCACAATTCTGGGGCAACGTGTTCGGACCTTCCTCCAACAAGGACAAGGGCGATGCCATCCAGTCCGCCGGGCCCAACGCGGCGGTGAGCCTCTGCAACGCCGACAACTGCACGCCGGGGAACAAGGACTACGACCCGAACGGCTACTTCTACGGCATCGACGTGCCGGCCGGCGTGACCGGATCCCTGAACGTCCAGGTCTGGGACCCTGCCTTCGTGCACGTCGGCGACAACTGCACCGACGCCAACGCCGTGAACAGCCTCAACGCTGCCGCGACCTTGACTGCCGCCCAGATCCCGGGGTACTCGGGCTCGATCCCTCCTGCGACACGGTACGCCTCCGGGAGCGCGAGCGCGTTCTGCAACGGCGACATGTACTACTCGGATGGCAGCAACACCGCCAACCCCTGGACGGTGTGGACGCTACGCGCACCCGACGTCACACCTTGGGATCCCACCAACAACCCGATCGTCTGCCAGTCAGAGTTCCCCGGCATCTATCCGGAGACCTCCAACGATCAGCCGAACGGAACGGTCGATTCGACCCGACTGAAGACGCTTCTCCAGCAGTCGACGGCATATCCCGGCACGAACCCGCCACGTACGTTCGCGTCCTTTTTCCGGCAGTGGGTCACCGTCTGCACAGTTACCAATCCGATGCAGGGCACCTATTTCCTGCAAGTGCAGACCGCGACGAAGATCGCAGGTACCTCGACTCCCAACGGAGGAGGCGCGAACCGGTTCTCGCTCCGGGTTGGTATCGGCAGCGACTTCTCGTCGGCGAACGGCCTGCGCGTCTACGGCAGTCAGAAGATGGGTGTCTACGCCAACGAAACCGGTGCCAATACCAAGTTCTACCTGACGCGCATCCTGCCGGGCGAAGCAGGAAAGACCCTGGTGCTGCAGTTCTTCGACGTCGGCGACGCGTCGCAGCCGGGGGTCATCACCGTGCTGCCGCCGCCCGATTCGAACCTCGCCGGCGGGGCGCTCTCGAACTGCACCTACACACAGCCCCCGGGCAACTCGACCGGACCGCCCTGGGGCACGCTCATTCCCACCACCAACCCGAATTGTCAGATCACCGGCGTGAGCAATACTGGCACGCACTCCTTCAACGGCCAGTGGGTCACGTTCGAAGTGCCGATTCCGACCGGGTATTCCTGCAACACGAGCGATCCACTCGGGTGCTGGACGCGCCTGCAGTTCAACTTCCCGAGCGGTACGAGCGTCAACGACACAACGACGTGGGCGGCGTACATCTTGGGAGAACCGGTCCGACTCATCCAGTAGCAGGCTGGTCGACGGTGGCGCCTACACCAGGGCGTGTCGAGCGATGAACGTGTAGGCCCCCAGCACGTGCGCGGCGACGAGCACGCCGAACGTGAGCAGCGTCCTCCGTCGAGAATGAACCTGCAGCAAGCTGCCGGCGGCGAGCTCGCGTTCTCTCGCGCGCGGACTTCGGAGGCCAATCTCCAGTCGTCAGCACTTCGCTGATCATTCCTGAGGCTCGCCGCGTGCTGGCCCTTTGGGGTCCGTCGCGTCGAAGAGTTGGTCGACGTGTTCCGAGAAAGTGCCTCGCCATGCTTGGAGCTCTTTCCACGCGCGCGTCAGCGCTCGAGTCGCGCGCGGGATCTCCTCGGGGCCGAGGAAGATCAGCACGGCACCGAGAACGATGAGGATGTGGATCGGTGACAACGCTCCGGGGAACACGATCAAGTCGCGCCTCGACGCACGGCTGCGTCTGTCCGACGGCCCGTTGACCACGCGAGGGCGGGCCCGAGGAACATTGGGTACTCGGCTAGTTGAAGAGAGAGTCGATCACGGAGTCGGCGAGCCCGAATCCGACACCGATACCTGCTCCCGTCGTCATGGCCTGGCCAAAGCCGCTCCCCGACAAGTGCTGGAGCGTGCCGCCGCTCTGCTGTGATGGAGCTGCGCCTGCCGGCGCCGCGGTGGGCGGTTGCTCCTGCGATGACTGGAGAGAGTTCACGGTGAACACGTGCAGTGCTTGCAGCACGGTTTGCATCTGGAGCTGTTCCTGTTGGATCTGAAGCGCAATGTCCTTGAGGTCGAGGATCCACTCCTTCGCGTCGGCGCTCCCGGCGTTGCTCGCCGTGTGGAGTTTGGTCGCCAGGGTTTGGATGGTTTGCGTCAGCTGCACAGACTCTCGTTGCAACTGCTGGTACTCCTGGTCGATGGTATCGACATCCATCGGATCCACCTCCAAGGAACCATCCTGCCGCACGTCGGCGCAACCGGCTCCCGGCGCGGAGGCTAGACCGCGACGATGGAATGTTTCGTCGTCGAGACGCGCCCGACGTGTCGACGAACCTGAAGATTGCTGAGGCTGTAACGAGGATGCCGAGTGCGCGGCACAAGGCTGGTGAGCGCGGATGAGTAAACGTTTGTTCCGGGAACTCTCGAGGTTGCAGGGCGCGTCGTGGGCGCGCGTCGGTGAATTGTCGGTGTCGACGCGGCGGTCGACGGTCGTGGTCGCTGCTGCGACGATCGTCGCCATCGGAGTCGTGGACTATGCAACCGGTCCGTTCCTGGCGATGTCGGTGTTCTACTTGATCCCCGTCGCATGGGCGACGGCGGTGGCAGGGCGGCGAGTCGGGGCTGCGCTCGCGGTGTTGTGTGTCGTCCTCGGGCTGGTCTCCGACGTGGTCCTACAAGCTCACTTCCACCACCGGTTGAGTGCAGCCTTCAACGTGACGTTCATGCTCTTCACGTTGTTGGTAGTGGTCGAGCTCGTGGACCGACTTCGCGAGCGCGCCGCTGCCGCGCTCGACGAAGAGCAACGGAGCCGCGACTTTCTTGCTCTCGCCGCTCACCAACTCCGAACGCCGATCGCCGGGCTGCGTGCCACCGTCGACGCGCTGGCGGCGGCCGACCACTCGGATGACGAGCGCGAGCAACTCCTGACCACACTCGGATCCGAAGCCGCTCGGATGGGACGGCTCGTCAACTCGCTGCTGCGCGTCGCTCACCTCGATCAGCGAGAGTCATTGTCTTTGCAGGCGACCGACGTCGGCCCGATCGTCGATCGTGAACTGGAGCGCATGGCGCGCGCGCGACCCGAACTCGAGTGGGTCGCCGCGAGGAGCGACTCACAACACGCACGCGCCTTCTGCAATGCCGACGCGCTGGCCGAGGCGATCGCGAATCTCCTCGACAATGCGGGCCGCCACGCTCGCACACGAGTCAGCGCGGTCATCGGTTCGACCGGAAATGTGATCAGCATCGAGATACACGACGACGGACCGGGGCTGCCGCCGGGAGCAGCGGACACGGCATTCGAGCGATTCGCGACGTTGGACGGTCACGGCGGCACGGGACTCGGCCTTCCGATCGCGAGGGCGATCATCGAGGCGCACCAAGGCACGCTCAGCTATACCGACGGATCGTTCCGCATCGAACTCCCGACGCAGAGGCCGGCGTTCCGGAACCAGCGATCGCGGGAGCGCGTCCCGTCCGGCGACCATGACGGATCCGCACCGCCGCGAGGCATGGGACGCGTCGGAGCGGGGTCGCGCCAGTCAGCTTGATTGCCCATCCTTCGGATCGGGCGGGTCCTCGTGTTCTCGCTGACCCTTTTCGAACTCGCTCCTCGCCGACCCCAAGGAGCGCGCCAGCTTCGGTAGTTGAGAACCGCCGAAGAGCAACACGATCACTCCGAGCACGAGGAGCGCTTCCCAACCGACGATCTCACCAAGTACCGGAACCAAGACCGGTCTCCTCTCCTCTCGCACCACGCGAGCTCTGAACGACGCGCTGCACCATGGACGCGATGCCGGTCATGACGACAGCACGCGACGACGAATGCCGCGTGTGCGACGACCCACCACTCACGGTGATGCGTCGAGCGTCGGAGGCGGCTCTCGGTCACTTCGACATCCTCGCTCCGCGGAAGGGCGGGTTGAAGTGACACAGGGCCGGTGGCGACTGAAGATTCCTGTCGGCGGGACATGGGCGTCTTCACGAGCGGCGACGCGTCACCGGGTCGGCGTCAGGGCCGAAGCACGTAGCCGCGACCGCGCTCGGTGTGTATGAGCCGAACCGGTCCCTGATCGAGCTTGCGCCGCAGCGAGCTGACGTGCACCTCGACGAGGTTCGGCGCGTACTGATCGAAACCCCAGACCAGCGACAGCAGTTGGGTCTTGGAGAACACGCGACCCGGCGCGTGCGCGAGGGTCCAGAGGAGATCGAACTCGGTGCCGGTGAGATGAACGACCGTCCCGCCCTTCGTGACCACTCGCTGCTGCTCGTCGACAAGGATGTCGCGCACCTCGATGACCGGTGAGACCAACCGTCCCGAGCGACGGAGCACTGCCCGCAGTCGTGCCAGGAGCTCGGCCAACGCGAACGGCTTGGGGAGGTAGTCGTCGGCGCCCACGTCGAAACTCGCGAGACGGTCATCGAGCGAGTCGAACGCCGTGATGAAGACGATCGGCGCGTCCGAGAGCGATCGGAACTGGCAGGCGAGATCGAACCCATTCGGTCCTTCCGGCAGCGACACGTCGAGGAGGGCCAGATCCGGGCGCACCCTGGTCACGAGGGCGTCGAACTCCCGCCCGTCGCCGGCCACGGAGACCGCATAGCCCGCGTCCCGGAGCCCGATGCGCAGGGCAGTGGCGATGGTCCTGTCGTCCTCGACGATCAGGATGCGGGGCTTGTGCTCGGCCGTCGCCATGGGCTGATCCCCCGTTCGGGTGCCGTGCTCGTGCAGTATCACCCACACTCGACCTTGGTGTGATGCTGAAGGATCCTGGTGGCATGTCACTCGATGTTCGGGCGTGGGTCACCGACTTCCTCCACGTTCCTCACGAGCTGCTCCTTACCGACCCGCCAGTTCCGGACTCGCGGCGTTTCTACGTCGCCGCGGCATGCGCGTGAGGTCCTCCACGAGCACGAGTGCTCGAAGACGGGCGGCGTCGACAAGCGCTCAAGCCACGGCGCGCACGCCGGGCGGTCCCCGCGTCGGTGCGGCGTGGGAGGGCACCCCTACGCGCGCGCCGACACGGAACCCCGAGTATCCGTCTACGACACCATCCGAGCGTTCCCCGTTCAGCCTTCTTCAGCATCAGTGGTCGCGTCATGGGCGTGGGCCGCTACATGGCGCGCAACGATCCGGCGCTCGAGCTCGGGAGTGGTGGGGAGGATGTCGTGACCTTGCATCTTCCCGCGGGGAACCACGTCATGTCCGGCAAGACGACAGTCCAGGTCATCGGGGGTGGACCTGCACTGACGTGCGACCTCAACGAGGAAGACCAAACCGGCAACGTCACCGCCCAACTCGACGAGTCCAGAGGCGGCGGGAGCGACTTTGGGCTCGGCGAGCCAACATCCCTGAACGAGCTGGCCCAGTGGTTCGACACGGTGTCGCTCGATTCGACCGTGCACCTCGACAGCGACACCACGCTGGCGATCACCTGTGTTCAACCCCCACCTGGTGGTGCCACGGCCGATCACTCGGTGCTGACAGCCACCGCGGTCGATACCCTCACCACTCAATGATCTCCTGACGTACTGCGGGCAACGCGTGGAGGACCGCACTCACTCGTTCACTGAACGTTCGTGACTGTGTGTCGGTCAGGAAAATCTTCGGTGAACCGGGAATCCGCGCGTGGTCTCGCCCCGTACATCCTCGGTCAACGCCGTATACGCATGGGTGTGCAGTCGTGCGCGCCTGGGAACGGATGTGAACACGAGGCACCAACTCCTGGTACGACGCTGATAGCTCGACAGCTCTCGTCACCGAAACCGGGCACGAGCCACAGAAGGCCTGGAAGTTGGGGGCAGTGGGTGGAGGACTTTCTCTACCGAAAGGGAACGAGGAAATGAAACCACTACGACGGTTCGCGGCGACGGCGGCGATCGTTGCCGCTTCGGCCGGGCTGGTGGCGGGGACCGGGATCTTCGCCGGGGCGGCCGGCGCCTCGACCACATTCATCGGCAACCTGAACACGGTGACGCCGATCGCCTCGACCATTCCGAACAACGGAGACGTCAACCCTTATGGAGTGGCGGTCGTCCCGCGCAGCAACGGCAACTTGCAGGCGGGCAACGTGCTGGTCAGCAACTTCAACGACTCGGCGAACATACAGGGCACCGGCACCACGATCGTCCAGGTCACGCCGGGCGGCCAGATGTCGCCGTTCGCCCAGATCGGCAACCTGGGCAGTTCTTGCCCCGGCGGCGTCGGCCTCACGACCGCCCTGGTGGCGCTGCGCAACGGCTGGGTGATCGTCGGGTCCCTACCGACCCAGCAGGTAGAAGGCAATACCGTCATCTCCGGGTCCGGCTGCCTGATCGTGCTGGACAGCCAGGGCAACGTCCGGGAGACGATCACCGGCCACGGCATCAACGGCCCGTGGGACATGACCGCGCTCGACCAGGGCGGCATCACCGAACTGTTCGTGACCAACGTGCTGAACGGCACGGTGGCCGCGGCCGGCAAGACCGTCGACGAGGGCACGGTGCTGCGGCTCGTGCTCATCACCCCGCCGACGGGTGAGCCCCCGAGGCTGCTGAAGGTCACCCAGATCGGCTCGGGCTTCGCTGAGCATCTGGACCCGGCGGCGCTGGTCATCGGACCGACCGGCGTCGGGCTCGGCCCGAACGGCACGCTGTACGTCGCCGACACGGTGAACAACAAGATCCAGGCCATCCCGTACGCGGCGCTCCGACCCAACGACGACGGCACCGGCCAGACCGTCACCACCGGCAACGCCCTGAATGACCCGCTCGGCCTGACCATCGCGCCCAACGGCAACATCCTGACCGTCAACGGCGGCGACGGGAACATGGTGGAGACCACCCCGGGCGGGACGCAGGTAGCGGTGAAGACCGTCGACACCCAGGGCAGCCCCGCGGGCGCGGGCAACCTGTTCGGCCTGGCGGTCAAGCCCGGTTCCGACGCCGTCTACTTCGTCGATGACTTCGGCGGCCCCAGCCCCAACGGGCAGACCAACAACCTGAATCTCTTCCACTAGACGAGTGATTCCAAGGGTCCGCGTCTGACGCGGCGAAGGTGTCCATCATCGGCGTACCTGTGGGTTCCGGAGCTTCCGACGTGGCGTTCACGCCGTGCGCTTCCCCACCGCCGCCCCCTCCGCCGCGTGGATCGGTGCCGGTCGTGAACCCGACGTTCACGGGGTGAGCGGGTAGGGCGAAACCGATCGAATCGCCCAGGTTGGCGTACGCTCGGGCCTCCCATGAGCGACCTCGTCAACGAAATCGTCGAGAACCCACCGCCGATCGACCTCGCTGAGCGCACGCGCCGCAACTATCTCCTCGAGCACTCCGACTACACGGTGGCCGAGGCGATCACCGAGGTCGTCCGGCAGGTACCCGACAACGTCGCGATCCAGACCGAGACCGAGCAGATCACCTTCGCCGAGGTGCACGCGCGTGCCTGCCAGGTCGCCAACGCCGTCCTCGACCGTGGACTCGACCAGGACACCCCGATCCTGCTCCTGTGCGACCACGGCACCGCGCCCCCCACCGCGATCTGCGGTGTGCTGTTCGCCGGCCGCATCGGCGCACCGGTCGACGTACGCGAGCCGATCGAGCGTTTGCGGCGGATGATGGAGGTGAGCGGAGCCGAGTGGGTGGTGACCGACCGTCCGCACCTCGACTTGGCGCGCGTGCTGAGCGACAAGGTGTTGGTGCTCGACGAGACCACCGGGTGCAGCACCGCGGTACCGTCGGTGGAGATCCCCGAGCGGCACCCGGGGTTGATCCTCTTCACCTCGGGCTCGACCGGCGTCCCCAAAGGTGTGTACGGCGCGCACCGGTCGATGGTGCCGAGGTCGATGCGTCACCGGAAGACCGCCCTGTCCAAGAGCGACCGTTTCGCGCTCACGTCGTCGTGGGGTTTCACGGCCGCGGAAGGGCTCCTCTTCCAGGGGCTGGTCAACGGTCTCACGACCTGTACGTACGACCTGCGCACGCGCGGTGCGCGCGGCCTCCCCGAGTGGGTACGTTCGGCAGGCGTGACCCATCTCACCCTGATGCCGAGCGTGTTGCGTGCGATCGTCGACACCGCGCCCGAGGGCGCGCTGTCCACCCTCAAGAACGTGTCGTTCGGCGCGGAGACGCTCTACGGGAGCGACGTGCGCGCGGGCCGTCACCTTTTCGGTCCCGACACGGTCTTGAGCAACCCCTACGGGTCCACCGAGTTCGGCTCGATCACCGCGTACCGGATCCC
The DNA here is from genome assembly GCA_035623515.1 of Acidimicrobiia bacterium. Taxonomy (GTDB): domain Bacteria; phylum Actinomycetota; class Acidimicrobiia; order IMCC26256; family DASPTH01; genus DASPTH01. The sequence goes on from DASPTH010000196.1 coordinate 12,367, forward strand.
CGGCGACGACGAGCTCGACGACGGCCCGGTGCCCGTCGGCTTCCCTTCGCCCTCGGTCGAGGTCCACGTCGTCGACGAGGACGACCAGCCGGTGCCGCACGGCGAGCCCGGCCGTATCCTCGTGCTCCGGCGCGGCTACATCGCGCTCGGCTACTGGCGCGATCCGGAGCTCACGGCCGCCCACTTCTTCGTCGCCCCCGACGGACGCAGCGGTTTCCGCACCGCCGACAAGGGGCGGTTCCGAGACGACGGCGCCCTCGAGCACCTGGGCCGGCTCGACACCCGCGTCAAGGTGCGCGGCGCGATGGTCGCCACCAGCGAGGTCGAGATCGCGCTCATGTCGCTCGACGGTGTCGCCGACGCCGCGGTCGTGGCCGTCGACGACGAGAGCGGCGGTACCCGTCTGATCGCCTACGTCGCACCCGACGGCGTCGCCCCGCTCAGCGCGTGGCGGCTGCGCCGCGAGGTCGCGATGCGCGTGCCGACCACCATGGTGCCCAGCGCGTTCGTCGCAATCGACGTCCTCCCACGCACCATCCGCCACAAGCTCGACCGCGCCGCGCTGCCGCCGCCGCCGTCACCCGCAGCGCGGCCCTATCGCGCGCCGTCGGGGAAGGACGCCGAGTTGGCCGCCATCTTCGCCGACGTGCTCGGCGTCGAACGGGTCGGGCTCGACGACGACTTCTTCGACCTCGGGGGTGACTCGCTCGCAGCCGTCGAGCTCGTGGCCGCGGTCGCCGAGCACTTCAACGTCGAGCTCGCGGCGTCCGCGTTGCTCGATGCCCCCACCGTTGCCGAGCTGTACCCGCGGCTCTCCCACCGGCGACCACGTGACGCGTCGCCCGCAGTCGCGTTGCGCACCGATGCCGACGGTCACCCGTTCTTCTGCATCACCGGTGGCGGCGCGCCCGCGATCTCGATGCGCGCGTTGAGCGACGCGATGCCCGAGCGCAACTTCGTCGCCATCCAGGCCCGCGGACTCGAGGAGCGCGCGCTGCCCGACCACAGCGTCGAGGCGACGGCCCGGCGCAACCTCGTGGTGATGCGCGCGCTGCAGCCGACCGGTCCCTACGCGCTCGGTGGTTACTCGTTTGGCGGGTTCGTCGCCTTCGAGATGGCGTGCCGGTTGCGCGCGGTCGGCGAGGACGTTGCGCTGCTCGTGATCATCGACACCGGTGCTCCGCTCGCCAGCTTCCCTTCGCTCGCGACTCGCACGCGCGCACGGGCCGCCGCGCTGAGCGCCGACGCGCCCACCCCGCGGCTGAGCCGCAGCGCGGTCCTTGCCGCGCGCTCGGCTCGTTTCGGCGTGAAGTCGGCGTACGCGCACGCCGAACGGCGCGTCGCCCTGAGCAGTGCGGGCTTGTTCCCGCGCCGCGGCTACGACCAGTACGAGTTGTTCCTGCGGCTCCACGCGCGGATGGCGCACGAGTACCGCCCGGCGGGGACGTTCGACGGCCCGGTGCTCGTGCTGCGCGGCGACGCCTCCGACGGTCGCCCGCCGAACGCCCCCGAAGAGTTCGACGACGACCTCGATCTCATCGACGTCGACGAGCGCGAGTTCCGCGACCTCGGCTGGTCGAGGCTCGTCACCGGGCCGATCACCGCGGTCGACGTGCCCGGCGACCATCTGGGGTTGCTGCGCCGCCCCGCGGTCGAGAAGGTCGGGCAGGTCGTCAGCGACGCGCTCGCATGACCTCCTCGTCGACTGGCCTCGAGCCCGGGCAGGGCTGCGCGCTCGCCGGTGTCCTCGTCGCCGCGTTCTCGATGTTCGTGTTCCCGCTGGTGCTCGGACCGGCCGGCATGGTGCTCGGCGCGGTCGCGTACTTCCGCGGTGAGCGACGCGGCAAGTGGGTGATCGTGTTCGCCGCGGTCGGCATGGTGCTCGGGATCCTGCTCGGCCTGCTGCCCGACAAGTTCGTCCAGAACTGACCCCTCGTCACGCACTCGACGCTGCCGCGAGCAGGCGGTCCAACTCCGCCAGGAGCGCGGGCACAACCTCCTCGGCGCCGAGCGCGGCTCCTCGGGCGACTGCCGCCTCGTACGCGTCGGTCCCCATCCGCTCGCCGAGCCGCGCCGCGGTGCGGTCGACCTGCGGGAGCGAGCGGAACCTGGTGACCGCGCCCGACTGCACGATCCCGAAGCACATCGCCGCGAGCTCGTCGTCGCGTGAGCTCGAGAGGATGGCGACGGCGCGCTCGATCGTCAGCCCCACGCCGGAGCGCTGGCCCATGTCGTGGTCGAACGCGATCGCGGCGCGCAGGTCTTCCAGCGCACCCTGCCGGTCTCCGGCGCGGGCCCGGAGCTGTGACGCCCCCGCGAGGACGATCGTGTAGAAGCCGTCGGCGGCGCCCGCCCGGGTGAGCGCGATGCTCTCCTCGAGGGCCGCGAGGGCGCCGCCGGGGTCCTCCGTGAACCGCGCACGGCCGACGTAGCCGAGCGCGCCCGCCATCGTCGTCGGGTTGTGCCGCAGGCGCGCGATCTCGAGCATGGCGTCGGCCTCGCGCCCGGCGCCCTCGAGATCGCCGACGCTCAGCAGGAGCAACGAGGCGAGCCCGTGCAGGTCCGCGTGGTAGCGCGGCTCCGCGTGCTGCGCATCGAGGGCGCCGTGCGCCTCCGCGATCAACTCCAGGCCGCCGGAGGTGTCGCCCTGGCGATAGGTCGCCGACGCGAGCACGAAGTAGCTCCACGAGACCGCTCGGGGGCTCGGGTCGTCGACGACGCCGAGCGCCTCCCGAGCCAGTTCCTGGGCCTGCTCGAGCTCGTCGCGGAGCACGTGCCAGCTGCCGGCGTGGGTCAAGACGAGCGTTCGGTCATCGAGGGTCGACGCGCGCGCGCGGGGTGCGAGCATTTCGGCCCAACCGCCCATCCCCCAAGAGACGCGCGGCCCGAACTGCGCCAGGCCGATGATGATCCGGAGCGCCAGGTCGGCGTCGGCCTGCTCGGGAGCGTCGGCACCCCACCGTAGGGCGGCGCGGATGTTGTCGAAGTCGGCCTCCAACCTCCGCACCCACGGGAGCTCGTCGGGACCGCTGAGCGCCCGCCCCGCCTCCTCGGCGAACGTCGCGTAGTAGGCCGCGTGGCGCCGGCGCCAGTGGTCGGTCTGGTCGTTGGCGTCGAGCTTCTCACGCGCGAATGCCCGCATCGTCTCGAGCAGGCGGTAGCGGGTCGTGCCGTCGGCCGCCTCCTCCTCGGCCAGCACCATCGACTTCTCGACCAGGCTCGTGAGACCCTCGACGACGTCCCAGGCCTCGATGTCGTCGTCGGCGACGACGGCCTCGGCGGCTGCCGCGGTGAAGCCGCCGACGAACACGCCGACACGGTCGAACACCGCGCGCTCCCGGTCATCGAGCAGCGAGTAGGACCACTCGACCGTCGAGCGCAGCGTCTGGTGGCGCTCCACGCGGTCGCGGCGCGCGCCCGTGAGCAGACGGAAGCGCTCGTCGAGCCGCTGCCCGATCTCAGCGGGACTCATGGCGGTGACGCGAGCGGCCGCCAGCTCGATCGCGAGCGGGATACCGTCGAGGCGGCGGCAGATCTCTGCGACCGGTTCGAGGTTCGCGGCCGAGACCGAGAAGCCGGCACGCGCCATGGCGGCCCGGTCCGCGAAGAGCCGCACCGCGTCACTGGCCGCCGCCGCGGCGTCGGACGAGGAGGAGGGCACGCCGAG
>DASPTH010000034.1:0-5939 GCA_035623515.1 Acidimicrobiia bacterium
CGTGTGGCGGCTGCCTCGTCGGCAACCTTGGCGGCCACCGACTCGGCGCGGGCCGCACTGGGCGCGCTGACGGTGACGTCGACGATCGACGTGTCGGGAACCGCATGGAAGTCCGTGCCGACGCCGGCGCGCGCCGACCCCTTCACCCCCAGGCGGTCGAGCGCCGAGCTGGTCAGGCCCAGGCCGCCGAGGACCCGTGCGAACGTCGCCACCGTCTGCCCTCGACTCAGCGAGTCGAGCGCGCTGACGGAGTCGGCCGGGCTCAAGTTGCGGTCGGGCAGCACCACGATCGAGGCCGTTGCTTCGTAGTGCCGGTCACGTGTCGCGAGATAGACGCCACCGACGAGCACGACGAACAGCGCGACCAGCACACCTGCGGCGATGCTGATGAGCAGGGCGCGTCGTGGCGCGGTACGCCGTGCCGCCGATCGCAACGTCGCCGTCGCCCCCGGCTTCGGGTGGTCGAGCACCGGTTCCGGCCCCTGCACGGTCACGTGAGGAACTCCCAGCGGTGCCGGACGTCGACCGCCACGTCGGCACCCGTCTGTGCGACCAATCCCAGGCCCTCGGGACTCGTCCGGCCCTCCACCGTGAACGTCGCGACGTTCTCCCATCCGAACAATCGAGCCTGACCGGTGGCGTCGTGGACCGTGCACATCACGTGGTACAGCCGCGGCTTGAGCGGCAACTCGTCGATCGTCAGCCGGCACTCCCACCGCTGCGGGAGCCGGGGGGAGCACACGTGCTCGTTGTCCTCGAGCATCGAGCACTCGATCACGTTGACGGCCCGCCCGTCGCTCAGCCCGATCACCACCTTGGGATCGTCGATCGGGTACGCGACCTCGAACTCCAGGCAGATCTGCATCGCTTCGTGGGGCGCGAACCGCCGTCGCTCCACGCCGTCCTCGTCGCGGCAGCACGCCGACAGCACTCGGATCGGCATGCTGTCGTCGATCGTGCGCGCGGCGCGTCGATGTTCGAGCAGCTCCACGTACGACTGCACCACCTCTTCGACGTCGCCCTGGGTGATGCATCGCCCGCGGTTGAGCAGGAGCGCGTGGTTGCACAGGGCATCCACCGCCGGAAGGTAGTGCGAGACGAACAGCACCGTGGTGCCGCCGGTGATGAGCTTCCGCATCCGGGTGATGCACTTCTCCTGGAAGTTGCCGTCGCCGACGGCGAGCGACTCGTCGACCGCGAAGATGTCGGGCTCGAGATGGGAGGCGATGGAGAACCCGAGGCGCAGCTGCATGCCGGTCGAGTAGTACTTGACCTGCTTGTCGATCACCTCTTCGACTTCCGCGAAGTCGACGATCTCGTCGAACCGTTCCTTGAGCGAGCGGCGCTTCAGTCCGAGGATGCTCCCGTACAGGTAGACGTTCTCGCGGCCGGTCAACTCCTGGTGGACGGCCGCGCCGGCTTCCATCAGGGCACCCACCCGACCGCGTGCGCGCACCCGCCCCTCGCTCGGGAACGTGATGCCGGTGAGCACCCGGAGCGCGGTGGTCTTGCCGGATCCGTTCGGGCCGAGCAACGCGAAGGAGTCACCCGGCGCGACCTCGAACGAGACGTCGTCGAGCGCGAGCGTTCCCGGCTGCTCGAGTTCCGTGCGCCGGATCCGTGCTCCGATGTGTCGGCGCAGGTTCGTGAACTCACCGCCGAGCGACGAGAACCAGGACCGCTCCCGGTAGAACTTGCTGACGCCTTCGAAGCGGACGGCCCACATCGCTACACCACGTCCGCGAAGGCGCGCTCGAGGCGCTTGAACGCCCAGTAGCCGAAGACCAACCCGACGGACGCCGACGCCGCGCTGATGCCGAGCAACCCCCAGTCGGGCATGGTGCCGAGCGCGAGCACGCGCCGGAAGCCTTCGAGGGGCCCGCTCACCGGATTCAACAGCGCCATCACCCACCGCAGGCGGGGCGGCAGTGCGGTGATGGGATACGCGACGGGGCTGAGGAACAGCCACAGTTGGATGAACAACGGGATGCCGTACTTCACGTCGCGGTAGTAGACCGCGAGCGCGCTCAGCGGCAGGATCACCGCGAGCGCGGGGAGTGAGATCAGCACCGCGAGCAGCGGGAGGAAGACGAGCGACGGACCGAACTGCGCGCCGGTGAGGGGCGCGACGACCAACACGATCACCACGCCGATCGCGAGGTCGGGGAGGTTCGAGAGTGCGCCGCCGATCACCGGCGCCTCGCGCGGGAAGTAGATCTTGCGCATGAGGTTGCCGTCGACCACCAGGGCGTTGGACCCGAGCTCGACCGCGGCGGCCACGTACTGCCACGGCACGAGGGCCGAGAGCGAGAACGCCGCGTACGTGGTGCCGCCCCCGCTGATTCCGGCGGCGCCGCCGAAGAACACCAGGAAGGGAACGAACAACGCGAGGGGCTTCAGGATCGCCCAGCCCACGCCCAGCGCCGCCTGCTTGTAGCGCAGGCGCAGGTACCGCTCTCCGAACGACCACAGGCACTCCCGGCTCGCGGCGAGCTCGTGGAGCGAGGCGCGCAGGGAAACCCGGCGCGCGCTCTGATGCACGATCTCGTATTCGACAGCCGAGTCAGTCATGGCGTCTCAGGGACGCACAGAGACGAAGGCGCTCGCCCCGCACGAACCCTCCAATACTATTTGTGCTGATCCCCTGCTCAAACCGGCAGTCGGGGAGGCACGAGGCGGGGTGTTTCGTGGGCCAGTTGGGCGGCGGCGGCCGTGTGACCGAGTTCTCCGTCGTCGTCCCCGCGCGCAACGCTGCCGACCTCATCGGCGCACAGCTGGCCGCGTTGTCGCGCCAGCGATACCAGGGGAATTGGGAGGTCGTCGTCGTCGACAATGCCTCGATTGACGGCACCCGGGAGACGGCGCTGAAGTTCCGATCGACCCTCCCGGGGTTGCGGGTGGTCGACGCCGCCGCGAAATCGGGCCGGAGCTATGCACGCAACACGGGCGCCGCTCACGCGCGGGGCGACTATCTCCTCTTCGTCGATGCCGACGACGTGGTCGCCGACGGGTGGCTCGACGCCTTCGCGTCGGCTGCGGCCGCGAGCGAGGCCGTCGGTGGGAAGCTCGTGAAGTTCCGGAACGGAACCGACGGTGACCCGATCTGGGAGCCCGAGCGGCCGCAACCGGTGGCAGGAAGCGTGTTCGGCTTCCTGCCGTTCGCGCCGTCGGGCAACTTCGGGATCCGGCGATCGGTGTTCCTCGAGCTCGGCGGGTTCAACGAGAGCATCGACGCCGGTGAGGACGTCGACCTCTGCTGGCGTCTGCAGCTCGCCGGGTACCGCCTGCACTACGTGCCGGACGCGCGGTTGTCGGTGCGGCTCCCGTCGAGCGAGTGGGGACGCGTTCGCACCGCCTTTCGCGATGCGTTCGGTGTCACCGGGTTGTACCGCGAGTTCCGCGGCGCCGGCATGCCGCGCAGCTCGGCAAGGGTCGCGCTGCACGAGTGGGCGGCAATCGTGCGCCAGGCGCGCCCGCGGCTCCGTTCCGTCGACGGTGAACGCGGCACCTGGTTCGACTGGGTGGGCATGCGGGCGGGCTACGCGGTCGGCAGTGCCGCTCACCGCGTGCTGTACCTCTGACAACCCCGTCGCTACTGTCTGCTCGTGAACGGGGGCGGCGTTTCCGTGATCATCCCCACGCGCGATCGAGCGCAGCTCCTCGCTCGACAGCTCGAAGCGTTCACCGCGCAGACCTTCACCGGCTCCTGGGAGCTGATCGTCGCCGACAACGGATCGCGTGACGGGACGGGCGACGTCGTCGAGGAGTTCTCGGCGCGCCTCCCCGCGCGTCTGGTCGCGGCCGCGGAGCGGCGGGGGGCTGCGTTCGCCCGGAATCGCGGCGCCGCGGCGGCGGTGGGGGACTACCTCTTGTTCGTCGACGACGACGATCGCGTCACGCCGGGTTGGCTCGCGGCGATGGCGCGCGCCACCGAAGGTGCGGACATCCTCCGCGGCCGCGACCGTTACCTCTACTCCGGCTCCGACGCGGGCGACGCCGTCGTGGGCGAGCTCGACGAGCTCCCGTCCCCGTTCGGCTTCCTTCCGAGCATCAGCACTGCGAACTGCGGCATCCGCACCGAGCTGTTCTGGCGCGTCGGGGGCTTCAACGAGGAGTACGCGCGCCTCGAGGACACCGACCTCTTCTGGCGCGCGCAACTGGCCGACGGCCGGCCCTCGTTCGTGCCCGACGCGATCCTCGAGTCGTCCCTGCGCCACGGGATGCGCGCGGTGTGGTCGCAGACGTACCACGACAGCGTGTTCGTCCCGATGCTGTACCGGGACTTCCGCCGGGTCGGCATGCCTCGGAGCCGGACGCGAGACGCCGGGCAGGGATGGGCGCGGGTCGCGCGGTACGGGCCGCGCTGGTCGACCTCGCACCACGGCCGTGAAGAGCTCGCGCGTGAGGTCGCGTGGCGGGTCGGCATGATGGTGGGCAGCGTGCGCTACCGCGTCTGGTTCCTCTGAAGGCGCCGCACACTTCGCGGACATCGCGCGATCCGTGACGCATTCCTGTCGCGCGGCGAACCGCGACGTCAACGCGCGCTCCGGGTGCAGCAATCTGTGCCGGTGCCACGGCAGGGCAGCGCGCACGGCGCGGGGCTTCCCGCTTGAGCGAGTCGACCGACCGCGCCGCGCCACTCGGGCTCGTGGTCGGGTCACCGCGTTCGGGCACGACGCTGGCGATGCGCTTGCTGCTCGAGGTCGACGCGATCAGCGGCCCACCCCTGGAGACGCACTTCTTCGATTTCGCGCTGCCGCTGCTCGCGGCGCACCGGGGGCCGTACTACCCGCGCGACGACGTTGCGCGCGTCATGGACGCGTACGCGCGGAGCTATTGGCTCGACGGGAGCGGCGTCGATCCTCGCGGGCTCCTCGACGCTGTCACGCCGGGCTCGGCCGTGTGGTTGCCGTACGTGTTCCGGAAGCTCGTGGAGTCACTCGCGTCGGGCGACGCCCTCGCCCTCGTCGAGAAGACTCCGCAGCACCTGTGGTCGTGGCCGGTTGCCGCGCTGGACAACTCCGTGAAGTTCGTGCTGTTCGTCCGTGACCCGCGTGCCGTGGTGGAATCGACCGTCCGCGTGGGGTGGGAAGACAGCCTGGAGGCTGCGCTCCGATGGAGGGAAGCGCAGCGCGAGATCGTCCGCGTCCAGAAGGCGCTGACGCCCGCGCACGCTCGATTGTTCCGCTACGAGGACGTCGTGTCGGATCCGCAGTCCTTCCGCGTCGCGGTGTGCGAATTCCTCGGCCTGGAGCGAGAACACGCGGCGTGCCGGCACGTCATCCGGTCACACGACCTGTTCCTGGGTCGCGAGGAACCGGTCAAGCAACAAGCGCTGGGCGCGATCGACGCGTCCAGGCTCTCGCAATGGAAGACGCACCTGGCCGACGACGAGACCGCCGACATCGAAGCGGTCTGTGGCCCACTGATGGAGGCATTCGGCTACCAGCGCGCGTCGAAGCGGTCGGCGAAACCCGATGTGTCCCGGATCCGAACCGCCCTCCGTGTGCACGCCGAGGTCGCGCGCATCCGTCGAGACGCGCTCCGAGCGTCGGGCGACCACCATCGACTGCTGAGCACGATGCTGGCGCTGCAGTACAAGGGGCCCAAGGGGTACTGGGACAGCTTCAGGTACCGCATGAGCCGGCTCCGATCGATGAAGCCCGGCGCCGTGACCTGATCCGGTACGCGTTGAGATCACGGCGTCGCACGCGACGCCTTCGACCGCGGTGCCGTCGCCGGCCACGTCACGCTCGCCGCGATCGCCGCGGTCGCGGCCGGGGTCGGTCCGGTCTTCGCTGCCACGCCGCGGGTTCCGCGGGAGCTACGCCGTCGCCCGTACCGGCGCCGGAAACGGCGTCGGCAGCCTGACCGGCGGGGGCGACGCAGCTACGAAACTCCGGGCGGTTTCTGTGTCACCCCAATGGCGCGGACGGCAT
>DASPTH010000036.1:0-8062 GCA_035623515.1 Acidimicrobiia bacterium
CACGCACCTGGTAATACCAGACCCGGTGCCGCGCGGTAGTCGTGCTCGCGAATGACGAGGTGCGCCGCGAGATCGTGCGTGGTCCACGGCTCGAGAAGCGTTGGAGCCCTGGGGCCGAGCTCGTTCATGAGGTCGCACAAACCCTCGCGTTCAATGGTGTCCAAGGAGAGGTCGGTCATCCGTCCATCTGCGCTTCGTTTAATGGCGATGATCTGTGTTCTCTGAGGATGTCTCCTCGAGGTGCACTCGCGCACGCGGAGCGCTGACGTTGTACTCGAGCGCCGGAGCGAGGACTCACGACACCGCGCAGGGGTTCGAGGGTCCGCCGCGCGACGACGCTCGAGAGTTCGAGTCGCGCCTGTGCGAGATCCGTCGGTCAATGGCCGAGACTCGCGCACCGGGGTCGCCGCGCGGGTGCCATCGGAACACACCACTGGCACTCCAAAGGCGACCGCGCCGACCCCGACGTGCGAGATCGACGGTCACGCGTGTCCTGTCCGGGGACCTGACGAAAGACCGCCTGTTACCGTGGCGCGGATGGCGATTCCGTGGTGGCCGGCACGGGAGCGCGAGCGCGCCCGTCCCGCGGAGCCCGTGTCGCGTGATCGTGTGGTCGAGGCGGCTCTCGAGCTGCTGCGCGCCGGTGGTCTCGACGCGCTGAGCATGCGGAAGGTCGCGGCCGAGGTCGGTGTGAGCGTCTCCACGGTCTACTGGTGGGCGGGAAACAAGGAACAACTCCTCGCCCTGGTGGTCGACGAGATCCACGGCAGGATCGAGCTGCCGGCCGACGATCCCGACGTGCCGTGGACCGAGCAACTCCGCGTGTACGCCGAGAACAGTTACGCCGTGTACGCCGAGCACTCGTTCGTGCTGCCGATCGTGTTCGTGGGGGTGCTCACGGGACCGCACACGTGCGACCTCGTGGAGTGCGGGCTGCGCATCCTTCGCCGCGGCGGGCTGACGCACGAGCAGACGGTCGCCGCTCACGCCGCGCTCGCCGCGCTCATCCTCGGGTTCGTGCGGTCCGGGCCCCGCGGCGACATCGTGTGGACAGGCGGCCACCGGCTCGAGGAGCTCCACCCCGACCGGTACCCGGTGACGATCGCGCTGGCCGCCGAGCTCCAGACGGCTGACCCCGACGGCCGCTTCCGCTTCGCCCTCGACCGCTTCCTCGCCGGGTTGGATCGCTCGCGCGAGCGGGCGGGCTGATTGATTCTCGAACACTGTACTACTAAGGTCGCCACGGTCCAGGGGGGTGCCATGGGCACGACGGCACGTGCACGAGCGATCGGCGGATTCACCATCCTTGCCGTGACCGTCGGGGCGCCGCTCCTCGCGAGCGGCGCCGGCGCCGCCACCGGGAAGGCGGGCCCGCAGGTCACCGGCGTCGGGATCGGCTCGAAGGCGGCCCTCGCCCAGCAGACCTGCGACGCCGCGAGCAAACGGACCAGCTTCGTGGCCGTGGGCACCGGGCCGCTCTGCGTGAACCCGTGGCCCGACGGAAAGAACAACGGCGGCGCCACCGCGCCGGGCGTGACCGCCGACACCGTCAAGGTGGTCGTGTACTACGGCAACGAGGCGATGCAGGACGCGGAGCGCGCCTCGGGCGGCCAGCTCCCGAAGAACCAGCTCACCGGCGGGAACGGGACCTGGCCCGACACCTTCCGCGACTTCGACGAGGTCTGGCAGTACGCGGTCAAGCACTTCGGCACCTACCAGACGTGGGGTCGCAAGCCGGTCTACGAGTACGTGGAGGCCAGCGGTCCCGACGAGACCGCGCAACGCGCCGACGCGTTGAAGGTCGAGGCGATGAAGCCGTTCATCGTGATCGACGCGGCCAACCAGAACCAGGGCGCACCCGTGTTCGAAGCCGCGATCGCCAATGCCAAGATCATCGTGAACGGCGCCGGCGCGAGCTCGCTCACCACGGCCGAGCTCTCGAAGCAGTCGCCCTACCGCTGGGCGACCCAGAGCGACTCGACCGCATCGCTCTATCTCATGGCCAACTTCCTCGCGAACTCGATCTCGGGCCGGCCGGCAAAGTGGGCGGGCGACTCCGCGCTGCAGAAGAAGAAGCGAGTGTTCGGCGTCGTGAGCCCCGAGGGTCGGCTCGACATGACGTTCTTCAACAAGCTGCTGAAGCAGTACGGCAGCACGCCCGTCGTGGAATCGGTCACCTACGACCCGTCGGCCACACCGTCGCAGGTGGACGAGGTCGCGAAGACAATGGTCGCGAAGCTCCAGGCCAAGGGCGTCACGAGCGTGATCCTGTTCACCAACAACACGACGGCGGGGTCGCTCACCAAGGCCGCGAGCTCGAACAACTTCAACCCCGAGTGGATCGTCACCGGCTACCTCTTCCAGGACTTCGACGGGTTCGCGCGTGCGTACGACCAACAGGAGTTCGCGCACGCGTTCGGCTTGGGAGTGTTGAACCCACAGCCGAAGGTCGACCCGAACACACCGCCGCCGCTCGGTCAGTTCGAGTGGTACTGGGGCAAGAACCAGGGGACGACGTCGAGCACCACGGTCGGCTGGATGTCGTTCATCTACGGGGCGATGCAGTACGCGGGACCGGACCTCACCGCGGCCAACGTCAGGCAGGGCCTGTTCTCGGTTCCGGCGGTCGGCGGCGCGTCGGACGGCACCGTGTCCTTCCAGACGGGCTACGGCCGCACGGTGGGGCTGCCCTACGACGAGTACCTCGGGCTCGGCACCGACGTCGAGATGATCTGGTGGAACCCGACGCTCAAGACCGACGGTACGAACGCGGTCGCGAACTTCCCGGGCACGGGCCGGTTCATGTACCTGAACGACGGCAAGCGCTTCTCGTTCGGGCAGTTCCCGAAGTCGCAGCCGAAGTTCTTCGACGGGTCGGTCTCGGTGTACGAGGTACCGCCGCAAACGGCGTACCCCACCGGGAAGGTGCCGGCGTCGAATCCCTGCGCCGGGTGCCCGAGCCAGGGCGGCACCGGGCAGTAGGCCGCGAGGAAACGGAGGAACCGATGCCCGTCATCGACGTCGACAGCCACTTCCAGGGACCCTTCACGTGGTTCGACCAGGAACATCCCGAGCTGGCGGAGCAGCTCCCGGAAGTGCCGGCTCCGATGATGATCAACGCCCTGGTGACGTCACTGTGCGGCGAGGCGCTCGCGACTCTTCCACCGGAGGTCCGGCCCGACGACATGATGGAGCTCGTCCCCGATCTGTGGAAGCCGCTCGCGGAGCAGTTCGCGGCGAAGTCGTCACTCGCGGAGATCGACGAGCTGATCTACGAAACCGACGCGCCGCTCGGTGCGGGTGAGCTCGCACCGCGGATCGACCGCCTGTTCCGTGCGAAAGGCGGCTGGGACATGGACGAGCGCGTCTGCTTCCTCGACGAAGCCGGGATCGACGTACAGCTCGTGTCGGGGAACAACGCTCCGGTGTATCCCGGTCTCGATCCCGACCTCGCGAAACAGTGCATCGCTGCCGCCAACGACTCGATGATCGACCGGATCGGCGCACACATCGACCGTCTCCTGCCGATCACGTACGTGATGATGGAAGACGTCGAGTGGTCGATCGCCGAGATGACGCGCATGCGCGGGCTCGGGAGCCGCGCCGTGCACATCCGCGCGACACCGGTCGAGGGCAAGTCGCTCGCGCACCCGCACTTCGACCCCTTCTGGGCCGCGGTCACGGATCTCGGCATGGTCGGCTACCTGCACGCGGGCAGCGGGCGCGCCTTCGTCGACCCCGCGTGGGGCAACAACGGTGGCGTGTTCGACTCGGTCACGATCATGGGGGCGGCGCAGTACCAGCAGGTGCCCACGATGCTCTGCGGCGCGCTCGTCACGAGCGGAGTGTTCGAACGCTTCCCCACCCTCACGATCGTCAACGCCGAGCTGGGCGGCCACATCTGGTTGCCCAACTTCCTGGGCTGGATGGATGCCTTCGTCGACGACCCGAAGATCTCGAGCCTGCAGTGCAAGTTCGACTACCCGCTCAAGCCCAGCGAGTACGCACGCCGCAACGTGCGCGTCTCACCGCTGCCGGTCGTGAGCATGCCTGTGCGCGACTATCTCGAGGACCTCGACGGCATGCTCGTGTTCTCGAGCGACTACCCGCATCCCGAAGGGCTCGACGCCGACGCGGTGCAGTGGTACCGAGAACATTTCGGCGACATCGCCGCCGACGTGCAAGGGCGATTCTTCTCCGACTCGATGGCCGAGGTGTACGAACGCATGGGTGACCCGCTGGATCTCCCGACGCCGGTCGCCATGTAGGGGCTCGCCGCCCGGCGACTGAACCTTTTGTGTGCTCGAAGGCTCAGGTAGGCAGGTGAACGAGCTGCAGTCGTCGTTCGCGGCGTTCTATAACGAGAACTACGACTCGGTGTGCCGCGGCCTGTCCGTCGCGTTGGGTGACGCGCTGCTCGCCGAGGACGCGGCCCAGGAGGCGTTCACGCGTGCGTACGTTCGGTGGCACCGGGTCTCGCAGATGGACCGGCCTTCGGGCTGGGTGTACGTCACCGCAGTTCGAGTCGCAACTCGTCGGCGACGAGTCCAGCGGGCCGATGCCGAGACCGCTCCTGTGGGTGATCCGGCCGATTGGGTGGTGAACCGCGCCTCCGTCGGTGAGGCGATCGATGCCCTTCCGGAGCGGCAACGGCTGGCGATTGTCTTGCGATACGGGCTCGACCTGTCGCTCGACGACGTCGCGTCCGCCATGGGCTGTGCGGTTGGCACGGTGAAGTCGACCCTCTACTCGGCCCTCGCGCGACTCCACCTCACCCTTGACGACGAGCTTCGGGAGGTTGAACGCGATGCGAGTCGATGAGCTTCAGCGCGAGCTCGCGAGGCGCATCGAGACTGCGCCGGGGGCAGGGCGCGATCTCGATGCCGTCGTTCGCCGTGGTCGGCGACGACTCGCGAGACGTCGCTTCATCGGCGGTGTCGCTGCCGTCCTCCTCCTCGCCGCGGTCGCGACGCCGATCGTGCTCCGCGAGCGGTCCACCAACACGGTGTCCGCCGGACCGGTACCCGGGACGGCCCATCTCGGTTGGGCGGTGCACGACAAGACGCGGGCGGGCCTCGGAACCGGAACGCTTCTGCACGCCGTCGCCAACTCCGGTGATTCGCTCCTCGCTGCGGGCGCGCGCCCGACCGGTCCGGCGCGCAGCTGGCGCCCGGCCATCTGGTATTCGAACGACGGCACGAACTGGAAGAGCGCACCCGTCCCCCTGTCGCCCGGGGAAGTCGTCGCCATCGCGGCGGAGGGGAACCGGGCGATCGCGGTCGGCACCGACGGCAGCGGTCTGTCGACGTTCGTCTGGGCGTCGGAGGATCGCGGCCGCCACTGGGCAGCGATCGCGGAAGGCACGCAGATCTTCGGCTCGCCCGCGCCGCAGATGGGCCGTCCCTTCGTCACCGGTCTCCGGGCTGTCGGCCGAACCTGGGTCGCCAACGGCGGGTCGTCCGACGGGTATGCGGCCGTCTGGACCTCCCGGGACGGAACGCGGTGGCGCCAGGTGCTCGACTCCGCGGCCTCGAGGACCGCAGGATCGGTGGACGTCACGACCGCGGCCAACGGCCGCCTCTTCGGCTATTGGGCCACGACCGGCTGGTATTCCGCGCGCGGCCGCTCGTGGGGAGCGCCGATCGCGCTCGTCGTCCCCGACCGACTGCTCTTGCGCACGGTGGCACCGAGGGCGAGCGTCGCGTTCGGCGAGAGTGTCGACCGTGGCGGTCTTCCAACGCCCTTGTTGCGCAGCGACGACGACGGCAGGACGTGGACGGTCGATCGGGCCTTCCTCGACGCGGCTCCGGGTGCAACCGTCCTGACGGTCACGCGTACCGGTGGGCTGTGGGTCGCAGCCGGCACTTCCGGCAGCCCCAACCATCCCGACGCGTGGGTGTCGACTGACCTCACGCGCTGGCACCGGTTGCCCGAATCGCTGTACGGAGGGCCGGGTGGCACCCTCGGGCTCGTCGGCGTCGCCGGCAAACGACTCGTGATCCTCGGGACTGCGCCCGAGCTCGATCGCTTCTACACGCTCGACGCTCGATAGCGCGACATCCCGCGCTGGATCTCCCTCAGCCTCCGGGCGGCGCGAGCGCGGCCACGATCTGGGCGAACGCCTCGGCGTTCGGCGGCTCGAAGGGGTCGAGGTCGGGGCTCATGCCGAGGACGTCGAGGAGCTGATCGGGCGTCGCTCCCTTCGCGGGCAGGTGCGCCGAGAGGATCTGGCTCGGCGCGAGCGAACGGACCTCGTCGAGCAGCGGGTCGAAGCGGCCACGATCAACCCAGCCGGTCCACGGCGAGTCGAACGAGACCCACGCGCACATGCCGCCGACCACTGCCTCCTCGGGAAGGTCGCCGAGGTCCTGGACCGCGTCAGGGAGGATCGCCCCGAAGGTGTCGACCGCGAAGTACGCGCCGGTCTTGCTGTCGTGGAACCCGATCGACGTGGGGTTGTCGAACGTCGGCGGCCGGTACGTGTTGAGCTTCCGGTCACCCACATCGAAGGCTTCGCCGGGCACGATCGCGCGCACCCGCTCCAGGGCCTGGGGCCACCACGTACTGATGCGCAGCGCGCCGAGCGCATGGGTTGCGAGCGTCGCGTTGGGCGCCGCCGCCATGACCGCCTCCAGTGAGCCGGTGTGATCGGCGTCGTCGTGGGTGATCCACACCCAGCGGATCTCCGCCGGGTCGACGATCGCGCGCAACGACTCCATGAACGCGTCCCGGTCCATCACGATCCCGGCGTCGACGAGCACGGGCTCCTGCGCGAGGAGCACGAACGAGTTCACGACCAACGTCCCGACGCCGGGGATGGTCAGGTGCGACGGCAACACGTGGACGTCGGGCGACGCTTGATACGAACTGTCCATGACGGCCCTCTCACTCCTCCTGGACGGCGACGCTCGCCGTCGGGGGCGGGGATCATCCCACCGGCGCGCTCGTTCGCGCCATCGTGAGGACGGTGCGCGTGGGGCATGCTCAGGGCGTGGGACCGAGGCAGCGCGCGGGGATCACGTCGGTGACCGCCATGACGCTGCCGCCAGATTCGACGGACCGCGAGCCGCCGAAGCGACGTCTGCGTGAGCGGCTCTTCGGTCGCGCCGCGGAACGTCAGCTCCGGCGTCGCACGAGCGACTGGCTCAGGGTGGCCGTCGGAGCCGTGGGGCTGCTGGCGACGGCCCGCCACGCGGGAGACGTGAGCGCGACCGAGCAGGCCCTCTACGACCTCGTCGCCAGCGTACCACGCCGCATCGATCCCGTGTTCCTCGCGCTGTACCGCCTCGGTGTGCTGTGGGCGATCGGCATCGTCGTCGTTGCCGCGCTCGTCGCGCGTCGGTGGCGTCTGGCTCGCGACCTGATCGTGGCGGGCGTCGTCACGTCGCTCGCGGCGCGCCTCATGGGTGAGATCGTCGTGGCGCACTCGACTTTCGCTGGGAGCCTGCGGACGGCGGCGAGGTTCGGATCCTCACAGGTCTTCCCCTCGGTACGCGTGGCGGTCGTGGTCGCCGTGATCTCCACTGCCGGTCCCTACGTCACGCGTCCGACCCGCGTGATGGGACGCGTCGTCGTGCTCGCGTTGGCGGTGGCCGCACTCTCGCTCGGACGCGCGTACCCGAACGACCTCGTCGCCGCGGTGATCCTCGGGTGGACGGTCGCCGCCGCGGTACACCTGTTGTTCGGCTCGCCGGGGGGTCGACCGACCGTCGAGCAGGTGCGTCGCGCGCTCGCTCAGCTCGAGTTGCATGCCCACAATGTGCGTCTCGCGGACGCGCAGCCCACAGGATCGACGTTGATGTTCGCCGACGACGACAACGGCAACGTCATGCGCGTGAAGGTGATCGGTCGCGACGAGGCCGACGCGCGCCTCATCGCGAAGGTGTGGCGTTTCATCGTGTACCGCGATTCCGGTCCTCCCCTCACGCTCACCCGACTACACCAACTCGAGCGCGAGGCGTATCTCATGCTCGTCGCTCGTGACGCCGGAGTGCGGGTTCCGCCGGTGCTCGTCGTCGCCAGCGCGGGAGCAGGTTCCGCGGTGCTCGTGGTGACCACGGTG
>DASPTH010000037.1:0-9150 GCA_035623515.1 Acidimicrobiia bacterium
GCCGCAGCCAACTTCTACCCGGCCGTGCTCGAGGCGCACCACGCCCGGGTGCCGTTGATCGTGTGCACCGCCGACCGACCGCCCGAGCTGCGCGACGTCGGCGCGGGCCAGACCGTCGACCAGTTGAAGCTCTACGGCGACGCGGTCCGCTGGTTCCACGACGCCGGGGTTCCCGACGACCATCCCGGGGCGGGTGCCGAGTGGCGGTCGCTGGCGGCGCGCGCCGTTGCCGATGCGCTCGGGCCTGCCGCCGGGCCGGTGCACCTCAACCTTCCGTTCCGCGAGCCGCTCGTGCCGACGGGCGCGCCGCCAGTCGACGCCCCGGGGCGCTCCGACGGGCGGCCGTGGGTTGCGCGCGCCGCGGGGCCCCGCGCGCCGAGCGAGGAGATGCTCGACGCGCTCGACGCGTTCGTGCGCCGTACTCGCCGTGGCCTGGTGGTGGCCGGGTGGGGGGCCGACGTCGAGCCGGCGGCGCTGCTCGAGTTCGCCGAGGCCACGGGCTGGCCGGTCCTGGCCGATCCGGTCTCCGGCCTGCGCGCACCCGGCACTGTCTCCACCTACGACGCGCTGCTGCGCGTCCCCGAGTTCGCGGGCGCTCACCGGCCCGACGGCGTGGTGCGCCTCGGCGCGACACCCACGAACAAGACCACGACGCAGTGGCTGGATCCCGACGTCGGGCAGGTGCTCGTGGATCCCGACGGCGCGTGGCCCGATCCGCAGCACGCGGTGAGCGCGCGGCTCGTGGTCGACGCCGGGGCGCTGCTGGCCGCACTGATGCCGAGGCTGCGCGACGTCACCGTGGACGACGAGTGGTCGCGGTCCTGGAGCGAAGCCGATGCGAACGCTCGCGCGGCGATCGACGATCTCGTCGACGGCTGGGACGAGCCGTTCGAGGGGCGCATCGCGCGCGACGTGCTCGCGGCGGTGCCCGACGGCGGATCGCTGCTCGTCGCGTCGAGCATGCCCGTGCGCGACGTCGAGAGCTTCGCGGCGCCGCGCACGGGCATCCGAGTGCTGGCCAACCGCGGGGTGAACGGCATCGACGGCTTCGTGTCGACGACGCTCGGGGTCGCCGCCGCCTCGGGTGCTCCGACGGTCGCGCTGCTCGGCGACCTGTGCTTCTTGCACGACAGCAACGGTCTGCTCGGGGCGGCCGGCCGGGGTGTGGACACGACCTTCGTGGTGATCGACAACGACGGCGGCGGGATCTTCTCGTTCCTCCCGCAGGCGGAGCTCCCCGATCACTTCGAGACGCTCTTCGGCACCCCACACGGTGTCGACATCGCCGCGCTCGCCGGGATCCACGGCCTACCGGTCGTCCAAATCGACCGTGGCGCCGACGTGGCGAAGGCGGTGGCCGGCGCGACGTCGGATGGCGGCGTGCAGGTGATCGTGGTACGCACCGACCGTGCGTCGAACGTCGCGCGCCACCGCGAGGTGTGGGCGGCGGTCGCCCGCCGGTTGCGGTCCTGAGACGGGAGGAACCGATGCAGCTCGACGGCAAGCGCGTCATCGTTACCGGAGGAGCCCGGGGCATCGGGGCGGCCACCGTGCGCGCGTTCGTGGCCGAAGGCGCGACGGTCGCGTCGCTCGACCTGCGCGACGAGCTCGGCGCGCAGGTCGCGCGCGACGCGGACGACAAGGGCCCGGGCACGGCTCGTTACCTCCACTGCGACATCGCCGACCGGACGCAGGTCGACGCCACGTTCTCCGACGTGGTGCGCGACTTCGGGGGCCTCGACGTGTTGGCCAACATCGCCGGCATCGGCGGCGGTGCGGCGGCCGCCGACGTGACCGACGAGGAATGGGACCGCGTCTTTGCCGTCAACGTCAAGGGCACCCTCTACACGAACCAGGCGGCGTACCGCGCGATGCGCGGCGCGGGTGGGCGCATCATCAACGTCGCGTCCGATGCCGGACTGCAGGCGAGCCCGTACCGCGGCCACTACTCGGCGTCGAAGGGCGCGGTGATGTCGTGGACGCGGACGATCGCGGCGGAGTGGGGCCCGGAGGGGATCACCGCCAACGCGCTCGTGCCCGCGATGTGGACGCCGCTCTACGAGGCATCCCGCGCGCGGATGACACCCGAAGCGCTGGCGCAGCACGACGCCCGGATGGCGGCGCAGATCCCGATCGGCGGGCGGCTGGGCGATCCCGACGTCGACCTCGCACCGGTGATGGTCTTCCTCGCCGGCGACGGCTCGCGGTTCGTGACCGGCCAGCTGATCTCCGTGAACGGCGGCCTGAACTCGGTGCGATAACGGGTCTCGCGCCAGACGCCGCGCTACGGGCGCACGAGCGCGCGCAGCATCGGTTCGAGCTTGGCCTGGGTCTCGGCCCACTCGGACTCGGGGTCGGAGCCGTCGACGATTCCAGCACCGGCCACGAGGCGAGCGCGGTTGCCGTGGAGCTCCGCGCCGCGCAGTGCGATCGCCCACTCGCCGTTCCCGTGCGCGTCGACCCACCCGACGGGGCCGGCGTAGCGCCCGCGGTCGAAGCCCTCGAGCGCTCGGATGGCGTCGAGCGCGGCACGGCGCGGCGTACCGCCGACGGCCGGCGTGGGGCTGAGCAGCTGGGCCAGCTCGAGCGCGCTGGCGGTGGGTCGGCGGAGCCGGCCGCGCACGCGCGTCGCGAGGTGGGCGACGTGGCCGAACACGGCCACCTCGGGCAGCGCGCTCGAGTCGAGCTCGATGCAGTGTTCCCGCAGGGAGTCGACGATCGCATCGACCACGAAGCGGTGCTCGCGCTGGTCCTTCACCGATGCTGCCAGCGCGCGGAGTGACGCGTCGTCGCCGTCGGCGATCGCGGTCCCGGCTACGGGGAGCGACTCGACGTCGCTGCCTCTCTGCCGGACGAGGAGCTCCGGGCTGGCGCCGACCAGCCCGTCGGCGACGTAGACGAAACAACCCGGTTGCTGCGACACCAACCGCGCGGCGACGGCGCGTACGTCGAACGGCTCGTCGGCGTCGACGAGCACCTCACGCGCGAGCACGACCTTCTCGAGCTCGCCGCGGCCGATCGCGGCGAGCGCCGCTTCGACCATCGCGCGCCACTCCGCGCGCGACTGGGTACCGACCACGGAGAACCGAGCAGGCGGTGGCCGTGTGCCCAACGCGCCATCGGTGACCGGTTCGAGCTCCGTGATCCACGCTCGCCCGTCGACCTGGCCGAGGACGCGCGCCGGGATCACGAGCTCCCCGGGTGCCTCGGGGTCGAACGGGAGCGCGCCCACGGCGACGGGGCCGCTGCCCGGCAGGCCGACGGGATCGTCGGCTTCGACCGCGAGCAGCGTCGCCGGCACGTCGGGCGGCGACACCCTCGCGGCCACGCCGGACGCCACCAGCCGAGTCCCGTGGTGCAGCCACGCGAACCCATCGCGGCCGAGCGCGCCGAGCGCGTCACGCGCGTCGGCCCGGGGTTCGGTTTCACGGGTGACGGCGCGGTAACGCGCGCGGGCCGGCGACGCGGTCATGCGCGCGTCGCCGTCAACACGAGGACGGATCCGCCGGTGAGCGTGTGGTGTCGCGCGTCGCAGAAGCCGGCTTCGCCCAACGCATCGCCGAGGACGGCCGGTGTGGGGAGGTACGCCGTGCTCCTGGGCAGGTAGGAGTACGCCTGCCGGTCGTGCGCGAGGATGCGGCCGAGCAACGGCACCGCGCCGCGGAACCACAGCGCGTTGCCGGCTCGTAGCAGCGGGTTGGAGGGCACGGTGGCGTCGAGGGCGGCGAAGCGCCCCCCACGCCGCAGCACGCGTGCGATCTCGCTGAAGACCGAGGTGAGCTCGACGAAGTTTCGCAACGCGAACCCGCACACGACGCCGTCGAAGTTGGCGTCGCGGATCGGCAGGCGCGCGGCGTCGCCGCGGACGAGCGGGACGCCCGCATGGGCGGCGCCGAGCATGCCGGCCGACGAGTCGACCCCCACCGCGGCGAAGCCACCGGCCGTGAGGTCGTTGCACAAATCGCCGGTGCCGCACGCGAGGTCGAGCACGAGCGACCCGGGGGACAACTCGAGCTCGTCGACGGTGTGACGGCGCCACCCGCGGTCGAGCCCGAGCGAGATGACGCGGTTCATCCGGTCGTAGCTCGGCGCCACGCGGTCGAACATGCGCTCCACCTCGTGGCGCTTCTCGTCGCCCTCGGGGAGCGACGGGCGCCGGACCGCCAACGGGCTCATGCGCGTTCCCAGTCGGGCTCGTTGCGGGCCGCCGCCAGTTCGGTTTCGTCGCCGACCGACTCGAGGTGCTCCTGCGCGACCTCGAGGAGCACGCTGCGGAAGTGGTGGGCGACGAGCGCGGTGACCGTGGGGAGGAGCGTGCGGAAGGCGTCGACGAGCTGTTCGGCCTTCTCGTCGTCGGACAGGTCGGAGGCCTGCAGCGGGCGGCGGACACGAGCGTCGAACATCTCCACCGCGTCGCTCGCGATCTCCCGGGTCGCGTCGTGGTGCTTGCGCGCCAACGCGAGCAGCTCGTTGAGCGGGAAGCCCGCCTCGAGCAGCCGGAGGCCCGACCGCAGCAACTCGACGTCGTCCTCGGTGTAGCGCGGCTCACCGTCGCGGAGTTGGGGCACGAGCAAGCCCTCGCGCACGACCGCCTCCACGAGCGGTCGGGGGAGGCCCGCCCGCCCGGCGAGCTCGTCGAGGTCGAGCAGGCCGGTGTCCCCCTGCTGGGCCCCCGCGACCGCGGCGGCGAGCGGCACGTCGGTGGCGTCGAGCTCCCCGTCGAGGAGGCGGCGGATCACCGCCAGCGAGAAGCCCTCGCGCTGGAGCTCCTTGATCCGGCCGAGCCGGCTCTCGTGGGCGGCGTCGTACCAGGCCACGCGGCCCTCCCGCCGCGGCGGGGGCAGGAGCTGGCGCTTCTGGTAGAAGCGGATGGTGTCGACGGACACGTCGGCGCGGCGGGCCAGCTCCTCCACTCGGATGGCGCCGCCGGCCGTTCCCATGAGCGCGCATTCTAGGAGCAGCCGCTCCCGGAGTCATCCCTCGCGGGCGTTGACGCCCGAGGGGACGACCGCGATCAGCCGGAAGCGGGGGGCTCGGCCAGGCCGCCGGTCTCGGGGCCGGTCCGCGGCTGCAACGCTCCCGCCCGCGCCTTCTCGGCCGAGTACGCGACGAGGAGCACGAAGACCACGGCCACCGCGAGGGCGAGGTCGGTGCTCGTCTCGTGCGAGATGTGGTCGGCGGACCAGGAGGCGAAGCCGTAGAAGATGAGCGCGATCAGCACGTTGTGCGCGAACTTGCCGAGGAAGAGGGGCAGGGCGGCGCGCCGTATCCCGTAGCGCACGAGTGCGAGCGGCATGACGACCGTGCTGTCGGGCAGCGGCGACGCGGCGACGCCGAAGATGACGAACTTCGTCGCGCGCGGCTTCTCGTCGACGTTGCGCGACAGCCAGCGGAAGAGGCGGCCGCCCGCCGGCGGGGTGTTCCGCCCGACCAGCGCTTCAGCCACCTTGTACCCGGCCAGGGCGCCCAGACCGGCACCCAACCCCGATGCCACGCCGAGGATCATCATGCTGACGAAGCCCGCACCGCCGAGCGCGGCCGAGAGCAGCGGCAGCGTGTACGGGATCTGGATGATCAGGGAGGCGTTGGCCAGGAACGCGAGGATTAACAAGCCGATGCTGCCGAGACGCGAGAGACGGTCGACGCCGTCCTGCACCGTGTCGTTGACGCCCTGGAACGCGTCGGCCGCGTGGAGCGCGACGAACAGGATCACCACGAGGATCGCGATGATCGAGTACTTGAGCTCGATCGAGATCCGCCGCTCCCGCTGGATCTCCGGTTCGTCCATCCCCACCTAGTGTTCCACGGCGGCCGGACGCGCGTGCCCCGAGGCGTGGCCGTTCAGCTGGTGCGCCACACGGGAGGGCGTTTCTCGGCGAACGCCGTGGCACCCTCGACCGAGTCGGGCGACGCGAACACCTCCCGCGAGAGCTCGCTGCTCCGGGCCCAGGCCTCGGTTTCGGAGAGATCGCCCGCCTCTCGTACCATGCGCCTCGAGTTCCGGACCGCGAGCGGCGAGTTCGCGGCGATCTCGTCGGCCAGCGTGATCGCGGTGTCGAGGACCTCGGGGGCCGGGACCACTCGGTTCACCAGTCCGACCGAGTACGCACGCGCCGCGTCGATCGTGGTGCCGATGATGGCGATCTCCATCGCCAGGGCGAGCGGCACTCGGCGCGGGAGGCGGATCAGCCCGCCGCCCGCGGCGAACAGGCCACGCTTGACCTCGAAGAGCCCGAACACCGCGGTGTCGGCAGCGACGATCAAGTCGCAGGCGAGCGCGATCTCGAACCCGCCGGCGACCGCGGTGCCGTTCACCGCGGCGATGACCGGTTTCGGGAAGTCGCGCTGCACGAACCCGGCGAACCCGCCGCGTTGCGTGACGAAGCCTCGCGAGTCACCGGCGGCGACCATCTTGAGGTCGGCGCCGGCCGAGAAGGTGTCGCCGGTTCCTGTGAGCACGACGACGCGTACGGCTGGGTCGCGCTCGACGTCGTCGAGCGCGTCCTCCAGAGCGTGCGCGACGACGTCGTTCACCGCGTTCTTGGCCTCGGGCCGGTCGATGCGAAGGACCTCGACGTGGTCCCGACGCTCGCGTACGACTGTCACGCTCACCGACCCTACCAGTGACCTCCTTCTCGCTTCGGCGGTAGCGTGGGGCGCACGCGACACAGGGAGAGATGAGCATGGAGCTACGCAAGGTCGGTTCGCTCGAAGTGACGGTGGCAGGGCTCGGCTGCAACAACTTCGGCGGACGCATGGACGAAGCGCGCGTCAAGGTCGTCGTCGACGCGTGCCTCGACGCAGGCATCAACAACTTCGACACCGCGGAGAGCTACGGCGGGGGTCTGTCGGAGCAGTTCCTCGGGCGCGCGCTCGGGAAACGCCGGGGCGAGGCCGTCATCACCACGAAGGTCAGCGGGTTCGGTGCCCCCGAGGGTGTGAACGGCGGTAGTCCGGAGTGGATCGCGCAGGCGGTCGAGAACAGCCTCGCGCGCCTCGGGACCGATTACATCGACCTCTACCTGCTCCATCGTCCCGATCCCACGCCGATCGGCGACACGCTCGAGGCGTTCGGCCAGCTCATCGCCGAGGGCAAGGTGCGCGAGGTCGGCTGCTCGAACTTCACCGCCGAGATGCTCGAGGAAGCCTCCGCCGCGGCCAAGGAGCGCGGTGTGCCCGAGTTCGTGAACGTACAGAACCACTACAGCGTCCTCGACCGCACCGCGGAGGAGTCCGTGATCCCGGCCTGCGAGAAGCTGGGCATCACGCTCATGCCGTACTTCCCGCTCGCGAGCGGTGTGCTCACCGGGAAGTACAAGCGTGGCGAAGCGGCACCCGAGGGCACGCGCCTCGCCGCCTGGGGTGAGCGCGCCAGCATGATGCTCTCCGACGACCGCATGGACGCGGTCGACCGCCTCACCGCGTACGCGCAGGACCACGGCCACACGCTCCCCGAGCTCGCCCTGTCGTACCTCGCGGGCTCCCCGACGGTCGCGAGCGTCATCGCCGGCGCCACGTCGCCGGAACAGGTGAACGCGAACGCCGCGGCGACGACGGCCTGGCAGCTGACCGACGAGGAGCGCGCCGAGGTGCGCGAGCTCGCGCGGCTCGGGAGCTGAACCCATGGGCGGGACGGGTGCCGCGCGCGTCGCCAGGATCACGCTCGCACCCGGTCCGCTCGCCGATCTCGCAGCTCCCGCGTGCGCGTCGCTCGTCGCGTCGCTCACGCGACTCGCCGACGATCCCCCGCGCGCCCTGCTCGTCGACGCGCCGGCCGGGGTCGGCGCGGAGGAGCCGCGGCCGCTCACGCCCGCGGGCCTGCGCGATCCCGCCGCGCTGTTGGCGCAGTTCCCCGCGCCGACCGTCGCCGTCTGGGACGGCCCCGCGATCGGCGCCGGCGCCGAAGTGGTGCTCGCGGCCGATGTCCGGGTGGTCGGGGAGCACGCGACGATGGCGTTTCCGGAGGTCGCGGCCGGCGCGCTGCCGTGCTGGGGCGGGACGCAGCGGCTCACCCGCGCCGCGGGCGTCGCGTTGGCCTTGCGGTTGCTCGTCGTCGGGGAGGTCGCCGACGCGCGCGTCCTGGAGCGCAGCGGCGTCGCGATCTGCGCGAGCGACCCGGAAGAGCACGCGCGCGAGCTTGCCGACCGTCTTGCCGCGGGGGCGCCGCGCGCGCAAGCGGCCGCGCGCGAGGCGGTGCTGCGTGGCCGCGACCTCACCATTGCCGATGGCCATCGACTCGAGTCCGACCTCAACCTCCTGCTCTCGACGACGCGCGATCGCGCCGAAGGCATCGCTGCGTTCTTCGAGAAGCGGGCGCCGACGTTCGAGGGTGAATGAGCACCGTCACCGCTCGTGAGCCCGGCGTCGCGGTGGCGCGACGGGCCGTGCGAGAGCTGTGCGACGCCCTCGGCGTACCACTGCTCACTCCGGCGCGGCCCGGCGCCGTGGGTCTGCTCGAGCCTCCGGTGCTGTTGCGCGCCGCCGACGGTTGGGTGCACCCCGGACCGCCGACCGTGCGTCCCGAATTCGATGCCATGGTTGCGTCGCTCGGCGGCGACCTCTCGACGTTGCCGGCCGAGGTCGTCGACGCCGAGGCAGGCGCCTGGATGCTGCCCGCAGTCGCGGTGAGGCAGGAGCCCGCCATCGCGCCCCGCGTCCCGTGGCCGCCCGTCGCCCCACGTCTCGGCGGAGTCCGCGTGGTCGTGCTCGGCGCCACGTGGGCGGCGCCGTTGACGGGACTCGTGCTCGCGACGCTCGGTGCCCACGTGGTCCGCGTCACCGATCCGCGCCGTCTCGACCCCTTCCCGTTGCGCGACGCGCTGCTGTGCGGGTGCGAGGTGCGTCCGCTCGACCTCGGCGACGGTGCCGACCGTGATCGCTTCGCGACGGAGCTGGGCGGCGCCGACCTCCTCGTCGACGGCACCACCCCACGTGTGCTGCACAACATCGGGCTGGACGACCCGCCCGTCGCGCGGGTGCGCATCGCCGCGTTTGCGAACGAGGACCGGCCGGGCTACGGCAGCGCCGCCGAGTGCCGCGGCGGCTGGGCGGCGCGCTACGACCCGCCCCGGCTCGGGCGCGTGTCGGTGGTCGATCCCGTCGCCGGGCTCCTCGCCGTCCTCGCCGCGGTCGACGTGCTCTCGTCGGAGC
>DASPTH010000039.1:0-3617 GCA_035623515.1 Acidimicrobiia bacterium
CCTTCAAGGCCACCGGCGATTTCGACGACGACCAGCTCGCCGAGCTGGCCCAGCTCACGAGGTACTCGCCCGTCCGCGACATCGTCAGCAACCCCGTCCCCGTCGCGATCGACGTGAGCCGCGCCTGAGAAACCGCGCGGACAGGTGCTATCCACCGGTCGTCGGGTTGGCCGCATTTGATTGCGGGTGCAGCCAAGAACGACGACCGAGTGGAGGCATCGGTCATCATGCGCGCGGCAGATCCCGAGGTGGGTAGCTTCCGTCGCTGCAAAGAAGGCGAACGATCCTGCTGGCCCCCGAATTGGTGGATCGAGGCTGAGTTCTCGACGAGGCGTGCGGGGGCGAGGACGATTTCGAACGGCACGCTGACGTCGCACGACGCATCACCCGCAGCATGTGCTACGGCGGGCTGTCCCCGCGCCTCACCAGGCGATCGCGGACGGCCTCGACACGTGCTTCGTCAATCGCTCGCGGCCCTTGTCACGCGCAGTCGTCACACCCCGCACGACGCACCTAAATGAACGGGCCCTGTGCGTGCGTCCGGTGCTGAAGCGCCGAGCCGAGCCGAGCGGCATCAGATCTGGCGCGTCGGAACTCCGATGTCCCCGCTCATTCGCGGCGCGTACCGTGCCCATCATGTCTGCGCGACTCGACCCCTCGTGGAAGGTCCTGGCCAGCCCGTCGACTCCTGCCGTCGACCGATGCGTCGACATCTTCGCTCGACCCGATGGCACGTTCGGCTTCGAAGAGTTCCGGCGCGATCCCGAGGACATGGGCGCGTGGACACCAGTCGGGTACTACTCGGGCCGCGAGTTCGCGTCCGAGGACGAAGCCCGCATCGCGGCGCGGAACGCGGTGCCGTGGCTCGCTCCAGTACTCGACCAATCGAGCTGACTTCAACTCCGGGCCGAGGCTCGGAGGTGGTAGGTACCGGAGCCGAGGTGGATGACGGCGTTTCCCCGGTCGATGTGCACGAGGTGTAGGTCGGTGGCGTGGGCGAGTGCCTCCCCGTTCTCGGTGATGTCGTCCGGACTCTTGGCCGGGAGAGAGACCGTCGCGCCGGCGTTGGGGGGCACGGTGACGTCGATCGTGAATGCGGTCTCGGTGGCCGTCGGACGTTGCCAGCCGACGGTGATCGTGCCTTGCGGCGTGGGTACGGTCCCACTCGCCGACGCCAGGCCCGCGCTGGGGGGCTCGACCGCGAACGCCTGGTAACCGGGGGCGGTGGGAGTCACGCCCAACAGCGCACGTTGGATGCTGACGAGCACGTTCGCGCCCCAGCCGTGCGACATGCTGTCGCCGATGAGGTCGGACGGCTCCCACACCTCCCAGGTGAAGGTGCCGCCTCGCGCCAGAACGTTTGCCCACCCGTCGATCGTGGCGTCGGTGAGGATACGGACGAGGTCACGGTCGTGGCGCGTGAGCGAGAGCGCGTCGAGGACCTCGCTCGCGGTTCGGGGAGGTGCGCTCATGCCGAGTGCTGCGACGAACGCGCCCACGACGGCTTGGTGTGCCGGAGGTACGACGCCGTAGACGAGCGCGCACGCGTTGGTGTCTTGTGACGCTCGTGGGGTCTGGTTCTGGTCGGCCTCGAGCCCGTCGGCGTAGGTGCCGTCGGGACGCGTGAGGCGACTGTTGATCGCGTCCATGAGCTCGCTCCGGCGTGCGCGTTGGTAGGCGATCTCGGGAGCGGGGCGGCCGAGGGCGGCGCCGATGTCGCCGACTCGCCGAAACACGTTGACGCCCAACACGTTGATGCGGGTGACCGTGGGGAAGTCGTAATAGATGTTCGTCGCCGGCAACTTGGTGACCAGACCCGTCGATGGGTCGATCGACGCGTGCACGTAGTCCGACAGGTTCGTGAGCACCGGGTAGACCTGCGCGAGCAACGCCCGGTCGCCCGTGTGCATCCAGTACTGCCACACCCATTCCGGATAGATCTCGGTGAACTCGTTGATGTCGAGCGCGCCGAGACCAGTCGGATAGATCTTGTTGACGGCGCCGTTCGGCCAGTACCGGGCCTGCGATTGTGCGAACTCGACGAGCGACTTGCGGGTGAGGTTCTGCTCCCCGAAGGCAGCCATGGCCGTCACCGACTCGTTGTAGCCGTCCCACAACCACGGGCCCTTCTCGCGTGTGGGCGTGTCGAGGAACTGCTCCTGAGCACTGAAGAGCGCGGAGTGGCGCCCGAGTTCGAAGATTGCGTTGACGGTCGGGTTGGGCGACGAGAACGTGGCCGCGTGTTCGTCGGCAACCGCGGTGTGGCGGGTCAGCGCGACCACATCGGCTGCCGAAAGGGGCTCGCCGGGATCGTCGATCTGGAAGTAGCGGAACCCGAGGTAGTCGAACGGGTGGAACTGCTCGACACCGCCACGCTGCACGTACGTGTAGCTCATGTCGGTGTGCTGGGTGCCGTGGTCCACCGAGACCTGTCCGACGACGCCGGGAAGCGACTCGCCCGCCGCCGGCTCGTCGAGGAGATACCCGGCTCGCATCTCGATGACCCGACCTGCGGTCCCGTGGTGGAACCTCACTGTCGGGACCGCGGCGTAGACCTTGCCGAAGTCGGCGACGACCGCACCCGAGGCGAGACGGGTGAGCGAGACCGCGCGCACCGGTTCTTCGACGATACGGGTCCGGACGGACACGAGGTGCGTCCAGGGAGCAACGCCTGCCCTTCCGAGGACCGTCGCCGGCGCCCAGGAGTGGTCGTCGAAGCCGGGCCGGTCCCAGCCGATCGGCTGCGCCGGCCCGTCGATGTGTTCGGTGTGATGGACGAGGTCGCCCTCCAGGTCGCGCTGGGTACCCGGTAGCCACGCGCCTCGTCGTACCCGCCACGACCCGTCCGTCGCGACCGTCTCCACACGACCGTCTCGATGCAGCACCGAGATCTGCGCGATCACACCCGGCGTACCGGCCGGGTGACCCTTCGTCGGACCGTCCCAGGCGTACACCAGACCGAATGCGTTCGCGCCGCCCGCACGGAGCAACCGCGTGACGTCGAGAGTCTCGTAGTACTGCGTGTCGGGATAGCTGTACGCCTGCCCCTTTCCCGCCCGAGTGCCGTTCACGTACAACTCGTACTGCTGATCACCCGACACGTACGCGCGGGCGCGCACGATCGGCGAGCCGTCCAACACCGCCTCCCGACGCGCGTAGGTGTACTGGTCCGGCTCGGTCGTCACGCTCGCCGGCCGCTGGATCCAGTCCGCGCGCCAATCCTCGTCCCGCAATCCGGTCTCGAACGACCCCGGCGCGGAAAACGCGCTCACCCGGCCGGACCCGTCCCAGGTCTGCACCTGCCACCGATAGACCGCGTCGGGAGCGAGGGCGGGTCCCCGGTAGGGCACGAACGCGTTCGCCGCCGACCACACCCGTCCGCTGTCCCAGATCATCGGCGCCGTCTCGTGCGCCCCCGCCCGAACCCGCGACACGACGATGCGATACCCGCTCTGCACCGTTCCGCGACGCGCGTCGCGCACGCGCCAGGCGAAGACAACATCGGTCGGATCCAAACCCACCGGAGACGCCAGTCCGGCGACGGTCAGCATCACCGGACTTCCCGGACCCCCGTGCGACCCACTGGAAGAACCAGCCATGCCGACCACGACCATGCC
>DASPTH010000040.1:0-5107 GCA_035623515.1 Acidimicrobiia bacterium
AACCGTGGGGAGGCTCGGTGACCGATCGGCTGCGCTACCGGACGTGGATGTGCGACAGCTCGCAGTGGGACGGGTTCGAGTTCCGCCCCGACGACGTCGTCATCAGCACGTCGCCCAAATGCGGCACCACGTGGACGCAGATGCTCTGCGCGCTGCTGATCTTCGACGACTGGCAGTTCGAGCAACCTCTCACCCAGATCTCGCCGTGGCTGGATCAATCGACGCAGCGCCTCGACGACGTGCTCACGACGCTCTCCGCCCAGCGTCACCGGCGTTTCATCAAGACCCACACGCCGTTCGACGGCCTTCCCCACGACGACCGCGTCACGTACCTGTGCGTCGGTCGCGATCCCCGAGACGTGGCGATGTCGATGGACCACCACTGGAGCAACATGGACGTCAAACAGGTGCTGCGCGTGCGCGCGACGGCCGTCGGGACCGCGGATACCGACGAGTTGCTCCAGCGATCACCCATGGGAGGTCGTCCCGACGACGCGAGGGTTCGCTTCTGCATGTGGGTCGACAACGACCGCCCGCCGCACCTGATCGGGTCGAGCCTGCGCGCGTTGCTGCACCACGTGGACACGTTCTGGGTCGCGCGCGAGCGCGAGAACGTCTCGTTGTTCCACTACTCCGACCTGGAGGCGGACCTGATCGGTGAGCTGCGACGCCTCGCCGACGTGCTGCGGATCAGCGTGTCGAACCAGCGACTGCGCGAACTCGCGCCGGCGGCGGGCTTCGAGCGCATGCGAGAACGAGCTGCCGAGGTCGCGCCCAACGCCGACATAGGGATCTTTCGCGACATCGAGGGCTTCTTCCACTCCGGAAGCAGCGGTCAGTGGCGTGATGTCCTCGACGCCGACGATCTCGCGCACTACCGCGAGCGGGTCAGCCAGCTCGCGGCGCCCGACCTCGCGCGCTGGATGCACCTCGGGAGCCGGGCATCCGTCGAGGGCTGGTGATCGGCGGCCGTCACGACAGCGCGTCGGCCAGTGACGCCGCCTCGCGCCCGAGCGCAGCGGCGACCGCCGCGTTCGTGACCCGACCGGCCGCGGTGTTCACACCCGGCCGGAGCTCGGAGTGCTCCCGGACCGCGCCGGCCACACCCTGGGTCGCGAGCGTGACCGTGTACGGGAGCGTCGCGTTGGTGAGCGCATACGTGGACGTGTGCGGGACCGCGCCGGGGATGTTGCCGACCGCGTAGAGGAGCACGCCATGACGCTCGTACACCGGGTCGGCGTGTGAAGTCTCCTCGATGCCTTCCACGCTGCCGCCCTGGTCGATCGCGCAGTCGACGATCACCGAGCCGGTGCGCATCGTGCGGAGCATGCCATCCGAGACCACGACCGGGGCCCGCCCGCCGGGGACCAGCACGGCGCCGATCACGAGGTCGGCGTCGGCGACCGCGCGGTCGACGGCGAGGCGCGTGCTGGCG
Source organism: Acidimicrobiia bacterium (assembly GCA_035623515.1). Lineage (GTDB taxonomy): Bacteria > Actinomycetota > Acidimicrobiia > IMCC26256 > DASPTH01 > DASPTH01. Next base: position 1,436 of record DASPTH010000040.1, read on the forward strand.
AGCGTCATGATCCGCCCCCGGTGGATCTGGTCGACCCACCGCAGTCGGTCGAGGTTGCGGTCGAACAGCAGAACCTCGGCCTCCATGCCCTGGGCGATCCACGCCGCGTTCCACCCGACGTTCCCGGCGCCGATCACCACGACGCGCGCGGGACGCACGCCGGGCGCGCCGCCGAGGAGGACGCCCCGTCCGCCGTGCTCGCGTTCGAGGAAGTGCGAGCCCACCTGCGGTCCCATCCGTCCCGCCACCTCGCTCATCGGCGCGAGCAGCGGGAGCGCACCCGACTCCAGTTGGACCGTCTCGTAGGCCACGCCGACGACCTTCTGTTCGAGCAGCGCCTCGGCGACGTCCGGGTACGCGGCGAGGTGCAGGTACGTGAAGAGCACGAGTCCCGGTCGAAGGAACGTCAGCTCGTCGCGCTGCGGCTCCTTGACCTTCAGCACGAGGTCGGCACGACCCCAGAGGTCGGCGGCGTCCGTGAGCAGCGCGGCACCCGCGCTGCGATAGTCGGCGTCGGCGATGGAGGATCCCGCGCCTGCGCCCACCTCGACGAGCACCGGCACGCCGTGCACGGTCAACTCGTGCACCCCGTCGGGGGTGATGGCGACACGGTGCTCGCCGTCCTTCCGCTCGCGGGGCACTCCGACGGTCAGCGGTGTCGCCATCGCTCCACGGTAAATCCTCGGGTTCGGTTCCGCGCCGCTCATCCGGCCAGCGAGGTGCTCAGCTCCGCGGGCGTGACCACCACGTGCAGCCCGGCGCGATCGGCCAGGAACTCGCGGTTGCGGGCGTGGAGCGCGTCGTCGCCGAAGCGGTTCAACGCGACGTGGAGCTCGAAGCCGGAGAGCGCGTCGGCCGCGAGCCGAACTGCGTTGATGGCACCGAGGCCGGCCTCGGCGACGAGGACGACCGCGTCGGGTGCGAGCGCGCGCGCGAAGTCGACGTTGTCGCCGTCGGAAGCGATTGGGGACCGCGGGCCGCCGGCGCCTTCCACGAGGCCAACTTGCGTGCCGTCGGGCCACGCGAGCTCGCCGACGAGGTCGGCGACGGTGAACGCGGGGCGCCCGAGCTCGGTCGCCGCCATCGGCGGTGCCCACGCCAGGCGGTACCGGCGGTGCGGGAGGCACACGTCGTCGGCGCGCTCCGCGGTGGCGCCGCCGAGGACGTCGGCGTCGCTCGGCGTCTCCGCACCCGACTGCACGGGCTTGCGCACGCTCACCCTCACACCCGCGTCACGGAGCACTCGTGCACTCGCGGCCGCCCACCACGTCTTGCCGACCCCCGTACCGGTGCCGGTGACGAAGACGAGCCGACCTGGGCGCTGGATCACGTCTGCGGCAGGTGCGCCGCGAGCGCGCGGGCGAGGTGCTCGACCTGATCGTCGGTGTGCGCAGCCGAGAGCGTGACCCGCAGCCGTGACGTCCCCGGCGCGACCGTCGGTGGCCGGATCGCGGTGACGAGGATGTCATCGTCGAGCAGCGCGGCGGCGGTGTCGAGGGCCCGCTGCTCGCTGCCGCAGAGATAGGGGAGGATCGGCGACGGATGCCCGGGGCGGAGCCGGTCGACGTGCGCCCGCAGCCGGGCGCGGAGCGCGCCGCCCTCGGCCGAGCGCACCACGTCGATGGCCGCCAGCGCGGCGGCGGCGTCGGCCGGCGTGGATGCGGTCGTGAAGATGAAGGACCGGGCGCGGTTCACCAGGAGGTCGGTGAAGCGCTGGGGCCCCGCGACGAACCCCCCGAGCGCACCGAGGGTCTTCGACAGGGTGCCGACGCGCAGCACGTGGTCGGAGGATGCGACCGACGGCCCGAGCACTGCGTGGGCCTCGTCGAGCACGAGCAGCGCGCCGTGGCGATCGCAGACCTCGCGGAGGTCGTCGACCGGTGCGGCGTCTCCGTCCATCGAGAAGATGGTCTCCGACACCACGAGCGCACGCACCCCGCGCGCAGACGTGAGGATGTCGTCGACGTGCGTGGCGTCGCGATGGCGGAAGACGGCCAGGGGAGCGCGGGCGAGACGGCGGCCGTCGATGATCGACGCGTGGTTCAGCTCGTCGGAGCACACGAGCGTGTCGCGATCGGCGAGCGCACCGATGACGCCCAGGTTCGCGGCGAACCCCGTGCTGAACAGGACCGCCCGCTCGGTGCCCTTCCAGTCGGCCAGCGCGCCCTCGAGCCGCGAGTGCACGGGTCGCGAGCCCACGATCAGGCGTGCCGAACCCGCCCCGGTGCCCCACCGGTCGAGCGCGTCGTGGGCGGCGGCAATCACCGCGGGGTGCTGGGTGAGCCCGAGATAGTCGTTCGACGCGAACGACACCACCGCGCGTCCCTCGAAGGTTCCGGTGGGCCCACGCGCGTCCAGGTCACGCGGGGCGCGCCAGCGGCCGGCGTCGTGCACGAGCTTCGCCTCGTGGTCGGCCCAGTCGTCCCAACTCACGGGGTGCACACCTCGTCGAGTGCTTCACCCAGTGCACTCACGACCCGGTGCAGCTCCGGAGAGGTGGTGGTGAGAGGCGGCATGAGCACGACGACGTCGCCGAGGGGGCGCAGCAGCACCCCGCGCGCGATCGCCGCCGCGCAGACGCGCCGGCCCCACCGCAAGTTGTCGTCGGGCGGCGCCAGCTCGACGCCGCCCATGAGGCCGCAGAGCCGGACCTCCTTCACCGCGGGATGCGACGCGATGCGGTCGTCGAGCAGCGCGCGCAGCTCGTCGGAGCGCGCGCGCACGTTCTCGAGCACATCCCACGCGTCGAGGAGCTCGAGGTGCCGGAGCGCGACCGCGGCGGCGAGCGCGTTCCCGGAGTAGGAGTGGCCGTGGTAAAAGGTCTGCTCGCCGAGGTCGGCGCCGAGGAAGCCGTCGTACACGTGCCCGCTCGCTACGGTGGCCGAGAGCGGGAGGTACCCGCCCGTGATGCCCTTTCCCAGCACGAGCAGGTCGGGCTGCAGCGAGCACTGCTCCGACGCGAACAGCGTGCCGGTGCGACCGAAGCCGGTGGCGACCTCGTCGCAGATCAGGAGCACCCCGTGGTCGCGGCAGGCCGCACCGAACCGCGCCAAACCCGCGGGATCGGCGAGGTGCATGCCCCCGGCGCCCTGCACCAGCGGCTCCACGATCGCCGCCGCCAGCTCCGGGGCGTGAGCGGCGACGAGTTCGACGGCCGCGTCGAAGCAGTGGGCGTCGGCGAACGCCGGTGCCCGCAGCACCGGGAAGCGGAGCGCGTCGAACCGGTCGGTGCCGAACCCGCCGTCACCGACGGACAGGGCGCCGATGGTGTCGCCGTGGTACGCGCCGCCGAAGGCGAGGAAACGCGTGTGTGAAGGTGCACCGCGGTTCATCCAGAACTGGAACGAGATCTTCAACGCTTGTTCGACGGCCGACGCGCCGTCCGACGCGTACAAGAAGTGCGGGTCGACGACGGGCACGACCTGTGCCAGCGCTTCCGACAGCTCGATGACGACGCGGTTGCCGTTGCCGAGCATGGTGGAGTGCGCGCCGAGCTCGAGCTGCGAGCGCACCGCGTCGTCGAGCTCCGGAACGCGGTGCCCGAGTGTGTTCACCCACAACGACGAGATCGCGTCGAAGTAGCGACGACCGTCGACGTCGACGAGCTCGCGACCTTCCGCCCGCTCCACGATCACGGGCGCGTTCTCCGCGTATGCGGCCATCTGCGTGAAG
>DASPTH010000042.1:0-10358 GCA_035623515.1 Acidimicrobiia bacterium
GTCGACGAGATGATGCTCGACGGAGGCACTTTGTTGCGACCCCGGCTCCGCGCAAACGTCCGCGCGGCCGGTTGGGGCAACTTCGACGTCTACAACCGCTCGTTCAGTAGCGCCGATGTTGACTGCAGGCTGGAACGTCCATCGAAGCGCGTGGCGTTACCGAACCGCCGCGGACACGGGTGGCCAGACGAGTTCTACAAGTCCGTTGCGCGTGTGATTCGGGACCTCGAAGCGAACGGCGACGACTACGCGCGTCCGATCGCGGCTGCTAACGGCGTGAATCGCACCACCGTCCATCGCTGGAAGCGAGAGGCGATCGACCGGGGCTTCTACCCGCGGGCGAGTGGCCAGGGAAAGCGCGCTGCGTCGTACTGAGCGCGTCCCGCGAAAATCCCGCGACCGCTCCGATTCGGAGCCGTTCGCAGCGTGCCGACCATAAGCGGTGAACGGGTGCGCACGGCTCCGTACCCCGCCAGGCACCCTTACAAGGCGGAGTCGGGGGATCGAAGCCCTCAACGCCCACCACGCTCGCGCTTGCCTCGAACGGGTTCCTGCCGCGCGCCGCGCGGCCAGGTGCCGGCAGTAGCCTCTCCGCCCGAGAGGGCGGGCGCTCCCGGCTCCGCGTGGGAGATAGCCGACGTTGACGGCAGCGAGAGGGGTCGGCCATGCAACAGTCCCGCGGCGTGAGTCCGAGGTGCTCGCATCTCCTCGTCGCCCTGTGTGCCGTGGTGGTGGCAGTCGCCGGCGTGCTCGCGATCGCGGCTCCCGCGTGGGCCGACCCGTCGTCGACCACAGTGCCGGTCGAGCCGACGCGTCCCGGACCCGAGGGACGCCACGGCCCGACCCGGGTCGTGTACCCGACGGTGGAAGAGGCGCGTGGCCGGGCACGCGACCCGCACCAGGCGGGCCAGGCGTCGGGCCGCGGGCTGCTCGAGTACGGCGGGGGCGTCGACGGAATCGGTGTCACCACCGGATCCCCGCGCGTGTACGTCGTGTTCTGGGGCTCGCAGTGGGGCACCTCGTCGACCGGCGCGGATGGCTACGTCCACCTCTCCGGTGACCCGCAGGGAATCGCGCCCCGCGTCCAGGCGCTCCTCGCGGGCCTCGGGACGAACGGCGAGACGTGGTCGGGTGTCATGACGCAGTACTGCGAAGGTGTGAGCACCGGCGCGACGTCGTGCCCTGCGAACAGCGCGCATGTCGGCTACCCGACCGGTGGGGCCCTCGCGGGCGTGTGGGTCGACGGATCGGCGGCGGCCCCGAACCAGGCGTCCGGTCACCAGCTGGCGCTCGAGGCGATCGCCGCGGCGGCGCACTTCGGCAACACGAGCGCGGCGGCGAACCGGAACGCCCAGTACGTCGTGGTGTCGCCGACGCACACGCATCCTGACGGCTTCAACACCCGAGCCGGGCAGTTCTGCGCGTACCACGACTACAACGGCGACTCGACGCTCACCGGCGGCGCCGCGGTGTCTCCGTACGGCGACGTCGCCTTCACCAACCTGCCCTACGTGACCGACCTCGGCGCGAGCTGCGGTGCGAGCTTCGTGAACGCAGGCGCTACCGGCGTGCTCGACGGCGTCACCATCGTCGAGGGGCACGAGTACGCGGAGACCATCACGGATCAGAACCCTGCGGGAGGATGGACGGATCAGGTCGGGTACGAGGCCGCCGACAAGTGCGCGTGGATCGGCGGGACCGGACCACAAGCGGCGCAGGACGTGGCGTTCTCGACCGGGTCCTTCGCGATGCAGTCGACGTTCGCGAACGACTCGAACTCGTGCGCGATCTCACATCCGATCGTCACCACGGTCGTGGGCAACGACTTCGCGGTCTCGGTGTCGCCGGCGAGCGCCACCGTCGCGCAGGGCACGTCGACCACACCGATCACGGTGGCGACCCAGGTCACGTCGGGTGCCGCGCAGACCGTGGGTCTGTCTCTCGGAGCGTTGCCGGCCGGCGTCACCGCGACGCTCACGCCGTCGTCGGTCACCGCGGGCGGGAGCGCCCAGCTCACGCTCACGGCGGCGAGCAACGCAGCCACCGGCGCGGCGCAGGTCACCGTGACCGGAACCGGCGCCGCGGCAACGCACTCGACCCCGCTCACCCTGACGGTGACGCCGGCCAACGACTTCTCCATCGCCATGGCGCCGACCTCGGTCAGCGCCGCCCAGGGGAGCTCGACCCAGTCGACCGCGCAGCTCTCGGTCACGGCGGGCGCCGCGCAGAACGTCAACCTGTCGGTGAGCGGCCAGCCTGCAGGGATGACGGCGACGTTCGCGACGAATCCGGTGACCTCTTCGGGTTCGTCGGTGCTCGGCATCACCGTCGGGTCGGCGACCGCCCCGGGGACCTACACACTCACGATCACGGGCACCGGTACCTCGGCGACGCACACCGCGCAGGTCGCTGTCGGCGTCACGACCGTCGGAGGCGTCGGCATCGTGAACGGTGGGTTCGAGACCGGGAACCTCAGTGGTTGGACGGTGTCCGGCACGGCATCCGTGGTGAGCCCTGGCCACACGGGCAACTTCGCGGCGCGAGCCGGGAGCACGACGCCCACGAACGGCGACTCCACGATCGTCCAGTCGTTCACCGCGCCCTCGGGCACCCACAATCTCAGCCTGTGGTACGCAGTGCACTGTCCGGGCACCGTGCGCAACGACTGGGCGACCGTGACGCTGCTCGACACCACCACGAACCGCTCACAGAGCCTGCTGCCGCACACCTGCACCAACGGCGGGGCGTGGACGCAGATCAGGACTCCGGTCACCGCCGGGCACCGTTACACGCTGACGCTGCTCAGCCACGACGACAACCAAGCGGCCACTCCCACGTACACGCTCTACGACGACGTTCTCACTTCGTAACCGAACCCGACTCTGCACCCTTGCGTGCGCCGTGACGGCGCTCCTCGCGGCATGCAGCTCCAGCGGCGGCAGTGGCGCACGCGCGCCGAACAGCACGACGCCGCGCGCCGTCGCGGTGAGCGAACCGGCCAACGGCTCGACCGTCGGTCTGCGCGTCGGCCAGGAGCTCGAGGTCACCCTCCACAGCACCTACTGGGAGCTCGCGCCACCCGGCAACGCACGTGTGTTGCGGGTCTCGACGCCCCCGACGTCCGAGACCGGTGCGCACTGCACGTCGATACCCGGCACGGGGTGCGGCACGGTCACCGCCACCTATGTCGCGCGCGCGGCCGGTCACGCCCTCGTCGACGCGCACCGCACGACCTGTGGGGAAGCGCGCCGGTGCACGGGTTCCGAAGGTCACTGGCGGATCTCGGTGCGCGTCACACAATGACTATCGTCACGCCAGTGAGAGCGGACGAACGCCAGCGTGAGGGGATGCTCTCGCTGGTCCGACCGCAGCTCGGGCACAACGAGCGCGTGGTCGCGCTGCTGCCGTTCGCCAACGCCACGAGGCGGCCGAAGGGCACGGACGGCAAGGTGCGCGACGGCCTCTGGCAAACGGCGCGGCGGTACCGACCGCTCCTGCTCACCGACCGCCGCCTCTTCGTCTTCGACACCCGACGTACGCCGCACCCTCAGCGCGTGCTGGCATCGTTCGCGGCGAACGACGTGCGAGTGGCCGGCGTGAGTTCCGGCACGTTCGGGCGCACGCTGCTCGTCCTCGAGCTCCCCGGCGACGGCGAGGTGCCCTTCGAGCTCGGCAAGCGCGACCAGGGCGAGCTCCGCTCGTTCGTGCGCGCGCTCGGGTACGAGGTGGCCCCGTGAAGCCGGGGCACATCCGCAGGCTCGTCACACGTTGCTCACTCGTCCTGGCCGCGGTGCTGGCAATCTCGCTCGTCCTCGATGCCCTCGACGCCGACCTGACCATTGCCTCCATCGTGCTGATGCTCGCGGTCGTGGTCGCGTCGACGCTCGGCTTCGCGGTTGGTCTGGTCGCCGCGCTCGAGGCGTTCGTGCTGCTGAGCTACTTCTTCGTCTCGCCGAAGGCGTCGTTCGCGGTCGATCACACCGACGACCTCATCGCGCTGGCCGCGTTCGTGACCGTGTCACTGGTCGTCGGTGCGATCGTCGCGCGCCTCAACGACCTTCGTGCGCGCGCGGCGCTTGCTGCGCGCGAGGCCGAGCTCCGGGTGCGGGTCACGAACGACTTGCTCGCCGGTGACGACACGCAAGCGCTGGCGTCGGCCGTGTGCCGGGAGCTCGCCGAGCTCTTCGACCTCCAGTCGTGCGAGCTCGACTTGAGCAACGGACCGCCGGCGTTCCGCGTCGAGACCGGTCGTCCGCTCCAGCCGTACGAACGTGCGACGCTCGACGCGCTCGAGGCGGGGCTCACGGCGGCGTTCGACCGGGAGCGCCTCGACGTGCTCGCGCGCGAGAGCCGCGTGAAGGCCGAGGTCGACCGCTCGCGTGCGAGCTTCCTCGCCGCGCTCACCCACGACCTCCGGACCCCGCTCGCCACGATCAAAGCAGCCAACGCCGCGTTGCTCAGCTCCGACGCGACGCTGGCACCAGACGAGCGTCAGGATCTGCTCGACGCCTCGTACCGGGAGGCATCCCGGTTGGAACAGCTCGTCACCACCGCGCTCGAGCTCACGCGCATCCGGTCCGACGGCCTGCGACCCGAGCCGGTCACGGTAGCGCTCGTCGACCTCGTGCGCGCGGCGACGCAACGGCTGCTGCCGAGTTCGTCGGAGCGCGACATCTCGCTCGACATCAGCCCGGAGCTCCCTGCGGCATACGTCGATGCCGGCATGCTCGAGCGCGCGGTGGCGAACGTCCTCGAGAACGCGTTGCGCTACTCGCCCCCGGATCGCCCGATCGAGGTGAGTGCCGGCGGCGCCGACTCCGTTTTGGAGCTGCGGATCCGCGACCACGGCCCCGGCGTGTCCCCGCCGGACCGCGAGCGGGTCTTCCTCGAGTTCGCGCAGCTCGACGACCACCACCCCTCGGGCGGTGTCGGGCTCGGGCTCGCCATCACGCGTGCGTTCGTCGACGCGAACGGCGGCGCGGTCCGTTGCGAGACGACGCCCGGGGGCGGGGCAACCTTCGTGCTGACGATGCCTGCGGCTCTGGAGGAGGAGATGGCCGAGAGCGAGCGTCGCGAGCCTGGGAGCCCGGCGGCGCAGCCGCCGAGGGCGGGAGACGGGAGCGAGCGTTGCGAGCTGGGGGGCCTGGCGAGCAGTGAGCGGGGCCGGAGCGGCCCGGCGGCGCAGCCGCCGAGAGCGGGAGACGGGAGCGAGGGTCGGCGGTGCGGGTATCCCGCCGAGCAGCGAGCGTTCGCCGAGGGGCGAGCAGAGGGGCCGGGGGGCGCAGCCGCCGAGAGTGGGCGAGCATGAGCCGGGTCCTGCTGGTGGAGGACGACGCCCTGCTGCGCCGTACCCTGCGCGCCAACTTCCGCTCCTGGGACTTCGAGGTCGCCGAGGCGGCCTCGGGGGAGGAGGCGTTGACGGTCGGCGCCAACGAACAGCTCGACCTCGTGATCCTCGACCTCGCGTTGCCGGGCATCGACGGTCTCATGACGTTGCGTCACCTGCGCTCGTTCACCGACGTGCCCGTCGTCGTGCTCACCGTGCGCGACGCGTTGTCGGACAAGGTCGCCGCGCTCGAGTCCGGCGCCGACGACTACATCGTCAAGCCGTTCGAGCCTTCCGAGCTGCTGGCGCGGTCACGCGCGCATCTCCGCCGGGCGGGTGCGTCGGCGCCTCGGCCTGCGGTTGTCCACGCGGGCGACCTGGTCGTCGACCTGGCGCGGCGCCAGGTGACCTGGGCGGGCGAGCCGGTGTCGCTCACGCCCACGGAGCTCCGGCTGCTCGAGGTGCTGCTCGCGAACCGCGGCAAGCTCGTCACCCGGGAGCAACTCCTGGAGCAGGTCTTCGCGTCCGACCACGCGAGTGATCGCGGCCGGCTGCGCGTGTTCGTCCAGCACCTGCGCCGCAAGCTCCACGACGACGCGGCCCGCCCGCGCCTCATCTTCACCGAGCCGGGGCTCGGCTACCGCTGGATCGCGGAGGACGAGGAACGCGAGCTCGAGGAGTGACAGTATCTCTTCAGACAGCTGAATTGTTCCGTAGCATTCTTCAGTTATTCGTCAGGTAAGCCTCAGAAACCTGTAACACGCGCGCCTCCGCGACGAGACACTGGCGACCAGGACCCTTCGTACGTTCCCCCGGGAAACCGGGCGGAGCCGGCCCGCGCCCAACTCGGCTCGGCGAAGGGAGCAGCACTTGTCTCGAGGGTGGAAGGTCTTCTGGTTGTCGTTCGTGACGCTGATCGCGCTGATCGCGGTCGGTCAGTTCACGCACCACTCGGATCCGGGAGGGACCAAAACCGGCGCCGTCCTGGCCAACAACCCGCTGGCGCCAGGAGTGACGAAGGTGCCGTTGTCGGCCGCGGGCATGCAGACGCTCGCGACCCAGGTCGGGCACCTCGCGATCTCGATCAACTTCACGTGGTTGCTGTTGACCGGCTTCCTCGTGTTGTTCATGCAGGTCGGCTTCGCGTTCCTCGTCACCGGCCTCACGCGGGCGAAGAACGCCGGTCACATGATGATGATGAACCTGTCGTCGTTCGTGATCGCGCTGCTCGTGTACTACGCGATCGGGTTCGCCTTCCAGTTCGGCGGCGTGTCGCCCATCGTGAACCTTGGAGGCGCCTCACCGCTGAACGGGTTGTTCGGCCACGGCACCGCCGGCGTCATCGGGTTGCGCGGCTTCTTCCTGCAGTCTGGGAACTCCTACGACGTGGCTGTGCTCGCGTTCTTCCTGTTCCAGGTCGTCTTCATGGAGACGGCCGGTTACATCATCATCGGCGCCATTGCCGAGCGGATCAGCTTCGCCGGCTTCATCTGGGCCGAGATCATCATGGCCGGCATCGTCTACCCGATCTACGGCATGTGGGTGTGGGGCGGCGGCTGGCTCTCGCAGCTCGGCCACTCGCTGGACCTCGGACACGGCGCGGTCGACTTCGCGGGATCGGGGGTGGTGCACGCGACCGGCGGCTGGGCCGCGCTCGCGCTCGCGATGATCCTCGGTCCGAGAATCGGCAAGTACAGGAGCGACGGGACACCACGAGCGTTTCCCGGTCACAACCTCGGCTACGTCGTGATCGGGACGCTCGTGCTCACGTTCGGGTGGATGGGATTCAACCCCGGGTCCACGTTCGGCGCCACCGACCTTCGGATCGGCATCGTGGCGGTGAACACGCTGCTGGCCGCGAGCATGGGGGCGGTCACCGGGATGGCATGGACGAACGCGAAGTGGGGCAAGCCCGACATCTCCATGACGTGCAACGGCATGCTGGCCGGCTTGGTCGCGATCACCGCGCCGTGCGCCTTCGTCGCCCCTTGGGCGGCGGTGGTGATCGGCGGCATCGCCGGCTTCCTCGTGTGCTACTCGGTCGAGTTCATCGACCGCGTGCTCAAGATCGACGACCCCTGCGGCGCGATCTCGGTGCACGGCACGTGCGGCGCCTGGGGCCTCCTGGCCGTCGGTCTCTTCGCCGACGGCACGTACGGCATCGGCTGGAACGGCATCTCGCCCAACGCACTGCACGGCGTGCAAGGGCTCTTCTACGGTGACCCGGGCCAGCTCGGGGCCCAGCTCATCGACATTGTCGTCGGTTTCCTCTGGGCATGGGGCGTGATGTATCTCCTCTTCTTGCTGGTCAAGGCATTCGTGAAGGTCCGCGTCGATCCCGAGGTGGAGATCGTCGGGCTCGACGAGGCCGAGTTCGGGCAGTTCTGCTACCCGGACTTCGTCATCCGGGCCGAGACCGACACCGGCATCACGACCGAGCTGGACGCGCAGCCGGTCGGGGCGGGCACGACGACCAGTTCCGGCCTCGAGTCCGAGCGCAACTGAGGGAACGAGGAGAACTCGTGAAGCTCATTACGGCCATCATCAAGCCCTTCAAGATCGACGAGGTCACCGAGGCCTTGCACGAGATCGGCGTGCCGGGCGTCACGCTCACCGACGTGCGCGGCTTCGGGCGCCAGCGCGGCCACACCGAGGTCTACCGCGGCGCGGAGTACAAGGTCGACTACTTGCCGAAGCTCCGCCTCGATCTCCTCGTCGACGACCGTGACTCGGATCGGGTCGCCAAGGCGATTGCCGACGCGGCCCGCACCGGCGCGATCGGGGACGGGAAGGTCTGGGTCCTCGACGTCGAAGCGGCGCTGCGCGTCCGTACCGGCGAGCTGGGGGTGGAGGCGATCTGACGGCCCCGCTCAGACCGAGGAGAGGAACTCGACGATCGAGTCGTGGGTGATGGGCTGGTCCTTCACCCCTGGGTGATCGCCGGCCGTCTGCACCGCCTTGCCCTGTTGCAGACGGTCGGCGAGGGGGTTGGGGTCCCCCGCGGTCACGTCGTCGCTGCCGGTGACGACGAGTACGGGGACCGCAACCTGGTCGACGATGTCCGGCACCTCCGTGCGTGGCGCCGCCATGAACGAGGCGAGCGCCTCCCGGTCGGCGTGGATCGCGTCGGCCATCTCGCGGAAGTGCCGGATCGACTCCTGCTCGATCGCGTCGGGGTCGTCCGTGAGCATCGCATCGGGTACGAGCCCGATGCCGCGCTCGTTGTGGCGGAGGCTGTGCTCACCGAGCCCGAGGGCGACGACGGCACGGACGCGCCGATCGATCACCGCGAGGTGCAACGCGGTGCGGGCACCCATGGAGAAGCCGACGACCATGCACCGGTCGATGTCGAGCTCGTCGAGGAGCGCGACCGCGTCCTTCGTCACCGCGTCGTTCTCGTAGGCCGCGAGCTCGTGGGGCTTGTCGGAGAGCCCGTGCCCCCGCGCGTCGACGGCGACGACGCGGTAGCCCTCGTCGAGCAGGCGGTCGAGGATGCCCGAGCGGATCCAGTCGATGTTGATGTCTCCGACGAAGCCGTGGAGCAGCAGGACCGTGTCGCCCTCGCCCTGGTCGTCGTAGAAGAGCGAGCGGCCGTCGAAGGTCTGGAAGTGCGGCATCCCGAGAAGGTAACGCGACGCGCCGGGCACTAACCTCCCGCCCGGATCGGCCGCCGACGGGGGATTGGGACATGGGTGCACTGGACGGACGGATCGCCGTGATCACGGGCGCGGGTCGCGGAATCGGGCGGGAGCACGCGCTGCTCTTCGCGCGCGAGGGCGCGCTGGTCGTCGTGAACGACCTCGGCGGCAACCTCGACGGCACCGGTGCCGACGCCGGCCCCGCGCAGGAGGTGGTCGACGAGATCACCGCGATGGGCGGCGTCGCGGTGGCGAACACCGACAGCTGCGCCGACTGGGCGGGCGGGCAGCGCATCATCCAGACCGCGCTCGACACCTTCGGCGGCCTGCACGTGCTCGTGAACAACGCCGGCATCCTGCGCGACCGGATGCTCACGAACATGTCGGAAGAGGAATGGGACGCCGTCATCAACGTGCACCTCAAGGGGCACTTCGTCCCGCTCCACTTCGCCGCCGCCTACTGGCGCGAGCAGGCCAAGGCGGGCACGCCGGTGAAGGCGTCGGTGATCAACACGTCGTCGACGTCGGGGCTGTTCGGGAACGCCGGTCAGTCGAACTACGGCGCGGCGAAGACCGGCATCGCGACGCTCGCGATCATCGCCCAGATGGAGCTCGACCGGTACGGCGTACGGGTGAACGCCATCGCCCCGTCGGCCATGACCCGGCTCATCCAGACGATCCCGGGCGTCGAGAACCGCCCGAAGCCCGAGGAAGGGGAGTTCGACCGCACCGATCCCGCCAACGTCGCGCCGTTCGTGGCGTACCTCGCCACGGAGGACTGCCCCATCAAGGGCAAGGTGTTCTACGTGGGTGGCGGCGAGGTCGGGCTGTTCGAGCCCTTCACCATCGTCGACCGGATCCGGAAGGACGGTCGCTGGACCGTCGAGGAGCTCGAGAAGGAAGCGGCCCACTTCGCCGACGTCACGTTCGAGCTCGGGCGCTCCTGAGGCCGGGCGCGTCGGTCGGACCGTCACACCGGCGAGCGCGCGATCAGCGCGCCGCCGTCGACCACGAGCACGTGCCCGGTGATCCAGCGGGCGGCGTCGCTCGCGAGGAACACCGCGCTCGGCGCGATGTCGTCGGGCTCGCCGAGCCGGCCGAGCGGTAGATACTTCCCCGCGGCGTCACCCCCGGGCTCCCAGAGCGCACGGGCGAAGTCGGTGCGGACGAGGCCCGGAGCGATGCAGTTCACCCGTACCTGTGGCGCCATCTCGACGGCCAGGACCTTCGTGAGGTGGATGAGCGCGGCCTTCGTGACGTTGTAGGCGCCGATCCCCGACGTCCCGGAGATCCCGCCCACCGACGAGATGTTGATGACGCACCCGCCGTGCTCCTGCATCGTCGCGCGCCACGCCAGTTGCGACCACACGAGCGGGCCCCGCACGTTCACCCGG
>DASPTH010000044.1:0-2154 GCA_035623515.1 Acidimicrobiia bacterium
GATGAGCCCGAGCGAGTGGGCGACCACGTCGTGCAGCTCCTGGGCGATCCGGAGCCGCTCGTCGGCGGCGGCGCGCCGCGCGGCTTCTTCCTGCTCTTCCTCGAACGCGTCGATGCGGTCGCGGCGTGCCTGCATCGTCCATCCGACGAGCATCGCCGCGCCGTACGCGCCCCCGGCGGCCACGAACTCACCGAAGCCGAACAACCGGACGTCGCCGACGAGGAGCACGATCAGGAGCACCGCGGTGTATCCCGCCGACACGACGACCACCCATGCGGGCCGGTATGCGCCCACTGTGTACGCACCGACGAGCGTCACCCACGGGAGCGCGCCGTCGTCGTAGCCGCCGAGCATGAGCGCGGCGATGGCGGTGATGGTCACTGCGTAGACCGCGACCGGCGCGCGACGCCGGACGAAGTAGGGGACCGTGCTCGCCGCGATCAGGAGCCACGCCAGCGTGTCGCGCTGCTCGTAGGCGACGCCGTTCTTGGACGTCGCGCCGGTGGTCGTGAGCCCCACGAGCACGATCAGCGTGGCGAGCACCGGGTCGACCGCCCACGGCGGCACGCGGTGGGACCGCTCGGGCGTTCGCCGGATCGCGTCCCTCACCGCCACCGCTCGAGCGTAACCATGCGCCTACCCCACCGCATCCGTCCCCGGACGGACCCCGGCGTACGACCCGAGAGGTACGCGGATTGGCGCGGAGGCCGACGACTGCAGGGGGCCGAGGGCGCATCGTCGAACCATCGGCTCGACGACGCAGGAGGGCACCCATGAACGCTTCCGCGCACCACTCACGCCGGCGCCTCACCTGGGCGCGCGTCGTCGCACTGGCCGTGATCGGGGTCCTCGCCGCCGGCCTGGCGTACCTGCGCTTCGCGCCGGGCGACAACCGGGTCTCGGTACCGGCGGGGGCGAAGGCCGGCGACCTGTCCCTGCACGCGTGCACGTACGCGACCGAGGACGGTGACGTACCGGCCGACTGCGGCACGCTGGTCGTGCCGGAGAACCGCGCCGACCCGAAGTCGCGGCTGATCGCGTTGCCGGTGACCCGGATCCGCGCGCGTTCGTCGCGGCGGGCCGCGGAGCCGATCTTCCGGCTCGAGGGCGGGCCGGGGCTCTCGAACATGACCTTCCCGCAGGCGAGCCGCTATCTCGCCAATCGCGACGTCGTGCTGGTCGGCTACCGAGGCGTCGACGGCTCGTCCCGGCTCGACTGCCCCGAGGTGACGTCGGCGATGGAGCACGCGACCGATTTCCTGGCCGCCAGCTCCGAACGCGCGCGGGTGAAGGCGTACAAGGCGTGCGCCACGCGTCTCCGGCACGACGGCGTCGATCTGGACGGCTACACGCTCGCGCAGCGGGTCGACGACTTCGAGGCGGCAAGGAAGGCACTCGGATACGCGCACGTCGACCTGCTGAGCGAGAGCGCGGGAACGCGCACCGCGATGATCTACGCGTGGCGCCATCCGGCAAGCGTGTACCGGTCGGTCATGATCGGGGTCAACCCGCCCGGACACTTCGTGTGGGACAGTGCCGCCACCGACGCCCAGATCGAGCGGTACTCGCGGCTGTGTGCGCGTGACTCGTCGTGCCGTACGCGCACGCACGACCTGTTCGCGTCGATGCGGGCGACCTCGGCGAACATGCCCGATCACTGGTTGTTCCTACCGGTGGAACCGAACAACGTTCGGGTCGCGACGTTCTTCGGGCTCGTCGAATCGTCGCCGGACGCCTCACCGATCTCCGGCCCGATGACGCTCGACTCGTGGATCCGCGCGGCGGACGGTGACGCGAGCGGCTTCTGGCTCCAGTCGACCCTCGGCCGCCTGGTGTTCCCCGAGGCGCAGGTGTGGGGCGACGCGGCGTCGGTCGCGCGCGAAGACTTCGACGCCGCGCGCGCAGCCTTCTCGTCTCCACGCCATGGCGGCTCCATCCTCGGGAACGCCGCGGCGCGCTTCCTCTGGGCCGACGGCAAGCTCGTGGACGCGTGGCCCGACGCGCCGGGGAGCCACCTCTACGAGCACGTGCAACCCTCGAACGTCGAGACGCTGCTCATCGGCGGGACCCTCGACTTCGCGACCCCACCGGTGTTCGCGACCCGGGAGCTCCTGCCCGAGCTCCCGAACGGTCACCAGGTCGTGCTGTCGGAGT
>DASPTH010000111.1:0-17926 GCA_035623515.1 Acidimicrobiia bacterium
CACCGTGACCAAGGTCGACACCGGTCCGCTCGCCTTGTTCCACTCGCGCGCGTGGCACGACTTGATCGCCGACATCATGGGTGTCGACGCGACCGGCGACGTGAACATCTCCTTGCACCACCATGCACCGGGCAGTGCCTCCGGCGAGGTCCACAACGACCTGAACCCCGGATGGTTCGTCGACAACGGGGGGGTGGACGACATCTCGGTGGCCGATCCCGCGCTCTGCGGCTACTGGTTCGGAGAGAACGCGCGCGGGCCCGCGTACGAGAGGATCCGCGCGGTTGCGGTCCTCCTCTACCTCGCCAACCCCGAGTGGCGCCCGGGCGACGGCGGCGAGACCGGCCTCTATGCGGCGGCGACGGACCCGGTCGACCGACCGGCCGCGGCGATACCGCCCCGCAACAATTCGCTGCTCGCGTTCGAGTGCACGCCAGCCTCGTACCACAGCTTCCTGACCAACCGGCGAGTCCGCCGCATGTCGCTGATCATGTGGTTGCACCGACCGAAGGACCACGTCATCCGCCGATGGGGGGAGGACAGCATTGTCTACTGGGGCTGAACCGTTCGCGCCACGGACGTGCCTGCTCACGGGTGCGTCCGGCGCCTTCGGCCGGGCGTTCTCGCAACGCTGCGCCGACCGGTACAACATCGCGGCCATCTACAACACGACGTTCCCGGAGTTCGCGTCGACGGCCGACGAGGTCTTCGATCCCCTCGAACCACACCAGCGGGCCGTCGCCGACGCGTCCGTGCACCCGATCCAGGCCGATCTCTCGACCGCCGAAGGGTGCGCGTGGGCGGTCGAGGCCACGATGCAGCGGTTCGGTTGCATCGACCTCTTCGTGCATGCCGCGGTCTACCCGGTGTGGGCGCCGTTGCTCGGCAGCTACGACCTGCTCGACACTGCGGAGATGCAGTTCGCGGTCAACGTGCTGGCGCCGTTGCGGCTCAGTTCCTACCTCGCGCACACCGACTGGCAACACCACGTCGACGACAACGTCGCCCACAACCGCAACGTCGTGAGCCTGTCGAGCACGGCGAGCATCCGGAAGTACCCGGGACAGGGCCAGAGCGTGTACGCGGCATCGAAGGCAGCCGTCAACCACCTCACCGCGCACCTGGCCGACGAGCTCGCGTCGATCGGCGTGCGGGTCAACGCGGTCGCGCCCGACAGCTTCCCGGATGTGGTCGCGATCGAGGACGTCGTCGACGCGGTCGTGGGATTCGACCGGTCGTCGCTGACCGGACAGGTGCTCGTGCTCGACGCCACCGGCAAGTCCTGGCTGAGCGTCCCACGGCAGGAGTGACGTTGGAGCCACGAGTCGGCCGCACCCTCGTCGACACGTTGCAACTCGACAAGACGTTCCTCGTCCTCGACCGGCTGCAGCGGGTCGAGCCCGACCTGATCGTCGTCCGAGGTTCGGCGGCGGTCTACGCGCACGCGCCGTCGCTCGCACGGGTGCCGAACGACCTCGACGTGTTCTGGCTCGGCGACCACGACGACATCCGTCGTGTCCTCGCCGCCGCGGCCGCACCGAACGGTGACGGGCGGCTCGAGACGCGGCAGCTGCGCGTCGTCCCGCCGCCGCACCCGCTCCACGTCGCACTCCACCGCGCCGACGTCCTGGTGTGGGACGCGGGCGCACCCGTGCACCGGTTGTGGGTGGATGTGTCCACGAGCCCCTACACCGTGCCGTCGAGCCTGCGGACGGTGCCGGTTGCGTCGCGCGCAGGCACGACCGCGCGCGTCGCGACGATCGCGCACGTCCTGTGCGAGAAGCTGTGGGTGTATCACGAGTCCGCCGAGCCGACACGTACCGATCTGCGCTGGACGGACCTCTTCGACATGCTCGTGCTCCTCCGCTCGTCCGTTGATCTCCAGAACACGACGTTGCGCGGCCTCGCGCTCGACTGCCGGCAGTACTTCGTCACACGAGGTGGAGCGCTGCCGACCGCGCTCGGACCACCGCCGCGCGAGTGGCGCTCCGCGTGGGCCCGTCTCGTGGGACCGGTCGCGCGGCGGAACCCCACCCTGGACGCGGCCTTCGGCGCCCTGCACCGGTTCTGGGAGCCCGTGCTGCGCGCCGGCGCGCGCGGCGGGCGCGGTGGCTCGCGTCGATGGCACCCGGAGCCGTGGGAATGGCAGTGAGCGGCCGGCGCGCCCGTCGTGTCCGGGCGCCGGCGATCGCCTCGGCGCGGGACGAGACGGCGGCCACCGTGGCGAGCATCCCCTCGAGCTCGGCCGCGTTCCGCCGCCACTTCTCCGGTCGGGGTGCGGTCAACGTCGAGTTCGACAGGGGCAGCCGCCCCGTGATGGGGCGGTCCCACCGCAGCTCGAGCGCCCGGCACAGCGACTCGACGACCCCGGTCGGATCGTCGACGAGGTCGGTGTAACGGACCACGCACCAGCGCTCGCTCGGGAGACCGCCGAGATCGTCGAGCAGCGTCGACGCAGCCGTCGACCACTGGTGGGCGACGGTGTCCGCGAGGCTCGCACCGCTCACCGACCGCCACCGGGGGACGAGGAGGAACGACCACGGCAGCCCGCGCCAGCCGGGCAACCGCCCGTAGCTCACGTAGCGCCCGGAGCGCCACCCGTCCAGCATGCTGCTCATCGTCTCGCGCCCGTCCCGGTGCAGATAGACGAACGTCGCGCGCGGGAAGACGCTCGCCAGGAACGGGACGCGGACCGCGTTCCTGGGCGTTTTCTCGAGGAGACGCAAACCGGCCCGGCGGCGGCGTGCGGGTGGCCGCCGACCGTCACGGTCGCGCACACGCGCGTCGAAACGCTGCCGGACCTGTCGTGTCGTCTCGCGATCAGCGTCCTCGGCGAGCAAGCGATTGGAGTGCCAGCCGCGCGTCGCGGGGTGGAGGGCCGGGATGCCTTCGATGACGCGGTGGCTCTCGCCGCCGATGCTCCACAAGTCGGGTGACATCGAGAGCGTCTCGAACAACAGCGTGCTGCCCGATCTCGGTGGCGAGACGATGATGACCGGCCGGGTGATCATGCGAGGACGCGACCAGTCGCGGCCGATCAGAGTCCCGCGGGCGCCACGCCCCGCGGGCCGCGCGCCTGCACGACCTTGAAGAAGAAGGTCTGGAACAGGCGGCCGCTCTCGATCGTGTGTCCCCAACCATCCGCGCCGCTGTGGGGGATGTCGCCGCGCACGAGGATGAGTCGGTTGAAGACGTTCGCGAAGCTGTCCTGCGCGACCCATTCCGACTTGGGGGTCATCCAGTCGAACGTGCGGTCAGGGTCTCGGTTCTGCCAGAGGTGCAGCCCGCCCTCGAGGGGTGCGCCGCGGTCGAGGTACACGAGCCCGGCCCAGCCGTGCCGTCCGACGCCGTTCCAGATGTCGGTGACGTGGTTGTGGACCCGCTCACCGAGCTCCTGCCCGGTCTCGGGCTTGACGTGGAACGCGCAATTCCAGAGGCTGCCGCGGGGCTCGATCCGTTCGCACCCGGCGACCGCCCGGCCCTCGCCGTCGGTCGGGAACGAGAGCTTCCAGTGGTCACGATCGACGACCTCGCCCGTCAAGGTTTCGAACGTCTTGATCAGCGCCTCGGACGACTTGAACGGGCAGTCGGCGGCTTCACGGAACATCGACGCCATCCACGAGGGCGCCACCCGGCCCGCGTCGACATCGGCGCGCCGCTGGTACGGGAAGTAGTAGCGCCGACCGAGCGCATGGCGACGCACCTCGTCGGGCCGGGCGTAGAAGTTGTCGACGACGATGATGGACTTGCGCATCGGACACACGCCTCACCAAGAGGTCGCCCGCGGCCAAGCTTACGCCGAAGGACGTCACGTCGTCAGTGGGGCCAGGCCCTTCGCGATCAGGTCGCCGCCCAACACGAGGAACAGGACGATCATCACGGCAACGTTGTGGACCGTCAGCCAGCTCTTCAGCGCGTCGAGCTGCGTCTCGGCGCGTTGACCACCCAGCACGTAGTAGACGACCGGGCCCGCGATGCCGATGCTCGCCACCGCGACGAAGACGACGAGCGAGACGACTGCGTCGCCGGTCGAGATGCCGAGCTGCGCGACACCCGCGGCCGCGCCGACCGTCAGGACGAGGTTCTTGGGATTCACCGCCGAGAGCAGCACCCCGAGCCCCAACGCCTTCCCGGGCGCGAACGAGTCGATGCTCGTCATCCACTTGGGCATCTCGGGTGCGGCAACAGGTGCGGGGCGGTGGCGCCAGTTGCGCAGCGCGAGCCAGAGGAACACCACGCCGAGCGCGATCTTCCCCCACGAGATGGAGTCGGACGTGGAACTGTTGGTCGCGGCGTCGCTCTGGTTTGCGATCGCGTAGACGACCGCGCTCACGATCGCGAGGCCGAGGAGCCAGCCGGCCAAGAAGGCCGGGCCGTTGACGCGGGCGCGTCGCGAGAGCAGCATCAGGATGACCGCGATGATCGGTATGGGACTGATCGCGACCCCGATCGCGTAGGTGAGAACTTCGCTGATGCCTTGGCCCATGGAGCCCTCGTGGGTCGCGATGTCCCTGCAGTGACCGCCGAGAGACTTGCACGCGGCGGCGGCACGGTCACGGATGTGGTGAGTAACGTGCGCGGGCGCGGCCCAGCGCGGCGCCCGAAACCGAGCCCGAGAACCAAGGAGGTCGCAGGTGTCGAAGTTCAGCTACGAGGGCAAGCGGGTCGTCGTGAGCGGCGGCGGTGGTGCCGGGATGGGCGCCGCCACCGTGGAGGGCCTCGCGGAGATGGGTGCCGAGATCCACGTGCTCGACCTGAAGGAGCCGCCGATCGACGTGGCGAGCTACCAGTCGGCCGACCTGCGCGACCCGGACTCCGTCGCGGCCGCGATCGACAACGTCGGTGGTCGCATCGACGCGCTCTTCAACTGCGCCGGCCTCCCGGGAGCGCCGTTCCCGGACCTCGACGTGATGGTCGTCAACTTCGCCGCGGCGCGTCACCTCGCCTCACTGGTCGCCCCGCACATGACGAACGGTGGTGCGATCGCCAGCATCTCGTCGACCGCCGGTAACGGGTATCTCGCCAACATCCAGAAGTGGCTCCCCCTCGTGGAGACGCCCGACTTCGGGTCCGCGAAGGCGTGGCTCGAGGCACATCCCGAGGAGATCGTCGGCGGGTACGGCCAGTCGAAGGAGGCGCTCATCATCTGGACGATGCACGCCGCGCACGACTTCGCGGCGCAGAACATCCGGTTGAACTGCATCAGCCCCGGACCGACGGACACGCCGATGATGCCGTCGTTCGAGAACATGGCGGGCCCGAAGCTCATCGACCTCTTCGCGCAGGGGCTCGGGCGGCGCTCGACGCCGGCCGAGCAGGCGTGGCCGCTGATCTTCCTCAACAGTGACGCGGCGTCCTACATCTCGGGCGAGAACCTGAACACCGACGGGGGCACGATCTCCGCCATCACGACGGGGAAGATCGTGCTCGACTTCGAGGCCGCGATGGCAGCGGGGGGCTGACGCCGGCTCAGGGTCCAGCCAGGGAGGTGTGCTCAGGCGCGAGCGGTCCAGGAGCGCTGGTTCACGGGCAACACCGTACGGAACTCGGCGCGGGAGTGCCGTCGATCTCAGGGCGCCCGAGCATCTCGACCACGACCATCCACGGCGCGTCGGAGCGGTCGGTGCACAACCGAAGGCGCAAGAGAGGAAGGTCTCGGCCAGCGCGTCGAACGCCGCGCCACGCCTCGATGGCGTCCAGCCGTCGGAGGATCAGTACGGCGTCAGCGGTCATCCACGAGGAGCGAGGCCGTCGAGCTCGCGCATCTGGTCGGCCGTCAGGTCGAGGTCGACGACCGCGAGGTTCTCCTCCTCCCAGGTCGGGTTCCAGGTCCCGGGTAAGGGGACCGTGACCGGCGCGGCGCGCAGCATCCACGCCAGCGCGATCGAGCCGGGTGTCGTCCCGTGCGCCGATGCGATCGCACCGAGCACCGACGCCGGCTCTGCCCGCAGGTCGTTGAGCGGCGGGAACCACGGGAGGAAGACGATCCCGTGGTCGGTGCAGTACCCGAGCACGTCGTGGTGCTCACGCGTGAGCAGGTCGAAGCGGTCCTGGACGGAGGCGATCGGCGTCACCGCGCGGGCCCGCTCGAGCTCGTCGACGGTCACGTTGCACAGACCGACCGCACCGATCTTCCCCTCGTGCTGCAGCTCGACGAGGGCGCCGAGCGACTCCTCGAGGGGCACCTTCGAGTCGATCTCGTTGAGCTGGTAGAGGTCGATCCGGTCGAGCCGCAGCCGGCGCAGGCTCCCCTCGCACGCGGCCCGAAGGTGCTCGGGCCTCCCGTCGGCGTCCCACTGGTTGTTACCCCGCGCCAGCCGTCCTCCCTTGCTCGAGACCACGACACCTTCCGGATACGGGTGGAGCGATTCGCAGATCAGCGTCTCGCTGATCTCCGGCCCGTAGCAGTCGGCGGTGTCGAAGAGCCGGACACCCCGCTCCCAGGCGAGGCGGACCGCGCTCCGCGCCGCGTCGGGATCGGGCGGTGGCCCGAAGGTCCCGGGTCCGGTCAGCCACGCACCACCGAACCCGAGCCGGGGCACGTCGCGCTTCGAGCCGATCACCACCGTGCCCACCGAGTCCCAGCCCATCGCGCTCCTCTCCGGTCTTGCCGTCGTCCGTGGGCACGGTTCTACCTCTGAGCAACGCGCTCCGTTCACGCCTGGTGGTGGCGTCTCACCGCGTACCGGCGCAGCTCGTCCGATCCCCACACGATGAAAGGGAAGGGCACGGTGAGCAGCACGAGATGCGCAGGGAGCGCGGCGGTGCCGAGGAGGTGCTGGAGCGGAGGGAAGTAGATCACGAGCGCGGTGATCGCGAGCTCGAAGGCGACGCCCCAGAGGAGCAGCCGGTTCGAGAAGACGCCGACGGAACGTAACGACGCGTGCTCGGTGCGGGCGGCGAACGCGGTGCCCACCTGCCCCATGACCATCGCGAGGAAGGTCATCGTCGTCGCCTGGAGGTAGGCATGGTGGAGCGGCGTGCCGGCGCCGACCGGGTCGTTGGGTTGCCACCCCGCGTGGAGGAGCACGAAGAAGAAGGCAGCCATCTGGAGCGCGGCGGCGATGAGCCCGACGAACAACCACGCCCGGATCAGCATGGGGCGCCGGATGACGCCCTCACGGCGAGGCCGGGGCGGGCGCTGCATGAGCCCAGGTTCCGCGGGCTCCTGTCCGAGCGCGAGCGCGGGCAGCGTCTCGGTACCGACGTCGAACGCGAGGAGCTGCAACACCGTCAGCGGGAGCGGGATGGCACCGCGCGCCAACGCGAAGACGAGGAACGGCACGGTCTCCGGCGTCGCGTGGGCGAAGATGTAGAAGATGAACTTGCGGACGTTGTCGTAGACGCGCCGTCCGGCCTCGACCGCGGTCACGATGGTCGCGAAGTTGTCGTCGGTGAGGACCATGGTCGAGGCCTCGCGCGCCACGTCGGTGCCGGAGCGTCCCATCGCGACGCCGATGTCGGCGCGGCGCAGTGCCGGGGCGTCGTTGACGCCGTCGCCGGTCATGGCCACGATGTGGCCCTCGGCGCGCAGTGCGTCGGCGATGCGGAGCTTCGCCTCGGGCGAGCTCCGAGCGAAGACGAGCTCGCGGCCCTCCTGCAACCGGTCCTCGAGCTCGGATTCGGTCAGACGGTCGAGCTCTCCCCCGGTGATCACGGTGGGATCGTCGGCCGAAATACCGACGCGCTGCGCGATCGCGAGCGCGGTGAGCGGATGATCGCCGGTCACCACGTGGACGCGGATGCCGGCCGTGTGACAGCGCGCGACGGCTTCGGCAACCCCCGGTCGAGGCGGGTCGACGAGCGCGGCCAGCCCGACGAACGTCAGGTCTCGCTCGGCGTCGTCACGGGAGGGGAGCGGCGCCGCAGGGTCGAGAGCTCGCGTCGCCAGCGCGAGGACCCGCAGCCCACCGCCCGCGTACTCGTCGACCCGTCGTGCCACCGCGGCCCGGTCGCCTGGCGACAGAGAACGCACGTCGCCGTCGCCCGTCATGATCGCAGCGCATCGTTCGACGACGGCCTCGGGGGCGCCCTTGGTGTCGACCCAGCGGGCGCCGTCGAGCTCGTCGACGGTGCTCATGAGCTTGCGGACCGGGTCGAACGGGAACTGCACGCGGCGCGCCCGATCGCGCGCTTCCGGGCCGAGCGACGGGCCGAGCTGCGTGCCCGCCTCGAGCAACGCGACCTCCGTCGGTTCCCCCTCGTCGACGCCGTCGCCGGCCACACGCGAGCGCGCGTTGTTGCACGCGACCGCCACCCGTGCGAGGTGCAGGAACGACTTCGCCTCGTGCCCGTCGGGCCCCGTGCCCGGCTCCCACTGCCCGCCGGACGTCCAGAGCTGCGCGACCTGCATGCGGTTCTCGGTGAGGGTCCCGGTCTTGTCGGTGCAGATCACGTCGGTCGACCCCAGTGTTTCCACCGCGCTCAGCCGCTTCACGATGGCGCCGCGCCGAACCAGCCCGCGCACGCCGGTCGCGAGCGAGAGCGTGATCACCGGCAGCAAGCCCTCGGGTACGAGGCCGGCGATGAGGCCGACCGCGAAGAGCGCGGCTTGGGACAGCGACAAGCCTGCACCGAGGGTCGCGAGCGGCAGGAACGCCAGCGCCATCAGGACCGCCACGACGGCGATGAGCCAGGCGACCCGCCGCACCTGGTGTTCGAGTGGGCTCTCCTCCGTCTCCACTCGCTCCGACAGCGCCGAGATCCGTCCCAGCTCGGTGTGCATCCCGGTCGCGTACACCAACGCCTGCGCCCCGCCTCCCGTACAGGCGGTGCCGCTGAAGACGAGGTCGGGCGCCTCGAGCAAGGGCACCCGTGGCTCGGTCCAATCGGCGGAACGCGTCATCGGGCTGGATTCGCCGGTCAACGTCGAGGTGTCGACTTCGATGGTCCCGGAGAGCAGGCGGGCGTCCGCCGAGATGCGGTCGCCTTCCGTGATGTCGAGCACGTCACCGGGGACGAGCTGAGCGACCTCGACCGGCGCGCGGACCCCGTCTCGCAACACGGTCGCATGTGAAGGTAGGTAGCCCTGCAGCGCTTCGACCGCGCGCTCGGCGTGCATCTCCTGGACGAACGCGAAGATCGCGTTCACCACGATCACGACGACGATCGCGATCGCGACCGCGACGATCCCGGCAAGCCACGCGAAACCCGAAGCCGCCCAGAGCAACAAGGCCAGTGGATGCGTGAATTGCCGTGCGAGGTCACGCCACCAGCGACGCCGTCCCCGGCGTTGCAACGCGTTGGGCCCGTACACGATGAGACGGCGATCGGCCTCCCTCGTGGACAGGCCGTTCCTCGATGCACGAAGGTCGCGCAGCAGCCGGTCGATCGGCTCCGTCGCGTCGATCACATCGAGCACGGTGCTCGAGGGGGTGGCGATGTCACCCACGGCGATCGCGCGTGGTCAGGTGTCGGCGTTCGTCTCGCAACCTGTCGTGCATTGTGCGGGTAGTCCCTCGGCGCCGGGAAGGGCCGGAAGTCCCCACGAAGAAACCTAAGATCCGAGGGTGAGGGGGCGTCGCATCTTCCGCGGTGCGTTCGGGCACGCGGACGAGCATCCGTACCGCCGGCTCACCGCCGATCTGGTCAAGCTGCCCCTCGCCGTCGTCGTCGTGGTCGCGACCGCGCGGCATGCGGGCGATCTGTCGGTGGTCGAGCAGCGGATCACCAGCTTCTTCACGAGCCTGCCGGACAACCTCCACCCGTTCCTCGAGACGCTGTCGAACATCGGGGCCCTGTGGGGTGTGGCGCTGGTCGCGCTGGCCGGGCTGGTGGCGCGCCGCTACCGGCTCGCGTCCGTGCTGGCGTCGAGCGGCGCACTGGCGTGGTTCCTCGGTCGCTTCCTCGGACTGATCGTCGCGCACCACTCGGTGGGCTCGGCACTCACCGGCGTGTTCGACGGCACCGACCCCGGCGGGTACCCGGCCGTGCACCTCGCGGTCGTCGGAGCGGTGGTGATGACGGCGGCGCCGTACCTCACCCGGCCGGTGCGGCGGCTCGGCTACTTCCTTGTGGTCCTGATGGTGGTGGCCACGCTCACACTCGGCGTCGGAGGGCTGAACGACGTCGCCGGCGCGCTGGCGCTCGCCTGGGGCATCGCGGCGTTCCTCCACCTGGCGCTGGGTTCGCCGGCCGGGCGCCCGACGACCGCGCAGGTCGCCGCCGCGCTCGCGGAGCTGAACCTTCCCGTCGAGCGGGTGGAGCTCGCGCCGGAACAGTCGCGCGGGTTCACGCTCATGACCGCGACCACGGCCGCCGGCGAGTGCCTGCCCGTGCGCGTCTACGGGCGTGACGCGGCCGACACGCGCCTGCTCGCGAAGGCCTGGCGGTTCGTCTGGTACAAGGACTCGGGCCCGACCCTCACGCTCACGCGCCTCCAGCAGGTCGAGCACGAGGCGCTGTGCCTCTATGCCGCTCGCGAGACCGGGGCGTCGGTGCCCGCCGTGGTCGCGGCCGGCGTCGCCGGCGCGTCGGCGGCCGTCCTCGTGACGCGGGGTCCGGACGGCGTGCGCCCGCTGTCGGCCGAGGACGCCCACGTCGCGGAGAAGCTCGACGCACTGTGGTGCGACGCGGGGCGCCTGCACACCGGTCGCATCGCGCACGGTGCGCTCGACCTCGAGCACGTCCGGGCGCGTGCGAGCACGACGGTGATCGAGGACTTCTCGATGGCCTCGGTGTCGGCGCCGTCGTCGCGGCTGGACCAGGACGTTGCGCAGTTGCTCGTCGCGTCGGCGTCGCTCGTCGGAGCCGAGCGCGCCGTCGACGGCGCCCTCGCGCGCATCGGAAACGACGTGGTCGGCGCCGCCCTGCCGTACCTGCAGAAGCCGGCGCTCTCGTCGGCCAACCGGCGTGTCGTCGGCGGCGACAAGGACCTTCTCGGCTCCCTGCGTGACCACATCACGGAGAAGACCGGCATGCAGGCGACGGAGGCCATCGAGCTGCGGCGGATCACACCGCTCAACATCGTGATGTTCGTCGCGCTGGTCGTCGCGGTCTGGGTCGTGCTGGCGCAGGTCGGCAGCCTGAGCGACCTCGTGAACACGCTCAAGACGGCGAGCGTGCCGTGGCTCGCGTTGGGATTCGCGTTCGCGGTGTCGACGAGCGTCGGCTGGGCGTTCACGACCATCGGCACCGTCCGGCAGAGCATCCCCCTCCTCCCCGCCACGCTGCTGCAGATGTCGGTGTCGTTCGTGAACCTCGTGACGCCGAGCAGCGCGGGTTCGACCGTGATGAACATCCGCTTCCTCCAGAAGCAGGGTGTTGGTGTGGGCGCGGCAACGACGTCCGGTCTCGTGGCCGGCTTGTCGGGCACGGTCGCGCAACTCGGGCTCTTCATCGGCACCGCGCTGCTCGTCGGACGAGATCTGGAGCTCTCGGCGATCGGAGGAGCGACGGGTATCGGCCGGAAGTTGATCATCCTCGCCGTGTTCGTCGGCGCGGTCGCGGTCGGAGTCGTCGTCGTGGTCCGGCCCGTGCGCCGGTGGTGGGTCGACACCGTGTGGCCGCAGGTGGTCGCGTCGGTGCACAACATCTGGGACATCGTGAGCACCCCGCGCCAGGTGCTCACGGTGCTCGGCGGAGCGGTGGCGGCCAACCTGTTGGCGTCGGCGTGTCTGCTGTCGTGCCTCCTCGCCTACGGCGACCGCATCTCGTTCGTCGAGGTCGTGTTCGTGAACGTGTCGTCGTCGTTGCTCACGGGTGTGGTCCCGGTGCCGGGAGGTGTCGGGGTCGCGGAGGCCACGTTGGTCGCAGGGCTCACCGCCTTCGGCGTGCCCGCCGAGATCGCCACCGCGACCGTCGTCACGCACCGCCTCTTCACGAGCTACCTCCCGCCGATCTGGGGGAGCCAGGCGATGAAGTGGCTCGTGCGCGAGGGGTACCTGTAGGCGGGGGTCAACGACGCTCGTCGGGGATGGCGTCGAGCGCGGCCTCCATCGTGGGGTAGAAGTGGTCGCGGTCGAGCGTCTCGTACAGGCCGTAGCGCTGCACGAGGTCCTGCAACCGCGTCCGCATCTCCACGAAGGCCATGTGCACGCCCGCGGCGTTGAGCTCCCTGTCGAGCTGCTCGATCATCTCGGCGGCGGTGACGTCGATGTCGGTGATCGCCTCGCACTCGAGCACCACCCATTCCGGACTCCGCTCGCGGACGAGCTTGCGGATCTGCTGGCGGAAGGCACCGGCGTTGGCGAAGAACAGTGGTGCCTCCCAGCGATAGGCGAGCACCCCCGGCACCTCGCGGGCGCCGTCGTGCTGGTCGATGCTGTGCCACTCGCCGTGGGTCACGCGCCCGAGGACGGCGCCGTGCGGCCACCAACTGCGGCGAAAGAACAGGAGCACGGCGAGGAAGATGGCGACGACGATGCCCTGCAGGACGCCGAGCACGATGACGCCGATCGACGCGACGAGTGACAGCAGGACCGACGACACCCGAACGCGTGCGTAGTGACGCAAGGCCGCGATGTTCATCAACGACACAGCTGCGGCGATCACGACGGCGGCGAGCGCCGACTGCGGGAGGTCGGCCAGGAGCGAATTCAGGAAGAGGAGGAGCGCCGCGACGAGGCCGGCACCGACCACCCCTGTGACCTGGCTCTTCGCGCCGGACTGCTCCGCCACCGCGGTGCGCGAACCGCTCGTGGAGACGGCGAACCCCCGGAAGAAGCCGGCGGCGATGTTGGCGGCACCGATGCCGATCATCTCCTGGTTCGGCTGCAGCTCCTCACCGCGGCGCGCCGCGAAGCTCGACGCCGTCGCGATGGTGTCGGTCAGCGAGACGAGCACGATTCCGATCGCGGCGAGGAACAGCGGGCCGACGTCACCAGCCGACGTCCACGGGAGCGACGGGGAGGGGATCCCCTTCGGGAGCGTGCCCACCGTCGACACGCCGTGGTCGGCGAGGGAGAGCGCGGCGGAGACCACCGTCGCGCCCACGACGGCCACCAGCACGGCGGGGACGCGCCGGGTGATCCGCGGCAGGACGAAGAGCACGAGCAGGACCCCGACTCCGACCGCGAGCGCGGCGCCGACCGTCGAGTCGATGTTGTCGACGAACGCGCGGACCTCGTCGCCGAACGTGTCCGCACTCGTGGAGAAGCCACACAGCTTCGGGAGCTGGCCGACGATGATCGTGATCGCGAGACCGTTCATGTACCCGACCTGCACCTCGCTCGACAAGAGGTCGGCCACGAAGCCGAGCTTGCACACACCGAGCCCGATCTCGATCAGTCCCACGAGCACCGCGAGCATCCCGGCCAGGACGACGGCACTCGCGGGGTCGCCGGTGACCATCAACGGCGTGATCGCGGCCAGGATCAGCGGCGAGACCGACGAGTCGGGCCCGAGCACCAGCACCCGCGACGGCCCGAGGATCGCGTAGCCGACGAGGCACGCGATCGTCGTGTACAGGCCGTTGACCGCGGGAAGGCCGGCGAGCTGCGCGTAGGCCATCCCCTGCGGCACGAGAATGGCGGCGAGCACCACGCCGGCCACGAGGTCGGAGCGCAACCACTCGCGCCGATAGGAACGGACGAGCGCGACGCCGGGAACCCACCGGCTCACCGACGACGAGATCGATCCCGTCTTCACGGGGAGCTCATCGGCACCAGCGCGTGCGGAGCATGCCGCCGACAAGATACGGGAGTCCCGTGGAGCAGGCCCCCGGGCGCCCCATTTGCCTGGGCGAGGCGGATGATCCATTCTGTCGGGCGCGTTCGTGAGCGGTTCTTCATTCCGATCGGAGGTTGCGACGTGATCGACATGGACGAGACGGGGACCATCGATTGGTTCGTCGTCGAGTTCCCCGGCGGCAAGGAAGTGAACGGTGAGCTCGTCCCACCGCTCCTCGATCTGGTCGACCGCCGGCTCGTCCGGATCCTCGACGCCCTCATGCTGTTCAAGGACGCCGACGGCGGCCTGCGGACGATGACCTCGCAGGATCTCGACCCGGCGCAGGTCGGCGAGCTGGGAGACTTGGCCGGCGCGTCGTCCGGACTCATCGACGACGAGGACGCCGCGGCCGTGGGATCCGCTCTCGAACCCGGCTCGGCCGCGTTGCTCATCGTGTACGAGAACCTGTGGTCGTTGCCCTTCGCCCGCTCGGTTCGCAACGCGGGCGGCCAGCTCGTGGCGAGCGGGCGGATACCGGTGCAGGCGATCATGGCGCGCCTCGACGCGCTCGACGCAGCAGAAGGGAAGGCTTGACGATGGGGCTCATCCGTGGTGTCGCGCGCACGGCCGTGGTCGCGGGAACCGCCACCGCAGTCAGTAATCGCGTCTCGCGGCGCCAGGCGAACCGGTGGGCGTCGCAGGACCAGTCGGCGTACGAGCAGCAGGCGTACGAGCAGCAGCAGCAGCAGGCCTACGCGCAGCCGGCAGCCCCGCCGCCGGCGTCGCCCGAGACCGACACGCTCGACCAGCTCGCCAAGCTCGGCCAACTGCACGACAGCGGTGTGCTCACCGACGCGGAGTTCGAGGCGCAGAAGGCGAAGATCCTCGGGAGTTGACCGCAACGGCTGCACTCTCGGATCGGGACCTCACGCTCCTCGACGCGGCCTGGCGAGCGGCGAACTACCTGACCGTCGGGCAGATCTACCTCCAGGCGAACCCGTTGCTGCGGGAGCCGCTCGCACCGGAACACGTCAAGCCCCGCCTCCTCGGGCACTGGGGAACCTCGCCCGGGCTCAACCTGCTCTACGCGCACCTCAACCGCGTCATCCGCGCCACCGACCGGTCGATGCTGTTCGTCGCCGGTCCGGGTCACGGCGGACCGGCGGTGCTGGCCAACGTGTGGCTCGAGAGCACGTACACCGAGATCTACGAGGACGTGACCCTGGACGCGCCGGGAATGCTGCATCTCTTCCGTCGATTCTCGACGCCCGGGGGAGTACCGAGCCACGTGAGCGTGCCGACCCCGGGTTCGATCCACGAAGGCGGCGAGTTGGGCTACGCGTTGATGCACGCGTTCGGCGCCGCGTTCGACAACCCGGATCTGCTCGTCGCGTGCGTGGTGGGTGACGGAGAGGCGGAGACCGGCCCGCTCGAAGGCTCGTGGAAGGGCATCCGGTTCCTCGACGTGGCGCGCGACGGCGCCGTCCTGCCCATCCTGCACCTGAACGAGTACAAGATCTCGGGGCCCACCGTGCTCGGCCGCGCGAGCGACGACGACATCCGCGCGCTGCTCGCGGGTCACGGCTACGACCCGTGCTTCGTCGAAGGCGACGACCCCGCGGTCGTGCACCCGGCCCTTGCCGCGGCGCTCGACGACTGCGTCGCCCGCATCGACGCCATCCAAACCGACGCGCGGGGCGGGCATGCCGCCACCGCGCCGGCGACCGGCGCACGGTGGCCGGCGCTGGTGCTGCGCACGCCGAAGGGGTGGACGGGTCCCGCCGTGGTCGACGGGCTGCCCGTCGAGGGCACCTTCCGGGCCCACCAGGTGCCGGTGAGCGAGGTGAGGACGAATCCCGAGCACCTCGCCATCCTCGAGTCGTGGATGCGCAGCTACCGACCGGACGAGCTCTTCGACGACCAGGGACAGCCGCGGCCCGACACTGTCGCGCTGGTCCCGGACGGGGCCCGCCGGATGGGAGCGAACCCCCACGCCAACGGGGGACGGCTGCTCACCGACCTCGACCTCCCCGACGAGTACGACTACGCCGTCGGTGTCGACGCACCCGCCAACGTCCGACTGGAGTCGACGGCCGTGCTCGGTCGTGCCCTGCGCGACGTGTTCCGGCTCAACGCGACGAATGCGAACTTCCGCTTGTTCTGTCCCGACGAGACCAACTCGAACCGGCTCGGCGCGGTGTTCGAGGTGGAGAACCGGTGCTGGCAGGAGCGGCGCATCGACATCGACGATCACCTCGCGCCCGACGGTCGCGTGATGGAGGTGTTGAGCGAGCACCTGTGCCAGGGATGGCTGGAGGGCTACCTGCTCACCGGTCGCCACGGGCTGTTCGCGACATACGAGGCGTTCGCGATGGTGTCGGCGTCGATGATGGTCCAGCACGCGAAGTGGCTGGAGCACGCGCGTCGCCTCGGGTGGCGCCGCCCGGTCGCGTCACTCAACGTGCTGCTCACGTCCACGTGCTGGCGCAACGACCACAACGGCTTCTCGCACCAGGGGCCGGGGCTGATCGACGTGATCATGTCGAAGAAGGGCGAGGTGAGCCGCATCTACCTGCCGCCCGATGCCAACTGCCTGCTGTCGGTGGCCGGCCACTGCTTCCGTAGCCGCGACTACGTGAACCTCATCGTCATCGACAAGCAGCCACAGCTCCAGTACCTCGACATCAACGCGGCGCGAATCCACTGCTCGCGCGGCGCGAGCGCCTGGGACTGGGCGTCGAACGACGGGGACGACCCCGACGTCGTGCTGGCCTGTGCGGGTGACATCCCCACGATGGAGACCGTCGCGGCCGCGTGGCTGCTCCGGCGCCGGGTTCCCGACCTCCGGGTGCGGGTGGTGAACGTCGTGGACCTCATGCGGCTCTTCCCCGCTCAGGACCATCCGCACGGGATGGACGCGTTGGAGTTCAACGACCTGTTCACACCCGACCGCCACGTGGTGTTCGCGTTCCACGGGTACGCGCGCGCACTCCACGAGCTGATCCACGGCCAGACCGACTCCGACCGGTTCCACGTGCACGGGTTCCTCGAGGAGGGCACGACGACGACGCCGTTCGACATGGTGGTGCTCAACAACGTGAGTCGGTACCACCTGTGCAAGGATGCGCTACGGCGATCCCGGCGCCGGCCCTCCGGAGCCGACGACCTCGAGCGGTACTGCGACGAGATGCTGGCGATGCACCGCTTGTACGTGGAGGAGAACTTCGA
Source organism: Acidimicrobiia bacterium (assembly GCA_035623515.1). GTDB lineage: Bacteria > Actinomycetota > Acidimicrobiia > IMCC26256 > DASPTH01 > DASPTH01. The sequence continues at coordinate 16,837 of DASPTH010000111.1, forward strand.
GGACATGCCCGAGATCCGCGACTGGGTGTGGACCGACTGAGCGCGACCACGACCCGACCCGACCTGGGAGGTGTCGAGCGATGACCCCACCCGACGAAGCGCCGCCGAAGATGAAGGAGAAGGAGTACCAGCGCGAGCTGCGCACCCTCCACGGTGAGCTCGTGGCGATGCAGGAGTGGGTGAAGGCGTCGGGCGCGAAGGTCTGTGTGGTCTTCGAGGGGCGCGACACCGCGGGGAAGGGCGGGACGATCAAGGCGATCACCGAGCGGGTCAGCCCGCGTGTGTTCCGCGTCGTGGCACTGCCCGCGCCGACCGAACGCGAGAAGTCGCAGATGTACATCCAGCGGTACATCGAGCACTTCCCGGCGGCAGGCGAGGTCGTGATCTTCGATCGCAGCTGGTACAACCGCGCCGGCGTCGAGCGCATCATGGGGTTCTGCACCGAGGAGCAGTCGAAGCGATTCCTCGATCAGGTCCCGCTCGTCGAGAAGGCGATGGTCGACTCCGGGATCGTGCTCGTCAAGTACTGGCTCGAGGTCAGCCCCGAGGAGCAGACGCGGCGGCTCGAGGGCCGGATCGACGACCCGCGGAAGACCTGGAAGCTCTCCGACATGGATCTGGAGTCGTACGCGAAGTGGGACGAGTACTCGACTGCGCGCGACGAGATGTTCGCCGCGACCGACACGGCATGGGCTCCGTGGTTCATCGCCCGCACCGACGACAAGAAGCGCGGCCGTCTCAACGTGATCACGCACTTGCTCGGTCAGGTGCCCTACGAGCGGCCGCCGGCGAAGAAGGTCGCCCTGCCGAAGCGCAAGATCCATCACGACGAGGGTGCGGGGCCACGTTCCGGCCTCCGCTACATCCCGGCGCCCTATTAGCGCAGAAGGGCAGGACTCCGCGGCCTCCCCCCGACGCGAGCTCGAGACGCGGTGATGAGACGAGGGTGCGCGGAGCCCGCCCTCGTGCATCCGACGCCGCGAACGGCACTTCGGCGCGTCGGCGCCGCTACGCGAACGCGGCGGCCGACTGCTCGGTGTCCTCCGAGCCTCGGAAGAACGTGATCTTGCCATCGGCGAAGCGCCACCAG
>DASPTH010000114.1:0-3956 GCA_035623515.1 Acidimicrobiia bacterium
CAAGACCTCGATCATCCTGCTCGGCGATGCCCGCAACAACTACCACGCGTCGCAGACGTGGGTCGTCGACGAGCTCCGGAAGCGCGGGCGCCACGTGTACTGGCTCGATCCCGAGCCGCGCAGCTACTGGGACACCGGCGACTCGATCGTGTCCGAGTACGGCCGTTACTGCGACGGCGTCTTCGAGTGCCGCAACCTCCGCCAGCTCCAGAAGTTCGTCGAAACCGTCGCCGAGGGGTGACCCTCCCCACCGAACTTGCGTCAGTGACCGACCCTCTACGTCGCCTGGTGACGCAACTTCGAAGGGGTCCGCACCGAAGTTGCGTCAGTGACCGACCCTCTACGTCGCCTGGTGACGCAACTTCGGAGGCGGCCCCCGGTTCTCCAACATCGTCCAGGCGCGATCGGCGATGCCCGCCAACGCCAGGAGTTGGGCGCGCTCGCGCCGGCGGAAGGGGTGGCCATCGCGGCCCACGAGGAGCGTCGCGGCGTGGACGGGGAGCGACGCCACCGCGAGGTCGTCGGGTCCCGTCCTGCCGCGTGCCACCAGCGGCGAGGCCGCGGTGCCGGAGTCGAGGGCCTCGAGCACGCACGACTCGGGGACCGGGCCGCCCGCGGCCGCGAGCACCGTCCCGCGCGCGAGCAGCGCGCTCCAGTCGGCGAGGAACTCGTCGCGGATGTGGTGCACGAGGGTCGTCCGGAGCTCGGCGACGCTCTCTGCGGCGCAGAGGCTGGCGGCGGACTCGAGCGCGTCGAGTCGCGGGTCGGGGAAGTGCTCGACCTCGCGCACCTCTTCCACGTTCACGCCGTCGACCTCTTCGATCTCGCGCACGAGCAGATCGAGCGCCGCCGCCTCGCGCAGGACGACCGCGAACTCGTCGACCGCCACACCGTCGCCCTGCTCGAGCACGTCGATGCCGACGATGTCGCCGTCGACGGCGCCGATGCGCGATGCCACGAGGCCGAGGGCGCCGGGGCGATCGGGGAGCCACACCCGCACGAGCGCGTGGTACTCGTCCACGGAGACGATGGTACGACCGCGCGTGACGTGCGTGTTTCGGAGTAGTGAACACACGGCGCCCGTACACTCCTCGCCGTGGAGCGCCTCGGGGTGTTCGGTGGGACGTTCGACCCGGTCCACGTCGGCCACGTCGTCGTCGCGGCCGAGACGCGGGCTGCGCTCGGGCTCGACCGCGTGCTCCTCGTGGTCGCGGGCGATCCGTGGCAGAAGCGAGGCAAGGTCGTCGCGTCGGCGCGCGACCGTCTGATGCTCGTCGAGGCCGCGGTGGACGGTGTCGAAGGCGTGGAGGCATCCGCGATCGAGATCGAGCGCGACGGCGCGTCGGTCACCGCCGACACGCTGGAGGCGTTGGCCGGACCACACCGCGAGCTCTTCCTGGTGCTCGGTGCCGACGCGGTTGCGAACATGCACTCCTGGCGGCGACTCGAGGACACGCGCCATCTCGCAACCGTCGTCGTCGTCGAGCGGCTCGGCGACGCCCACGCCGATCCACCCGGTCCGGGGTGGAAGGTCGAACGCGTCGCCATCCCACGGCTCGACGTCTCGTCGACCGACCTGCGCTCCCGGTTGGCGAGGGGCCGGCCCGTCGACGGGCTCGTCCCACCAGCTGTCGTCCACGCCATCGCCGCGCGTGGCCTCTACACTGCCGGTCGATGACGTTCGGGACCAGGGCCGCTTGACCACGGCAGCGCCCGACGCGTCCAGGCGGGCGGCAATCGCCGCCGGCGCCGCGTCCGAGAAGAACGGGTTCGACGTCGTCGTGCTCGATGTCGGTGACATCATCTCGATCACCGAGATGTTCGTGCTCGTGAGCGCGTCGAACACGCGCCAAGTGCGCACGATCGCCGAGGAGGTCGAGCTGGCGCTGAAGGCGTCCGACGGCGAGGGACCGCGTGCCGTGGAGGGGCTCGACGACGCGTCGTGGGTGCTCATGGACTACGGCGACGTGATCGTGCACGTGTTCCTGCAGGAGACGCGCGGCTACTACGACCTCGACCGGTTGTGGGCCGACGCCCCGGTGGTCGACTGGGAGCCGCTGGCGGCGGTTCAGTCGAGGTAGGGGCGCATCGGCACGTCGCGCTCGCGCAATCCGTCCTTCAGCTCGCGCACGCCGAGGTTCCGCTCGAAACGCGGTGAGTAGAGGATCGAGCTGATGATCGCCGCAGACGCACCACCGAGGGTGAGGCCGTCGGCGATGTGGTCGACGGTGCCCGCGCCGCCCGACGCGATCACCGGCACGTTGACGGCGTCGGCGACCGCGCGCGTGATGTCGAGGTCGTACCCCGACGCGGTGCCGTCCCGGTCGATGCTGTTCACGACGATCTCGCCCGCGCCGAGCTCCTCGCCACGGCGGACCCAGTCGAGTGCGTCGAGCCCGGTCGCGAGGCGGGCGCCGTCGATGAAGACCTCGTAGCCGCTGGGGAGCCCGGGCCGGACGCCCACGTGCTTCACCTGGGTGCTGAGCACGATGCACTGCCGGCCGAACGCCTCGGCCCCATCCCGGAGGATCTCGGGATTGCGCACCGCCATCGAGTCGACGCTGATCTTCTCCGCGCCCGCCTTCAACACCTCGAACATGTCGTCGACCGAGCGGATGCCGCCGCCGACCGTGAACGGCACGAACACGTGGTGCGCGACGCGCGCCACGGTGTCGAGGTCGATCTTGCGCTTCTCCGCGCTCGCGGTGATGTCGTAGAAGACGATCTCGTCGATCTGGTCGTCGTAGAGCCGCGCCGCGAGCTCCTCGGCCGGGGCGACGTCGATGTTGTCCTGGAACTGCTGCGCCTTCGTGACCCGGCCGGCGATCACGTCGAAGCAGGCGATGAGCCGCTTCGTCAGCACCGGGGGTCCCACGCGCTGAATGCGCGGAGCAGCGCGAGCCCGAGCGGACCGCTCTTCTCCGCGTGGAACTGCGTCGCGATCACGTTGTCACGCGCGACGACCGAGCAGAAGTCGTCGACGTAGTTGGTGACGCCGAGCACGTCGGCGTCGTCGTGAGGGACGCCGTAGTACGAATTCACGAAGTAGAAGTGGCCACGGTCCGGAAGCCCCTGTACCACGGGGTGCTCGCGCGCGAAGCGCACCTCGTTCCAGCCGATCTGAGGGACGCGGCGGTCGTCGGGGAACCGACGCACCCGGCCCGGGACCCAGCCGAGACAGGGCGTGTCGCCCTCCTCGCTGTGCTCGAACAGCACCTGCAGCCCGATGCAGATGCCGAGGAACGGCACGCCGTCGTTTTGCACCCGCCGCGAGAGCGCGTCGACGAGGCCCTGGTCGGAGAGCGAGGCGAGCGTCGCGCGGGCGGCGCCGACGCCGGGGAGGACGAGGCGTTCCGACGCCGCGACCTCCGCGGGAGTGCCGACGAGCCGGCAGGGCAGTCCGAGGTGTTCCAGCGCGTAGACGACGCTCGGCGCGTTGCCCGCGCGGTAGTCGATCACGTCGATCGTTCCGGCCATGGAGGTCCGAGAGTAGTGAACGGCCTCGAACGCGCCGGCGTCGTTCCGGTGAGCCGCCGCGCGCGCGGGCGGACTACAACACCACGACCGAGCGGAGCACCGCGCCGCGCTCCATCTTGTGGAACGCGTCCTCCACTTCGTCGAGCGCGATCGTCTCGCTCACGAAGCGGTCGAGGTCGAGTCGCCCGGACAGGTACAGGTCGATGAGCATCGGGAAGTCGCGGGACGGTAGGCAGTCGCCGTACCACGACGGCTTCAGCGCGCCGCCCCGCCCGAAGAACTCGATCATCGGCAGCTCGATCTTCATGTCCGGCGACGGCACGCCGACCTGCACGAGCGTGCCCGCGAGATCGCGGGCGAAGAACGCCTGCTCGTAGGTCTCCGGACGTCCGATCGCCTCGATGACGACATCGGCACCGAAGCCACCGGTGGCCTCGCGGATCGCCTCGACCGCGTCGACCTGCTGGGAGTTCACGGTG
>DASPTH010000117.1:0-6805 GCA_035623515.1 Acidimicrobiia bacterium
GAGGAACATCACGTGCCAGCTCTGCACCTGCAGCATGTCGGTGCCGACGAGCGCCGCGGCCAGGTCGATCGCGGCCGCCTCGAGCACGATGTGCTGCGGCCCGAGGTGCAGCGCGGCGTCGGGCGACGCGAGCTCGATGTCGAGCTCGGGCAGGATCCAGTGGCCGTCGGGCCGGCGTGACGCTCCGAAGACCTGCCACAGCGGCGGCAGGTCGGGTGAGTCGACCACCGCGATCGTCGGCTCCTCGAGGTCCATCTTCTCGAGGCCCGGCGGCGGCGTCCCGATGCTCACGCCCTGACCTTCCGTGTACGCGATGACGCGGTCGTGGTCGTCGGCGTCGACGATCTTCGACCGGCTGAAGCCCATCGTCTTGCCCTCCTTGAGCACCTCCGACGCGACGACCTCGATGCGCTGCACGTCGCGGGCGGCGTCGAGGATCTGGCAGGAGTGGATCACCGGGTTGGGCACCGCGACCAGGTCGGATCGTCCCCCGCCCTCGGGAGAGCTGATCGAGATCGGCGCGACCATGATCCCGCCCGCCGCGTTGCGCATGTCGTGGCGCAGCTTCACGGTGTTGTCGACCGGCCCCGTGTTCATGGAGCTGTGGTTGCGGCCGATGTAGCGGTAGCTCAAGAGGCTGGACCACCGCTTGGTGAGCTCGTCGCGATACTCCTCGGTGCTGTTCGACAACTCGCGAATGTCCTTCAACATCGCTCACCTCTCCTTCGGACGCCCGGCCTGCCATCATCCCCCAGGCGCGAAGAGACGTGCCAGGCGCGTGCGCACCGCGTCAGCCGCGCTCCCTCTCGATACTGTTCGCGCCCATGGTGCTGCCCGCCGAGTTGCAGGCGCGCGTCGATGCACTGCCCTGGTACCACCAGCTCGACCTCGCGCCCGGCGTCCGCACGCCCGGAGTCAACAACCCCGCGCTGACGCTCCCGAGGCTCGGCCTGCCCGACGACCTCTCCGGTCTCACCGTGCTCGACATCGGTGCGTGGGACGGGGCGTGGTCCTTCGAGATGGAGCGGCGCGGCGCGCGCCGCGTGCTCGCCACCGACTCCTACTCGTGGGGTCACGGCGGGTGGGGCACGAAGGCCGCGTTCGAGTTGGCGCGCGAAGCGCTGGGTTCCCACGTCGAGGACCGGACGATCGACCTGTTCGACCTCAGCCCCGAGACGGTCGGCACCTTCGACGTCGTGCTGTTCCTCGGCGTGCTCTACCACCTGAGGGATCCGCTCGGTGCGTTGGAACGCGTGGCGAGCGTGACCGCGGGCTGGGCCGTCGTCGAGACCGAGGTCGACCTCATGTTGCTCCGGCGCCCCGCGGCCGCGTTCTACCCGGCCGACGAGCTGAACGCCGACCCGACGAACTGGTGGGGGCTCAACCCCACGGCCGTGTCCGGGGCGCTGCGGACGGCGGGCTTCTCGCGGGTCGAGCTGGTGTGGCAGCGGTCGCTCCCCGCACGCGTCGGCGGGTGGGCGAAGCATCGGCTCACCCCGAGCCGCCGCCGACTGAGCGACGCGCTCAACCGCAACCGCGCCGTCTTCCACGCCCGGAAGTGACCATCGCGCGCAGCGGGTACGCGCCGCACCACGGGACCCCGCCGCTCCGTCGCGTGGTGTGGTAGCAACGACCGGGTCTCGTTGGCGGCGGGTTGATCGGCAGGCACGGCAGAGCGTGGCGGCATGACCGAGGTCGAGGGGTCACTGGGCGCGCTCGCGTCGCAGGACGACCGGGAACGGGCGCTCGTCGCGCGGCACCCACAACTCAGGGCGATGCTCGCCGCCGAGGCGATGTCGGCCACGGGCGACGCCGTCTTCTGGGTGGGCCTGCTCGTGTGGCTGCTCGAACGCCCGCACGGCACCGGGCTCATCGCGCTCGCCGCCCTCGCGCGGCTGGGCCCGCGTGTGGTGTTCGGAGCGGCGGGCGGCGTGCTCGCGGACCGGTACGACCGCCGCGTGCTGCTCGTCACCCTCGACCTCGCGCGATCGGTGCTCATGGTCGCGCTGGCCTTCCTCGTCGACGCCAACGGCTCGGCGAGCGGCGTCCTCGCCCTCGTCCTCCTCACGTACGTGCTCGCCACGCCCTATCGTCCTGCGTTCACCGCGGGGATCCCGCTCGTCGTCGGCGAGCGCGACGCCACCGCCGCCAACGCGGCCGACGGCGCCGTCCGCCAGGTCGCGACCTTCCTGGGCCCGCTGCTCGGCACCGCGGTGCTCCTCGCCGGGTACCCGTCGTGGGCGTTCGCGTTGAACGGCGCGACGTTCGCGCTCTCGGCGATCCTGCTCGGGCAGGTGCGCCGGCTCGGCGGCACACCGCTCGGCGCGCGCACGCGCCATCTCGACCACTCGACCGGCTCGTGGTGGACCTCGCTGCGCGCGGGCGTCGACGCGGTGACGGGTCAGCCGGGGCTCAGCCTCATGATGTGGCTCGTTTTCGTGTTCAGCGTCGCGCGCGGTTTCGAGCTGGTGCTGCTCGTGCTCGTCGCCCAGGACCGGCTGGGGATGGGTGCGGAGGGTGTGGGCGTGCTCAGCGCGGCCATCGGTGTCGGCGCGCTGCTCGTGGTCCCGCTCGCCGGCCGCGTCGCCACCGTCGACCACCCGGCCGCCGCGGTCGTGGCGTCGTTGCTGCTCACCTCGGTTCCGCTCGCGCTCCTCGCCGTCATCGACCGCGTGGGGATTGCCTGCGCGGTGCTCGTCGCCGTCGGCGTCGGCGTCGTCGTGTTCGAGGTGCTCGCGGTGACACTGGTGCAACGGCTGAGCCGCATCGATTTCCTCGGCCGGGTGTTCGGCATCGAGAACATGGCGGTGAACGGCGGCAAGCTCGCGGGCTCGCTGCTCGGGCCGCTCCTCGTCGCCGCGCTGTCGCTCGAGGACGCGCTCCTCGTCGCGGCGGTGCTCGTGGTGCTGTCCGCGCTCGTCGCGGTGCCCGGCCTCCACCGAGTCGCTCGCGCCACGCGCACGCGGCGTCGTGCGCTCGAGCCCGTCGTCGAGGTGCTGTCGCAGCTCGCGCTCTTCGACGGCGCCTCACAACCCGCGCTCGAGCGGCTGGCGGGCACGGCCCGGCGCGTGGTGTTCCCCGCCGGGTTCGAGGTGGTGCGCGAGGGCGACGTGCCCGCGTGCCTGTACGTGATCCGGGCGGGCGAATTCACCGTCGTCAAGCAGGGCGTCACGGTGGCCACGCTCGGTCCCGACGACTGGTTCGGCGAGATCGGGCTGTTGCACAACTCGCCGCGAACCGCCAGCGTCGTCTCCACCTCCGCGGCCGAGGTCTGGGAGATCGCCGGTTCCGAGTTCCTGGCCGCGGTCAACGAGTCGGCGTTGCCGCCGGCCGCACTCCTCGAAGGCATCTCGGCGCGCCTCGCGCAACTCGACGAGGTCACCGCCCACTCCGACCTCCCGCCTTCGGCGCCTGCGCCCTGAGCCGGGCCGGGCCAGACTCTTCACATGGACTTCGCATTCGGTCGCGCCACCACGGCTGCCGACATCGCGGCAGTGCAGCGCCTCCGGTACGCGGTGTACGTGGAGGAGATGGACCGCTACCACGACGTGGCCGGCGCCGAGGACGGGCGCTTCGCCGAGCCGGAGGACGACCACAGCTGGATCCTCTTCGCCCGTGCGGGCGACGAGGTGGTCGCGGCCACCCGGATGACGCTGGGCGGCGACGGCTTCTCGCCCCGGCAGATCGAGCAGTACCAGCTCCAGCCGTTCCTCGCCGAGATCCCGGCCGAGTTGATGGGCGTGGGCGAGCGCAACACGGTGCTCCCCGCGTATCGAGGATCGGGCGTGCTCGACCAACTGCTCCTGTACTGCAGTGCCGCCCTCGCCGAGCAGGACCTGCGTGTCGTGTTCGGATGTTGCGAACCGCACCTGCTGTCGATGTACCTGAAGATGGGCCAACGGCCGTACGCCGAGCACAACATCAACAGCCCCTCCGCGGGCTACCTCATCCCACTCGTCGGATTCGTCCCCGACACCGACGCGCTCCGGGGCGTCGGCGCGTCCCCGCCCGGCGCGCTCCCTACGTGTGTCGAGCGCGTGCTCGCGCACGGGGGGTCGGTGCACAGCCAGGTGCTGTCGGCGCCCGAAGAGTACTGGGGCGAGATCCGCCGGACGCTCGACGAGCTCGACGCGCAGCGCATCTCGGCGTTCGACGGCTGCACCGACGACGAAGCACGACGCTGCATCGAACGGAGCACGATCATCGAGTGCGCGTCGGGTGACCGCGTGCTGAAGCGTGGCGGTACCGCGCGCAACATCTTCGTCGTGCTCGACGGCACGCTCGAGGTCCGCGACGGCGACAAGATCGTGAACGTCTTGAGCCCGGGCGACGCGTTCGGGGAGATGGCGTTCCTCCTCCAGCGACCGCGCTCCTTCGACGTCGACGCCGTCACCGACCACACGAAGATCCTCAGTCTGAGCGAGGGCGCGCTCCGCACGATGATCGCGGAGGACGCCACCGTCGCGGCGAAGCTGCTGCTCAACCTCTCGAAGATGCTGTGCATGCGGTTGATCCGCGCGCACTGATGCGCCCGTTCACGCCCGAGCTCAACACCCGGTCGCGGCCGTCAGCACGCGGCACGCCTGGGCCATGCGGGCGGCGGACAACGCGGTCACGACGCGGCGGAAGCTCGGACGAGCGAGCGTGTGGACGTTGTCGAAGTTCACGACACAGTCGGTGGGGACTCCGTCGGCGTCCGGCGTGAGTTCGAGTTCCGAGACGAGCCCCCGACGCGTTCGCGTGAGCGCCGCGACGACGACGGAGCCGATCCGATCGGCGACCGGGTCGCGCGTCAGCACGAGCACGGGACGATCGCCGCCCGGCGTCGCCGCGAACCAGATCTCACCGCGTTGCATCGACCCACTCCGACCAGTCCTCGGCCGGGCCCCAGTCGGCGATCTCCCCGAGGGACCGCTCACCCTCGTCGAGGGGTTGGTCGGCCCACGTCCGAGCATCGACCTCGGCTGCCAGCCGCGCGAGATGGCCGGCCAGCGCCCGGCGGAGCAATTCCGAGCGGTCGATGCCGAGGCGCTCCGCCCACCGCTGCGCGTCGGCCGCGAGCGAGTCGTCGGCCCGGAAGCTGAGCATCGTCATACAGGAATGGTATGGCGTATGACAGCGCCGACGCCCTCGGCACTGCGTCACTCGGCCTGCGGAACAGGACGCTGACCGCGACAATGTAATTATGTAATCTCCGGGCGTGGGCAAGGGCCGGTTGGAGGCGTTCAGCGACGGCGTGTTCGCGATCGCCATCACCTTGCTCGTGCTCACCATCGCCACGCCCACGAACTACCACCGGCTCGGCTCGCAACTCGTCGATCGCTGGCCGGCGTTCGCCGCGTACGCGGTGAGCTTCACGGTGATCGGCATCATGTGGTTGAACCACCACTCGATCTTCCAGCACTTCGCACGGGTCGATCGCGCGCTCGTGTACCTCAACCTCCTGCTGCTGCTCACCGTGGTGTTCATCCCCTACCCCACGGGCATCTTCGGGGAGGCGCTCAAGCGAGGCACGGGCGAGGAAGTCGCCGCGGTCGTGTACAGCGTGGCGATGGCGTTCAACGCGTGCGCGTGGGCCGCGCTGTGGTTGTACGCGTCGGCCCGGCGCCGCTTGCTGGACGACGCGTTCCCGGAGTCGGAGCGAACCACGGCCACCGTGCTGTTCACGATCGGCCCGGTCCTGTACGTGATCGCGATCGGGATCGCGTTCGTCGACGCGTACGCGTGCCTCGCCTTCCACGCGCTGCTCGCGGCGTACTACGCGCTCGACCCGCTCAGCCGCTGGGTTGCGCGACTCGCGGCCGCTGACCCGCGTCAGCAGCCGAGGGCATAGCCGACCGCCGCAGAGACCTTCGCCATCGTGTCGTCGCCGACCGTTTCCACGCGCGAGGTCAGCGCGCCTGCTCAACCGTGTGCACGCCGTCGCAGTTGAGACCGACGGCTGATCGAGGCCTGCCTCCTCGTGCGCGAACGCCACTTCGGCTGCGAGCCGGCGGATCGACGTCGTGATCTCCGCGACGGTGACGAGCGCGCGCACGTCGATCACCTTGCCTCGTGAGCACGAGTACGGGCCGCCGCTCACGACCGTCTCGACCTGCGTTCACCAGAGCGGCTCGCACCGCCGCTGCGTCACCTTCCCGGGCAGCGGCGGACACGTTGATCCCGAGGTCGCGCGCTTGCTCGGCGAGCGACTCGTCGAGCGTCACCGTGGTGCGAATCGATGCACTGCTTGCTCGTTCAGCGCGCGAGCATCATCGCCGGAAGGTGGTACTGGTCGAGGATCCGTCCGGCAGGAGAACGGGAGAAGTGGAGCCGCCATGTCGCAGTTCAGCGCGAGTGAACAGACCCTGATCGACGCGTGGGAAGCACACACCGCCGCGGAGTTCGAGTCGAAGGACGCGGACGCCGCGCTGGCGGTGATGACCGACGACCCGGCCCTGGTGCACGTGGCCGTCGGGACGGGTGCCGCCGGGCGCGATGCGCTGCGTGCGTTCTACGCCGAAGTCTTCATCCCGCAGCTGCCGCCCGACATGGGGCTCGACCTGCTCAGCCGATGCGTCAGCGTCGAGCAGGGTCGGCTCGTCGACGAGTTCCTGGTCCACCTCACGCACACCGTCCAGATGGACTGGTTCGTGCCCGGTCTGGCCCCGACCGGTCGGACCGTCGTCCTGCCGCACGTCGCGGTGATCGCGTTCGAGGGCAACCGGATCAAATCGGAGCACATCTATTGGGACCAGGGAAGTGCGTTGCGCCAACTCGGGGTGTTCGGTGACGACGTGCCGGTGCTCGGTCCGGAGATCGCGGA
>DASPTH010000128.1:0-19777 GCA_035623515.1 Acidimicrobiia bacterium
GCCGACGAACGCCATCTGCCCCAGGCTGATCTCACCCGCCCACCCGGTGAGCACGACCAGCGAGAGCGCGATGACCGCGTAGATCAGCGCGACCGCCGCGAGGTTCACGCGGCTCGGGCTCAGTGCCAGGGGGAGGAGAGCGAGCGCGAGCGCGACGACGAGGACGAGTGACCGTCCCGCCCAGCGAACCTCGGGGAGCCGCGCGAGCTCTCGGGGCACCGGGCGCGGCTCCCGCACCGCGCGCCACGTCGAGGGCTCGATGCGGCCGCGCAGTCCCCGTCCCGCCGGCGTGAGGAGCAGCGCGACCACGACGATCACGAACAGCACCGGCTCGACGTACTCGCGTTGCCCCCAACCCCACACCACCGACTGTTCCACGATGCCGAGTCCGACGGCGGCGGCGACGATCGTCGGGAGTCGCTCCATGCCGCCGATCACCGCGGCGGCGAGCGCGCGGAGCAGGATCGCGGGGCCGAGCACCGTGCCGATCGGGAGACCCACGATGCCGGCCCGGAGGAAGACGGACAGGAACGCGAGCACCGACGCGATCACCCACACGAGCGTCTCGAGCCGGCGCACCGGGATGCCGAGGAGCGCGGCGCGATCCGCGTTCTCGGCGCTGCCGCGGACGGCGACGCCGACGCGGGTGCGGAGGAAGAGCGCCAGCAGCAGGCACACCAGCGGCACGGTGACGGCTGCGATCACCTCGTTCCCGCCGAAGCGCACGACGCCGACGGAGAACGACGCGTCGATCGGTGCCGGGAAGCTCTGCGGGGGCGTGGTCACGTTGAACCACTGCGGGAGCAGCAACCCGATGCCGGCGAGCACCTGCGCCAGTCCGATCGTCGCCACGCTCAGGATCAGCCGGGGAGCCCGGAGGAAGCGGCGGATCACGAGGAGCTCCACGAGTGCGCCGAGCACCACCGCGGCGACGATTCCCGTGGCGAACGCAACCAGCCAGCTCGCGCCGCTCGAGACGACGAGCAGCACCGCGAGCGCGCCGGGTGCCGCGCCCAGGTCGCCCTGCGCGAAGTTGAGGATGCGGTTGGCGCGGTACACGAGCGCGATGCCGAGCGAGATGAGCGCGGTCAGGCCGCCCAGCAGCGCGCCCTGCACGACGATTCCCGCCGGTGGTCCCCACAGGATCTGCACCACCAGGAGGAAGAGCGCGGCGCCGGCGAGGAACGCGAGCGCGCGCACGACGCCCCGTGCGGTCATCACCGACGCGGACGTTACCGGTCACCGGCGCCGGGCGCGCGCCACGCGCGCCCGGGCGGTCGTGCCGTCAGTACGTCACGGCGTCCAGATCCACCCCTCGAGCGCAGCGTCCGGATGGCCGGGTCCGGTGAGCGCGGCGAGTGCCTCGGCGTGCTCGCTCATGACGAGCGCGGTGACGGCGGCGTCGAAGGCGTCCTCGGACGCCACGGCTCGGGCGCGCAAGTCCGGCGCGAGGCCGGCGTGGCGTTCGTCGAGCAGCGCGGCGCGTGCCGACGGGTCGCGCTTCACGACCGCACCGGTGCAGGCGCGTGGCCAGACCTCGACGGCGAAGGGCGGTCGGGCCGGGTCGAACGGCCAGATCGCGAAGCCGCCGCGGCGCAGGCGCGCGAGCACCGGGAACCCGCGGATGGACCCCGTCCCGACGCTGCCGGCGCCACCGATCTGGAACGTCGACTTCGGCCGGATCCCGCCCACGCCGGCCGTCGCCGCCTCGGTGGCGCGGAGCTCGGGTCCGAGTGGGGTGCGGGGGTGTCCGGGCCGTCCCCAGAACGGCGGCGCGCACGCACGGAGCCAGCGCTCGCCGTCTCGCGCCGCGGCGTCCCACAAGTCGTCGACCGTCGTGAGGCCGCGTTCGGCGAGGAACCACGACGGGAGTGAGAACGAGAAGTCGAGGCCCACGACGAGCATGGGGTCGTCGGCGGCGAGATCGAGGAGGTGGTCGGCGACCTCCCCGCGCGTGCGACCGTCCTCGAGGCGGACCAGCTCTCGATCGCGTACGTCGGCGAGCCAGATCGCGCGCCGCGCGCCGCGAGTCCGCCCCGACCAGTCGACGCCGACGACACGCACGCGGTGCGGCGTGGCTACGCGGTGAGCCAGACGAGCACTTCGGTGCCCTCGGGGCCGCCGGTGAGCGACCGCGCGCTCTCGCCGGTGAGCCGCACCGCGTCGCCCGTCGCCAGCGCGCCCGCGCCTTCGAGCTCGGCGCTGCCGACGGCGACGAACACGTGCGCGTGTGGTGCCTCGGGCACCTTGACCTCGACGCCGCGAGACAGTCGCCCGGCGAGCAGCTCGGCGTCGCGCTGGTGGATGCTCACCCCGCCGCGACTGCCGTGCCCCGACGCGACGGTGACGAGCGCACCGTCGGCGAGCACCTCGCTCACGTCGTGCTGCTCGTAGCTCGGTGCGATCCCCTCCGTGTCGGGCGGCACCCACATCTGCACCAGGTGCACGTCGGCGGTCGCGCTGCCGTTCATCTCGGAGTGCGCGATCCCGGTGCCCGCGCTCATGCGTTGCGCCAGGCCCGGATAGATCACGCCGTCGGTGCCGATGCTGTCGCGATGGCGGAGCTCGCCGTCGAGCACCCACGTGACGATCTCCATGTCCCGGTGCGAATGCGTACCGAAGCCGCCGCCCCCACGGATGACGTCGTCGTTGCTCACGAGCAACAACCCGTGGTGTGTGTTCGCAGCGTCGTAGTGCTGTCCGAAGCTGAAGGAGTGCCACGAGTCGAGCCAGTCGAGCTCGGTGTGGAAGCGGTCGGCAGCTCTGCGGACGTCGATGGTCATGGCGGAAGCGTACGTCGGCCCGCGCGGGGAGGCCCGAGGGCGGAGCGTAGGCTCCCGCCGGGATGCCGCACGTCGTCATGCTCTGCACCGGCAATGCCGCGCGCTCCGTGATGGCCGGTGCGCTGCTCGACGCCGACGTCGAAGTTCTCGTGACGACGCGCGGTACGCACGTGGTGGAGGGCATGCCGATGAGCCTCCGCACCCAGAGCGCGCTCGCCGCGCTCGGCGTGCACAACCACCCGCACCGCAGCCGCCAGTTGACCGCCGACGATCTCCGCACCGCCGATCTCGTCGTCGCCATGGCGCGTGAGCACGTGCAGTTCGTGCGGCGCCAGCACCCGTACGCGGCGGCGCGTACCGGCACCCTCGAGCGGCTCGCGCGTGACCTGCCGGAACGGGTCGGCTCGCTCGCCGAGCGTGTCGCTTCCCTCCAACTCGACACGGTCGTGCTCGAGCACTGGGAGGACGTCGACGATCCCGCAGGCGGCGACGAGGACGTGTTCCACGAGTGCGCGGTGCGGATCAACGCACTGCTCGAACGGCTGGCACCGGTCTTCCGGGAGGCGGGGTGAGCACGCGCGCGGTCGTCGGCATCGCCGTGCTGGGGGTGCTGGCGGCGTCGGGCGCAGCGAGCGCGACCAGCACGACGAGCACCACGACCACGTCGAGCGCGAACCCGGCGCAGGGCTCCGTCGTGCGGGGCGTCACGCCCACGACGATCAAGGTCGAGGGCATCGGTGACGCGTTGTTGTTCGGCAGTGCCGACGTGGGTGCCAAGGCGCGCTTCGCGCGCGAGAACGCGGCCGGTGGCGTGAACGGTCGCACGATCGACTACGTCGGGATGCGAGACGACCAGGGGATCGGCGTGAGCGACGAGCAGGTCGGCGCGCAACTCGTCGAGCAGGACCAGGTGTTCGCGGTCGTGCCGGTCGTGACGCCGGATCTCGGTGCGGGGAGCGTGTTCGCCGAGCAGAAGGTCCCGTACTTCGGGTGGGCCGTCTCGTCGAACTTCTGCGGCAACCGTTACGGCTTCGGGTTCAGCGGGTGCGTGCTGCCGCCCGGTGGGCGGGTCACCAGCGACGCGTGGGGCCGGTTGGTGAAGACCGCGATCGGGCCGCAGGTGCCGAACCCCACGGCGGTGATCCTCGCCGAGAGCACGCCGTCGGGCCGGTACATGGTCGGAGCGCTCACCGCGGCCGCCAAGTCGGCGGGGCTCTCCGTCGTCGGGGCCGTGAGCTACCTCCCGGTGCCACCGGTCGGCGACTACGGCGCGCTCGCCAAGGGTGTCATGGGTGCCAACCAGGGCAAGCCACCCGACGCGGTGTTCGTCGCCGGGTCGTACTCGAACGTCGCCCTGATGAAACGGGCGTTGCGCGACGCCGGCTTCGCGGGGGTGTTCACCGACAACATCGAGTACGACCCCGATCTCGTCGCGGCTGCGAGCACTTCGTCGGTCATGCTGCAGACGGCCGCGCTCGAGACGGCGCCCACCAACCCCGCCGTGCAGCAACTGATCAACGACGTGAAGGCGGTGGCGCCGGACGTCCCGATCGACCAGCCGGTGATGGCGGGCTACTGGGCGGCCGACCTGTTCATCGCCGCCCTGAAGCGCGCCGGGAAAGACCTCACCGTCGCGAGTCTGCTGAAGGCTGCGAATTCGTCGTTCACGTACCGCGTGCCCGACACGGTCGGGCCCACGAAGTTCCCCACCGCCCACCGCGCCCCGACACCGTGCGGCACCCTCGTGCGGAGCGACGGCACCGCCTTCACGGTGCAGGTGCCCTACACCTGCGGGACGGTAGTGCCGGTCAAGCAGTGATCAGCGCCCACACCCCTGTCTCGGTCGTCGCCCTCGTGGGGGCGCTGGTCGCCGCGCTCGCAAGCGCCCCGGCTGCGGTCACGACGCCACGGGAGCGGGGCGTCACGCGCACGACCGTCACCGTCGGCGGTCTCGTCGCCCCGGACCTCGCCAATGCCGGCGCCGACCTCGGCGCGCGCGCGCGCTTCGCGCGCGCAGGGCGCGTCGGTGGCCGGCGGATCCAGTACCTGGGCGTCGCGAGCGCTGCCGATCCGGCCGCGGTCGCGCGGCTCACGACCGACGCGTTCGCGGTCGTGCCGGCCGTCGGGGTGGCGGAACCCGCAACCGTGCTCGCCAGAGCGGGCCTGCCGTTCGTCGGCGTGGCCGCGGACGCCGCGTGGTCGGGGAACGTGCACGGCTTCGGGATCACCGGCAGCGCGGTCGGAGCCCGGACGCGGCAGCCGAACCCGGCATGGGGACTGCAACTCCGCGCGCTCCTCGGCGGTTCGAAGAACAAGGGCGTCGCCATCATCACCGACGATCCGCGCTTCGCGACCTCGGTACGCCGGCCGCGCCGGGCAACTCGCCCCGCGACGATGCAGGACGCCGGGTTCACCGTGACGAAGGCCATCGTGCTGCCGCAGCCCCCGGCACCGGTCGAGATGGCGAGCACCGCGCAGGCGCTCGTGACCAGCAACCCGGCCGTCGTGCTCGTGCTCGCGTCCGCCCCGACGGTGCTCGCGCTCGCGCAGCAACTCGCCGCGCTCGGTTACGTGGGAACCGTGGCAACCGAAGACGTGCTCTACGCGCCCGACGCGCCGGGCGTCGGGGCCGGCCTCACGATCCTCGTGACGATCGCGCCGAACGAGAGTGGCACGCCGGCACTCCGGCGGATGATCGCCGACGTGCACGCGGCCGACCCGTCGGCGGCGATCACTCCTCAGGTGGTCCAGGGGTACTTCTCGGCCGACTTCTTCCTGCGTGCCCTGGCGCGGGTGGGTACGAGGGTCACCGCCAGGCGATTCCTCGATGCCGCCAACCGCGACTCGTTCGTGTACGAGGTCGCCGGCACGATCGGTCGCTCGACGTGGCCGGCGATGCACACGCGCGCGATCCCGTGCGGTGCGCTCGTGCAGGGTGACGGCACGCGCTACGTGGTGGCCGAGCCGTACCGGTGCGCGGCCGACGTCACCCCTCCCGCGAAGCGATAGCGCCTCGGCGGACAGCGCCTCGCGACCCTGGGTGGCCTCGGTTGCTCAGTCTTGGCCCTCGAGGCGGAAGCCGACCTTCATCGTCACCTGGAACCAGCCCACGTCGCCGCCGTCGAGCGACCCGCGGATGTCGGTGACCTCGAACCAGTCGAGGTTGCGCAACGTCTGCGCGGCCCGCTCGATCCCGCTGCGGATCGCTTCGTCGATCCCGGTGTTCGACGATCCGACGATCTCCGTGATCTTGTAGGTGTGGTCCACGAGTGCGCTCCGTTCCTCGGCGGACGAGGACCGCAGGATACGTCGCTCGTCGCGCGGGCGTTCCGGCACGGATAGGTTGCGCGCGGTGATCCGGGGAGCGCCGTGAACGCCGCCGCGTGGTCGTGCTTCGGGATCGCGGCCGGGTTCGCGGTGCTGGACTGGTACGCGGTCGTGACGGAACGGCGCGTGCTCGAGTACGTCGCGAAGCCGTCCGCCGCACTCGCGTTCCTCGCGACCGCAATCGCGCTCGACCCCGTGCATCCCGACACGCGTGTCTGGTTCTGCGTCGCGCTCGCATGGTGCGTCGCCGGTGACGTGTTCCTCATGCTCCCGCGCGACGCATTCGTCCCCGGACTCGCGTCGTTCCTCGTCGCGCAACTCTGTTTTGCCGTGGGGTTCGCGCTGCAGGCGCGCTCGGCGACGTCGGTGGCGGTCGGCGTGGCCGTCGTCGCCGTCGTCGCGCTGCCGATCGCGTCGCGCTTCGTGCGGGCGCTCACGGCCGAGGGGCACCGCTCGTTGGTGCCGCCCGTGATCGCGTACGTCACCGCGATCGGCGCCATGGTGGCGACGGCCGTCGCGTCCGGCAACGCCGTCGCCGTCGTCGGGGCCGGGCTCTTCCTCGTGTCCGATGCCCTGATCGGCGAGACGCGGTTCGTGCGAGCCCGCCCCGGGGCACCGCTCGCGATCATCGTTACCTACCACCTCGCGCTGGCGGGGCTCGTGTTTTCGCTGGTCACGTGACCGGCGGCACGCCGCGAGGCCGCTCGCGCTCAAGGGTTGCGGGTGGTCACACCGATAGACTCGACACGACTGGTCCGGTATGTGAGTATGGTGCGACTGCGGAACGTGGTCGCGAGACCGCACCATCGACCAGGAGCCCCACGATGAGGGCAGGGCCCCGAGGAGGCACGTAGGTGCACAGAGCGATGCGCAGGTACCTCGGGATCTTCGTCGCGGGCGCGCTCGCGTCGATGGTCGCGGTCCTCGGGCTCGCGTCGACCGCGAGCGCGCAACAGACCGACGTCGGCGCCGGCGGCGTGTGCATCTTCAACGTGCTGCCCAACCCGGTGTCCGGCTTCCCGGCCAGCGTGCACATCGAGGGCACCGCACCCGCCGGCTCCACCGTCACCGCGTTCAGCGGCGCCACGACGCTCGTCTCGACCGTGACCGCCGCCGACGGCACGTTCCACAGCCCCGACTTCACGCTCACCGGCCCGACCGACGTGAGCGCGAACTTCTCGACCCAGCCCGGCGACGGATACGCGACCGGGTGTGCCACCGCTGAGGGCGCCACCGTCGTGCGGGTCGACGCGGCGGCGACGACCGCTCAGCAGCCCCTCGCCTTCACCGGCTCGAACAACACGCCGTCGTTCGTGCTCATCGGTGTGGCAGCGGTCGTCGTGGGTCTCGTGCTCACGGTCGGCGCCCGGCGCCGTCACCGCATCAACTCCTAGTAGGCGTCGGCAGCGAGCGCCGGCCGGTTCACTCGCGCCGGGACTCCTCGGTCCTTGGTCGCGCGGCGCGCGCTTCGCGTTAGCATCGCCGTCTCAGCCACAGGGAGGCACACATGGCCTGGAAGGTCGTCGTCGACTTCGACCTCTGCGAGAGCAACGCCATCTGCATGGGCATCGTTCCGGAAGTGTTCGAGGTCCGCGACGACAACTTTCTCTATGTCCTCCAGGAGAACCCGCCCGACGAGCTGCGCGAGAAGTGCGAGCAGGCTGTCCGGCAGTGCCCCAAGCAGGCGATCAAGATCGAGGAGAGCTGAGCCACCTCGTTCGTTTTGGCGTCTTTGAGTGGGGCTATAGCCCCACTCAAAGACGCCAAAACGAGTCGGTTCACTGCCGCGGCGGTCGGTGGATCACTCCCCGCTACCGTGCGGGGCGGTGTCGACCGTCCTGCCGAGCCCCGACGACCGGGACCGCGCCGCCGCACGCCACCAGAGCCGACGCCGCCGGCGCGTGACCGTTGCGGTCGCCACGGCCGTTGTCGTCCTGCTGGTCGGCGCGGGCGTCGCCGCGACCACGGTGCTCGGCGACGGAGGCGGGCGCTCGGCGCGCGCGGTGGAGCGCACCAGCACGACGGCCGGCGCGCCGGCATCGACCGCGACGACGACGGCGCCCACCACCGCACCGGCGACGGGCGCGCCGCCCACGACCGCGCCACCCACGACCACGCCGCCCGATCCGGACCGTCGCTACCCCGTGGGCACCTACAGCGTCCAGTACGTCGACACCACCCGGGCGACCTCACCGAACGGCAGCTTCCCCGGTGCGCCGACGCGCACGCTCCCCACGACCTTCTGGTTTCCCGCGGTGAGCGACGGTGGGCCGCCCGACCGCGCCGACGGCCCGTACCCGCTCGTGCTGTTCGTGCACGGGTACAACGTGACGCCCGACTTCTACGCGCCGATGCTCGAACGCTGGGCGAGCGCCGGCTACGTCGTCGCCGGCCCGAGGTTCCCGATCCTGAGCGGCCAGCCGGGCGGTGCCAGTCACGTCGACTACGACCAGCTCTTCGGCGACGCCTCGTTCGTGATCTCGCAGACCCTCGCGAGCGGTCGGGACACGCCGATCGGCGGGCTGGTCGACCCCACGCGCATCGCGGCGGCCGGCCACTCCGACGGCGAGATGGTGACGTTCACGCTCGGGTTCGCGTCCTGTTGCCGCGAGGGGCGGGTGAAGTCGGTGATCGCGATGGCCGGCGACCTGTCGAACGCGGGGGTCGACCCGATGCGCGACACGGGGTTGCCGATCCTGCACGTGATGGAGACGAACGACGAGTACGACCCGTACCAGCACTCGATCGATTGGGACCAGCAGAACCTGACGCCGCCGCGGTGGATGGTGACGTTGCTCGGGGCGAGCCACGTGCCGCCCTACACGCAGCCCGGTAACCCGTACTTCGAGCTGGTGAGCGCCGCGACCATCGACTTCCTCGACGGCACGCTCAAGGGCAACGCCGATCACCTCGCCCGTGTCACCACCGACGTCGCCGCCCACCCGGACCTCGCCAGCCTGCAGCGCTGACCGCCCCTCGAAGTGGGGTCAGTCGTCGGTGAGCTCGCTCTTGACCTGGCGGCGGAGGATCTTGCCGGTGGCGGTCTGGGGGAGCTCGTCGCGGACCTCGATCTCCTCGGGCGTCTTGAGCGAGCCGATTCGGTCGCGTACCCAGTCGCGCAGGTGCTCGACGTCGATCTCGTCGACACCTGGCCGCAGCGTCACCGCGGCGACGATGCGCTCGCCCCACTCCTCGTCGGGGACACCGACGACACACGCCGACGACACCGCGTCGTGGGTGAGCAGGGTGTCCTCGATCTCGGCGGGCCCGATGTTCTCGCCGCCGCGGATGATGGTGTCGTCGGCCCGGCCCTCGCAGAACAGGTAGCCGTCGACGTCGAGCCAGCCGCGGTCGCCGGTGTGCAGCCACCCCTCGGCGTCGACCTTCGCTTCGGTGTCGGCGTACTCGCCGCTCACCTGGTCGCCGCGGATCTGGATCTCACCTGGCACGTCGATCCCCACGTCGACGCCCGCCTCGTCGACGATCCGGACCTCGATCCCCGGGATCGGCTGACCGACCGACGAGAGGCGCGCCGTCCACACGGGGTCGTCGCTGTACATCGCCAGCCGGTGGTCGTCGGGGCCGAGCAGCGCCACGGTGCTGCTCGTCTCGGTGAGCCCGTACGCGTTCACGAAGTCCGTCTCCGGGAACAGCTCGAGCGCGCGCTCGAGCACCGGCGCGGGCATGCGCGCGCCGCCGTACACGAGGTTGCGCAGGCTCGGGACCCGCGCGTCGGGGTCGGCCGTCATGATCTCGACGATCCGACCCAGCATCGTGGGCACGAGGAACGCGTGCGTGATCGACTCCCGCTGCGCGATCTCGATCCACTCCTCGGCCGAGAATCGCACGCCGGGCACCGGCACGAGCCGGCGACCGCTGTAGGTGGCGGTGAGCAGCGCGGCGACACCCGCGATGTGGAACGGCGGCGCCGCCATCAGCGACGCCTCGTCGGCGCCGGCCGACCCGAACTCGACCGTGTTGAACACGTAGGCGAGCAACTGGTCGTGCTGGAGCAGCGCCGCTTTCGGTGCCGCCGACGTGCCGCTCGTGAACAGCACGACCGCCGGGTGCTGCGGCGCCTCGGGGAACGTGCGGTCGGACGCGCTCTTGGGGTCGACCCAGTTCGTGCCGCCGACGACCGCCGGCTCGAGGCGCGCCAGCAGCTCCTGCAGCGCGGCGTCGGGGAGCTTGTAGTTGAGGGGCGCGTAGCTCACGCCCGCCCACGCGGCACCGAAGAGCGACGCCGGCACGATCGGCGCGTTGGGCTCGATGAGCGCGAGGTGGAGCGCCCCGGAGTCGACGACCCGGTCGGCGATGGCGCGCGCGGCGCGGCGCAGGCCCTCGAACGAGAGCCCGTCGTCGCGGCTGCCGATCGCCACCCGGTCGCCGAAGGCGTCCGCGGCCATCTCGAGGAGGGTGGCGATGTTCATCGGCAGGATCCGGTGGACGGTCGAGGGCGGCGGGTGACCGTCAGTCCGAGGACGGGAGCGGCTTGGCCTGGGCGACCTCCATCGGCTGCCCGTGGCAGCTCATCTCGCCGTCGCCGGGCTTGGTGACGAGCACCGTGGCCTCGCAGACGCCGCACGTGTAGCGCTTGCCCATCAAGTTCGCCATCGTTCCTACCCCTCGCGCGGGACCATCGGCTGCCCGCAGCACGACACCTCGCCGTCGGTGCCCTTCACCACGATGATCTCCGTCTCGCACTGCGCGCAGCGGAGTCGATTCCCCGGTGTGATCGGCATGCGCAGCAGGATACCGAACGCGCTCCGGCGTCCGGCCAGTCGACGCCTTCGGCGCGGTTCACGAGGAGGCGACGGTCGACGGCGACTCGCCCGCCGGCACCGCCGGCGCGCTCGCCGGGGCGGGCGGCGGCGGGGGCTCGCCGAGCGCGTCGTCCGCGCGGGCGCCCCCCGAGCGGGCGCGGAACACCGCGACGGTGAGGCACCCGGCGCCGTACACGCTCGCGGCGAGCAGCGCGAGCACGCCCAGGACGGGCACGATGCCCACGACCCGGAGGATCGCCCACCCGACGAGGAACGCGAGCCAGGCGCTCCTGGGCTCCTTGATCATCAGGCGGCCGAGGAAGAAGCACCCGGCGACGTACGCGAGGCCGAAGAGGAGCGCGAGCGCGAAGAGCGTCGCCAAGCCCAGCGGGAGCCCGACGATGGTGAGCGAGACGAGCACGCCGAGCACCGGGAGCCCGACCGCCACCGCCACGCCGAGCCCGATCGCCGGGCCCACCGCGGTGCGCCCTGCCCGCGCCGCCGCCTCGGCACCGCGCGGCGCGACGAGCAGGAGGACCGCGCCGAGGAGGAAGCTCGACAGCGACGCTGCGATCCAGAGCACGATGCGGCCGACCGCGCCGAGGCGCCCGAGGGCGAACCGCCGGCGGGCGCGGGCGACGTCGCCCTCGACCGACGACCGGCGGGCGATCAGCGGCGGGTCGCTCGACACCACGTCGCCGCCGACCGTCCCCGTCTGTGTGACGACGACGCGCCCGGTCAGCGCGGTCACGCTGCCCCCGACGTGCCCGCTGACGGTGACGTCGCCGTGGAACGCGAACACCCAGTCGTCGACACGACCGTCGACCCGCACGTCGCCGTCGAAGATCAGCACCCGGCGCACGGTCTGGTTCGGGCGCACGTCGACGCTGCCCGTGATCACGATCTGACTCCGCGGGTCGTCGTCGTGCGCGGTCGCGGCGAAGGCGGGTGCGGCGACGGCAGCGAGCGTCGCGAGCACGAACGTGAAGACTGCCAGTCTCGACAGCGCTCTCATGGCACCCTCCGCAAGGGTGGCTCCGCGGCGGCCGGGTAGCGTGCGCCGCCGTGACCGATCCTCGCGCGATCACGGTGGAGCACGACGGCCTGCACATCAACGCGCTCGACTGGGAGGGCGAGGGGCCCGTCCTGCTGCTCCTGCACCCGAACGGGTTCTGCGCCGGGTTCTTCGACCCGCTCGCGCAGGAGCTGCGAGGCGAGTACCACCCGGTCGGCGTGGACGTGCGTGGCCACGGCGGGAGCGACCGCCCCGCCGACCTCGCCTCGTGCACGTTCCCGAACGCGACCGGTGACGCGCTCGCAGTGCTCGACGCGCTGGGTGTCGACGAAGTGTTCGCCCTCGGCCACTCGATGGGCGGCGCGGTCGCGATCATGCTCGACGAGCAACGGCGGGGCATCGTGCGGCGGGCGCTCCTCTGCGAGGCGATCGCGTTCCCGCCGTTCGGCATCCCGCAGGGTCGCGGCGCGCCCAACCCGATGGCCGACGTTGCCCGTTCACGGCGCGCGGTCTGGCCCGATCGCGAGACGGTGCGAGCGTCGTACGCGGCGCGCCCGCCGATGAACACGCTCGAGCCGGCCGCGTTGGCCGCCTACGTGCGGTACGGGTTCCGCGACCGGCCCGACGGGACCGTCGAGTTGGCGTGCGCGCCCGACGTGGAGGCCCGCTACTTCCGAGCCGCGGGCGAGTCCGACGGTGCGCCGCGCGCCTTCGCGCACCTGCCCGACTTCTCGGGCTCGGTCGTGATCGCCGCGGGCGACGACTCCAACCTGCCCGGGGACGTGTTCGCGGCCCAGGCCGACGCGGCGGGCGCGCCCTACCTGCGCCTGCGCGGGTCCCACTTCTTCCCCCAGGAGGACACGGCCCGCACGGCGGCGCTGGTGCGGGAGCACCTGCGCGACTGACGGGGACGTTGCCGGCCTGCTCCCGCCCGTGGAGCAGGTGGCGGGGCTGGTGGGGCTGCTCGTCGCGCTCGCGGCTGCGGTGGCGTGGGGGCTCGTGGGCGCAGGCGGTGGAGCGATCGGCTCGTGGACGACGAGCCCACGTCGCGCGCGTGCTCAGGAGAGCACCGCGCGCGCCCACCCGTAGTCGGCTTTCCCCACCGTCGTCCGCCGCACCTCGTCGACGATTGCGACCCGCCGCGGGCGCTTGTACGAGGCGAGGCGGCTCCCGACCCAGTCGGCCAGTTCGGCTTCCGCGGGCGGCGGTCGGCCGTCGGCACGGTCGAGGGCGACCACCGCGGCGATGGTCTCGCCCCACGTGTCGTCCGGGAGACCGACGACGAGTGCGTCGGCGACGCCGGGGTGCTCCTTCAACACCTCCTCGACTTCTTCCGGCCACACCTTCTCGCCGCCGGTGTTGATGCATCCCGAGCCGCGGCCGAGGAGCGTGATCGTGCCGTCCTCGTGCAGGAGCGCCCAGTCGCCGGGGATCGCGTACCGCTCGCCGTCGATGGTGGGGAACACCGCGGCCGACCGGTCGGGATCCTTGTAGTAGCCGACGGCGGTCGACTGCCTCACGGCGAGCCGCCCCGGCTCGCCGGAGCCGGGCACGACGTCGCGGCCGTCCTCCGTGAGCACCCGGGCCCGCGCGCCGAGCACGAACCGGGCGGTGCCGTGTTCCGACGGAGACGTGGTGAGCGCCAGTGCGAACCCGACGGCTTCGCTCGAACCGAGCGAGTCGTAGAAGCTCATGGTGCCGCGGGCGAGGAGCGCGTCCTTGAGCGCGGCGCTCACCATCGCGCCCGAGTTGTGCACCCGCCGGAGCGACGACAGGTCGTACGGCCGGCCGCGCGCCTCCGCCGACTCGAGGGCGCGCACGATGCGCCGAACGATCACGTCGCCGACGATCGTGAGCGTCGTGGCGCGCTCGCGCTCGATCGTCGCGCAGAGCTCGTCACCGTCGATCGGGCCGCGCGGCAAGAGCACGACGCGACCCCCGAAGGAGAGCCAGGTGTTCGACTGGTGCACCGCGGTCGCGTGCACGAGCGGCGTCGGCAGGAGCGCGATGGGTGTGGTCCCGCGTTCCGCGCGCCGGCGCGCGTTCGTCGCCGCGTCGCGCAGCGACTCGGGCGGGGATTCGTCGAGCAGCGTGTTCGCGTAGACCGCGCCGTACGACAGCAACGTGCCCTGCTGCCAGAGCACGCCCTTCGGCAGGCCCGTGGTGCCACCCGTGTACCAGAGGAGGAGGTCGTCGCCCGACCGCTCGACGCGCGCCGCGGGCGCGTGCGCGGCCACGAGCGCCTCGTAGTCGACGGCTCCGTCGACGTGCGGGGTGCTGCTCCCGTCGTCGATCTCCACGAGCAGCCGAACCTTCGTGGCCCGGTCGCGCACGGCAGCGACGCGGTCCCCGAGGGTCCGGTGGTACACGAGCACTTCGGCGTCGGCGTTCTCGAGCAGCGCGAGGAGCTCGCCCGCTTCGTAGCGGAAGTTCACGTTGGCAGGGAGCGCGCGCAGCTTGGAGCAGGCGAACAGGCACTCGACGTACTCGGGACAGTTGAAGAGGTACAGCGCGACGTGCCCGCCGCGCGCGACGCCCGTTTCGGCCCACGCGCCGGCCAGCCGTGCGGCGCGCTGCTCGAGGTCGTCCCAGCGGAGCCGCCGGTCGCCCTGCACGACGGCGGTCGTGTCGGGGACGGCGTCGGCCATCGCTTCCCAGACGGTTGCGAAGCTCTCGTACACGCGTCCTACTCGGGGTTGCTCGTGATCTTCGAGACCTTCGGAACGTTGCCGTCCCGCTCGAGTTGCTGCAACCCGCTCACGCGCCCGCCCACGTAGGCCGAGAAGAAGTCGAGCGTGGTTTCCTTGACCACCGGGAAACCTGCGTCGGTCGGGCTGATGTACGGCGCGCTGTGGTCGGCGCCGAGGAGCGTCACGTAGAACTTGGGCGGGCTCGCGAGGGCGTACGCGCTCTTGGTGCCCGCGATCGGGTCGATCTTGTCGGCGTCGCCGTGGATGGCGAGGAGTGGCGTGTTCACGTCGGCGAAGTAGTTGGTCGGGTCGCCCGCGAGGCTTCCGGCCATCGTGACCGCGGCTTCGATACGGGGGTCACGGATGCCCGTGCCGTAGGCGAGCACGAAGGTGACGATGGCACCGAGGGCGTGGCCCGCGGCGACGATCTTCTTGTGGTCGACGAGGTGACCGAAGCCGCCCTGCACCTCGTCGAGCATCCGGTCGATCACGAAGCTGGCGTCGACGACTCGCTCGCCGAGGTCGACGCTGACCTGGCCGTCGGCGTTCGTGTCGGTTGTCGACGGTTGCGGGTAGTCGGGCACCGCGACGACGTAGCCGTTCGACGCCCAGGCGCGCAGGAGCGCGGCGTAGTCGTTCGCGTTCGACCCGAGCTCGTCGCTGAAGAGGATCAGGGGATAGGGAGCCCACTTCGTGTTGCGCGGCGCGTCGTCGATCACGAACGGAGCCGCCCGACCCGTTGCCGGGTAGTAGACGGTGGCCGAGATCGACCGTCCCTCGTTGTCGAAGCGTTGGGTCGTGACGCCCACCGCGAACTCGAGTGGGCGGCGCGCGTGCTTGGGTGTGGCCGCCCCGGCCGTGGGTGCCGCGGTCAGGGCGGCGGTGATGAGGGCGCAGACCACGAGGCCGAGCGCGGCGGCGCGTCGCATGCGGGGGAAGTTACCGCCCGGACTGCGGGGTCCTTCAGGCACCCATCCCGAGCAGCCGCTCGCGAGACACGGCGCGGGAGGCGCGCAGCAGGGCGAGCACGGCGATCACCCAGGCGAGCGCGCCGATGACGAACGCGACGAGGTGCCCCTTGAAGATCGTGTTGCTCGACACGCCGTAGGCGATGACGATCAGCGGCAGGGTCGCCAGCGCCGACGACTGTTGCGCCGCGGCCGCGCTCGAGACGCGCGCCGAGATGGCGAGGATCACCGCGAGCGCGATGGCGATGAACGGCGGGAGCACCCAGAGCATCAGGATCCACCAGTTGCCGGTCGGGAAGAACCAGCCCCCGAGCTGGGGACCGACGATCAGGTTCACGACGAGCGAGTACATGGCGAAGCCCACCGCGGCGGTGAAATAGCCGGGGATCAGGCTGGCCATGAGCTTGCCCAGGTAGATCTGGCGCTCGGTGGCAGGGGAGTGGGCGAGGAACTCGCCGCTGCCCCGCTCGCGCTCGCCGATGATCGTGTGCGCACCCACCGCCGACGACACCGTCAGCGGCACGATGATCGCGAGCGGCGCGAAGAGGTAGACGGCGAGGGCATAGGAAGCCTTCACCGGTCCCTTCTGTCCTTTCACGCTGTGCTTCAGCTGCGCCGGGAGGCTGCCGACCACGCCGCTGAGTTGGTTGACGAGCTTGACGTCCTTGACGGTGGAGATGATCAACAGCAGGAACGTCGGGATGACCACGAAGAAGAGCAGCGCCACGATCGAGAGCGGCAGCCAGAAGTCGCGCGCCTGCACGAACTGGTGCAGGTCCGTACGCGCGATGACCCATGCGCGCGAGGGCTGGCGCGTGCGCTTCATCGCGCGCGTTCGCGGATCGCGAAGTACAGCTCTTCGAGGCTCGGCGCGCACGGCTCGACGCGTGTGAGGCGCGCGCCGGCGCGTACGAGTCCGTCGACGAGGTCGGGAACGTCGGCCTCGCGCTCGAGGTCGACGGTGACCGTCCCGTTCCGCTCGTAGGCGCGCACGAACGGGAAGTCACGCGCGGCGTCGAGTGCGGACGGATCGGCGGCGTCGAGCACGACCCGCGCCGCGGGCCAGTACTGCCGGCTGAGCTCGGCGGGGGAGCCGGCGACGATGGCCCGGCCGTGGTCCATCACGATGACCTGGTCGGCGAGCCCCTCGGCCTCGAGGAGGAGGTGGGTGCACATGAGGACGGTCTTGCCGCTCTCGGCCATGTCGTCGATGAGCTCGAGCACCGCGCGTGCCGACTCCGGGTCGAGGCCGGCGGTGGGCTCGTCGAGCAGCAGCAGGTCGGGGTCGTGCAGCACGGCGCGGGCGAGCGCGAGCCGCGCGCGCATGCCCGTGGAGTAGCCGCCGACGCGCTGGCCGAGGGCGCCGGCGATCGCGAACCGCGCCGCCGCCTCCTCGATGCGGCGCTCGTGGTTGTGCGGGTCCACTTCGAACAGCGCAGCGGCATATTCGAGGTTGTCGCGCCCGGTCAGCCGGTCGTAGAGGGCGGGGCGCGCGGGGACGACGCCGCAACGTCGACGTGCCTCGGTGCCCTGCGCGTCGACCGAGGGGTCGAGCCCGAGGGTCCGGATGCTGCCGGCGTTCGGCTGCAGCGCGCCCGTCACGAGGCGCACGACGGTGGTCTTGCCCGCCCCGTTGGGGCCGAGCAGCACCGTCACGGTGCCGGTCGGCACCTCGAAGGTGAGGTCGTCGACCGCGACGACGTCACCGAATGAGCGCACGACCCCGCGCAGCGCGACCGCGGGCCCACCCTGGTCGAGTGCCATACGGGTCTTTCGGCGCTCGCGACGTCGGGGTGAAGTTCGAGAACGGCAATTCGCCGCCGACTACCCTCGTCGTCTCCGGCGGCGTAGCCGAGTGGTTCAGGCAAGGGTCTGCAAAACCCTGGACACGGGTTCGATTCCCGTCGCCGCCTCGAACTGTCGCAACCGTTGTACGGCCGTGCTCGTCGGCCGTGTGATCGTCGTGATCAGAGAATGATCACATCGCGCGGCTCACGCGTCGACGAGAGCCGCCACCGCGTCGGCCTGCTGCCCGGGCAGGACGTGCCCGTAGGTGTCGAGCGTGAACGCGACCGTGGCGTGCCCCAGGCGCTCGCTCACAAGCTTGACGTTCGTGCCCGCGGCGAGCAGATGCGTCGCGTGACTGTGCCGAAGATCGTGGAACCGGATCCGTGGCAGCTTCGTCGCCTCGACCTCGCGAGCAAACGACCAGCCGACGGCGTCCGGATTCCACGGCGCCGCACCTCGCCTCTGCGGTCTGTCCCCGCGCCAGGACCGGACACTACGCCACGGACATCTACCTGCGGCGCCACGCATCCTTCTGCGAGCGAACTGCGGCAGCGAAACCGCCGGACCGACCCCTACTTGGGCGACCATCCCGACTTCGAGCGCGCGGCGGACGCGCTTGACAAAATGCGCGAGCGGCTCCGCCCCGCCGACTCCGCCCAGGCCGGCAGGGGATACGCAAGTCGAGGCACCGTCCGCCGAGCGTCGCACGGTCGGCTCTTTTGCCAACTGAGATCGACAGCACGCGACACCCGCGTTAGCCTCGCTCCGGAGCAACAGGACATCGGTCGCGATGGTCGGGTGGCGCGATGGCGCGCAACGTGCGGATTGCACTGGGGGTCTGCGTCGGCACTGCGCTACTGGCGATCGTCGTGGCCCTCACCGCGACGGCGGCGAGCGCGCCCCTGGCACCCGCCCTGCCGACGCAGACGCTCCAGACCGCGCCGTCGGGAGGCGTCCAGACCGCGCCTTCGACCTCCAGCACGACGCTGCCCGAGGGGTGTCAGAAGCTCGGCGCCTGCCCGAGTGGGAACGTGCCCATCGTGTTCGGCCCGGGAAACGGCACCGGTACGGCGACGACGACCACGTCCGGCCCGGCCACGATCACGAGCTCGGGCACGACCGGCACGGGGACGGGCCCGGGGACCGCGACGACCAACGCGACGACGGGCACGGGCAAGGGCTCGCCGGGGACGTCGTCCGGGAATGGCTCGGGAACCTCGTCCGGGAATGGCTCGGGTACCTCGAACGCGACGACCACGACGCCGGCGTCGGCCGGCAAGACCAGCGCGTCCGTCAAGGACAACTCGGGCTCGTCGAACACCGGCCTGATCATCGGCATCATCGCCGCGGTTGTGATCATCGCCGGCGCCGGCATCTACTTCTGGCGCCGGCGAGCCCACGCCGCCTGACGGCGGCGAACCCGTCCCGCGGTCCTCGCGCCGGTACCGTCGAGCGATGGATCTCGACGACCACGAACGCGCGCTCTTGCTCGCGGGCCTCTTCGAGCTCCGCACCATGCACGCCGAGGACGACCGTGAGGTCGCCCGCATCGAAGCGCTCGTCGACGAGCTGGGCGGCGACCGCTACGCGGTGTTCTTCGGCCCGTACGACGGTCGGCTCGCTCAGCATCACCCACCGCGCCTTGTCCGCGCCAACACCCGCCACGGAGGAGCCGCACTCGGGGTTCGAGTTTGCCATCCTCATCTGCCGCGCCGCGCAAGCCGACACGCTCGAGCTGAGCGACCTGACCGCGACCGCGCCCGCTGCGCTCGTCGACGAGGGCCTCGCCGTGCTCGCGACGGTCGGCCCGCGGCATCCGGTGCTCGCGTCCCTCGACCTCGAACACGCCGCCCGTGTAGTCACGGAGGTGCGCGCCCGCCTCGCCATCCTCGACGACGGGTGCGACGAGTAAGACGACTGACACGCCTCTGAGCCACGAAGAGAGCGGTGTCCACGGCCCGCGCTGATCACAGAATGATCACATCGCGCGAACCTGAGCCCCTCGCGCGCCGTACGAGCGCGTTATGGCCCGTCTACCGAATCGGTGCGCTGACCTGCGCTTTCGCGCGTTTGCGTGGACGACTGATGACGGCCCGCGACGCGTCATAACGGCCGGGGTGGAGCTGCAAAACCCTGGACACGGGTTCGATTCCCGTCGCCGCCTCCACGCACCACCCCCCGACGAGCATCCGTCAGTTGGCGATTGCACGTGCTCGACTGACGGATGCTCGCCGGCGTTGTTCGCGCAACCGCGCCGCGAATTGCATCCTTGTGCGCGCGCGTGCCGGGCTGCGCAACCTACGAACGGCGTCGACTCGCGAGCCGAGCCGTCATCTACGAGTCCATGGCGGGGAGATGGTCGGGCGCGGCTCTCCCTTGGGTTGCTGACAGGGAGAGGGAGAGCCGTGCGCCGGATAGGAGGAGCCTCCGACGCCATTTCCTT
>DASPTH010000142.1:0-40276 GCA_035623515.1 Acidimicrobiia bacterium
GTTGGGGGCCTCGTCGTCGGCGGATACCGGCGAGACGCCGGCGTGGCTCCCGCCGATCATCCCGACGGTGGCCGTCGAGGGCCGAGGGGTCGAGGACCTGGTCGACGCGGTGCGCGCGCACCGCCGTCACCTCGAGGACACGGGTGGTCTCGCAGCCCGGCGCGAACAGCGCATACGCGACGAATTGCGGGGAATCCTGCTCGAGCGATGTGCCAAGCACGTCGATGCCATCTGCAGCGGCATACCCTTCGGTACGGTGGTCCGTCGGGTCGCCGATGGCGAGTTGGATCCGTACAATGCGGCCGCCGAATTGGTCGGTGACCAACAGTGACGAGAGGCCTGATGTGGACATCGAGCGGGTTGGGGTGGTCGGAGCGGGGCTGATGGGCTCCGGCATCGCCGAGGTCTGTGCCCGGGCCGGCGCCGACGTCATCGTGTGCGAGGCCGATGTCAAGGCGTGCGAGGCGGGCCTGCAGCGCCTCGAGGGCTCCCTGGCGCGCGCCGTCCGGAGCGGGAAGCTCGACGAGGCGGCGCGCGACGCGACGATGAGCCGGCTCACCCTGAGCACCGACCTGAGCGACCTCGCCGACCGCGAGCTCGTGATCGAGGCGATCGTCGAGTCGCTCGACGAGAAGCTCGACGTCTTCGGCAAGCTCGACAAGATCCTCGCCGCCGACGACGCCATCCTCGCCTCGAACACGTCGTCGATCCCGATCATGAAGCTCGGCATGGCCACGCAACGCCCCGAGTACGTCCTCGGACTCCACTTCTTCAACCCGGTACCCGTGCAGCACCTGTGCGAGCTCATCCCGTCGATCGTCACGAGCCCGGTGGCCGCCGATCGCGCGGAGGAATTCGTGGCCGGCCGGCTCGACAAGCGCGTGATCCGTTCGCAGGACCGCGCGGGGTTCATCGTGAACTTCCTGTTCGTCCCGTACGTGCTCTCGGCGATCCGCATGCTGGAATCCGGCTTCGCGTCGGCCGACGACATCGACGCCGGCATGGTGGAAGGTTGCTCCCACCCGATGGGGCCGCTCGCGCTCGCCGACCTCATCGGCCTCGACACGATCAAGGCGGTGGCCGACTCCATGTACGAGGAGTTCAAGGAGCCGCTGTACGCATCTCCGCCGCTGCTGCTCCGCATGGTGGAAGCGGGCCAGCTCGGGCGCAAGCGCGGCCGCGGCTTCTTCGACTACTCCAAGTAGCGGTGGCCGACCCGCTCGTCCAGCTCGAGCGGCGCGACCGTGTCGCGCTGCTGCGGCTGCACCGTCCCCCGCTCAACCCGCTCTCCACGCAGCTCCTCGACGAGCTCGCCGCGCACGGCGACGCGCTCGCGGCAGACGAGTCGCTGCAAACGGTCGTCGTCACCGGGAACGAAAAGGCGTTCGCGGCGGGCGCGGACGTGACCGAGTTCACCGAGCCGGGTGCCGCCCCACGAGTGACGGCCGCGTTCCGCGGTGCGTTCGACGCGCTCGGCTCGATCCCACGTCCCGTCATCGCCGCCATCGAGGGCTTCGCGCTCGGGGGCGGCTTCGAGCTCGCGCTCGCGTGTGACCTGCGCGTGGCGAGCGAGACCGCGAGGGTCGGATTCCCGGAGATCCTGCTCGGCATCTTTCCTGGCGCCGGAGGTACGCAACGTCTCTCGCGGCTCGTCGGCCCGGCGCGCGCGAAGGACCTGATCTGGAGCGGCCGTCAGGTCAAGGCGGACGAGGCGCTCGCGCTCGGTGTCGTCGATCGTGTGGTCGCCGCCGGCGGGGCCCTCGACGCCGCACTCGAGTGGGCGTCGACGCTCGGGAAGGGCGCGGTCGTGGCCATGGGGATCGCCAAGCGTGTGATCGACGGTGGGTACGACCTGCCGCTCCCCGACGCGCTCGACCTCGAGGCGAGCGGCTTCGCCGAGGTCTTCGAGACCGAGGACGCCGCCACCGGCATCCGCAGCTTCCTCGACGACGGTCCCGGCAAGGCGACGTTCTCGGGGCGCTGACCACGACCCCGGACGCGACTTCGGTGGGTCAAGCCGGGTAGAGCGCGGCCGCCAGGGCCTTGATCTCGGGAGCGTCGGCGGCGAGGAGGTAGCCGGCCGTGACGGTCGCGTCCGTGGCGTCGTCGAAGCGCGCGCAGTAGTCGGCCTTGGTCGGGTACAGCGACGCGAGCTTCTCCGTGGTGAACGGAACGGTCGTGCCGCACAGGAACGCGATCGGCGCGCCGTCGTTGCCGAGCCCCGACAGCGTCGCGATCGGCACGTCCACGTGCGGGGTGCGCACGCCGCCGCGCGCGATTCCGTGCTCGTCGGTCACGAACGTCGGCGGATCGCCGGCTCGCATCTCGAGCCGCGGCGCGCTCGGGGGTGGCGTGCCGTCGCGCAGCCACCGATCGAGGTGCGCGAGCGCGGCCTGGAGCACGTAGTGCTGCGGACCGGTGTTGAGCGGGAGGTCGAGCGCGAAGCCGAGTGGCGTCGTCGTCGGTTTCCACAGCTCGGCCAACTCGGGGATCGACAGCGAGCCGTCGTCGGCGAACCCGGCGACGAACGTGTAGACGTCGGCGTGTGACGTGCCCGCGACCTCCCAGAGCCGGAACCTGTCGGTGTCGTCCTGGCGCGCCGCGTGGTACGCGAGGCCGACCAGGTCCGTCTCCGCCTCGAAGCAGAGCACGGGCACGCGCAAATCGTCACGGAACCGCTCCGGGGGTGCGGACGCGTCGCGCATCGGGCCGCTCGCGTCCAGCGGTGCACCGGATCCGCCGCGCGCGTGCACGAAGAACCCGTCGTAGACCTGCGCCAGCGGATCGACCGCGTTCACGTACGTGGTGAGGCGGAACGCCGACTGCGACTCGCCGATCGCGATCACGCGCGCCACGTCGAGCTCGGCGAGCACGGTTCCCGGCGCGCCGTGTGCGACCGCGCCGGCCTGCGAGTAGATGTCGTACGAGAACTGGTCGCCGGGGTGCACGAGCGAGCCGTACCGCTCGGGATCGGTCTGGGTGAGTCCTGCCGCCCCGGGTGTTCCCACGAGCGACCCGCCGCCGTGCACCCCGACGGCCTGGGCGGAGACGCCGACCCACGCGTAGCCGCTGCGTGCCAGCTCGCGCCGCAGGAACGAGCAGTCGGGTGACCCGTCGAGTCCGCCGCTCACGTTCAACCACTCGACGACGACGGTGCCGTTGAAGCGCGTCGCGTCGATGGGACGCGACACGAGCACACGGGTGCGGTACTCGGCCGCGTCGACTGCCTTCGTCGCACCGTCGCCGGCGCGCGCGAAGGCCTCGGCGCGACCGACGAGGAAGTATTCCGTCGAGGTGTAGCCGAGGGTCTCGCCGAGCGTGGCACCGCCCATGAACGGGCCCTGCCCGCCGGTGACTGGTCCCTCGACCGTCGGCACGGTGGTGCTGCCCTC
Source organism: Acidimicrobiia bacterium (assembly GCA_035623515.1). GTDB lineage: Bacteria > Actinomycetota > Acidimicrobiia > IMCC26256 > DASPTH01 > DASPTH01. The sequence continues at coordinate 3,393 of DASPTH010000142.1, forward strand.
GCTCACTGCGGCGCAGGGTACCTGCGGGCGCTCACCCGGCGGACTCGATCGCCGCCTTGAGTCGCTCCACGTTGCCGGCCCAGATGTGGTGTAGCACCGGCTTCCCCACCTGCTCGCCGAGCGCGCCGCCGAGCCACCACGGGAACCGGAGCCGCTCCTCCCAGCAGAAGCGGGTGCGCCCTCCGGCCTCGGCGCACAACCGGAACTCGGCGTTGCCCTTCACCGCCCCGTGGTGCTCGATGGCCATCACCTCGCCCGGCTGCCAGCAGGTCACGACGAACCAGTCGGTCACCTGGAGCGGGCCGACGCGCGTCAGGCACTCGAACGCCGCGCCCACACCCTGGTGCTGCGCGGTCAGGAACGTGATCCGCAGCGCGTCCCTCATCCACGTCGTGTGGGTCTCGATGTGCTCGACGGCGGCCCAGACCTTCTCCGGTGGAGCGTCGATCGTGTCGCAGACGGTGACGGTGATCACGATGCGCGCAGCTCGGAGGCCGCCGATTCGGGCGACACCGTGTTCACCAACACTCCGGTGGCCTGTTCGAAGCCGGCCGGGATCGAGACGCGCGGCGTGATGTCCACGTGCCACCGGGGCCAGGCCGGTGACTCGCGGCCGGCCGTGTGCACGACGAGGTTGTACGGCGGGTCGTCGAGCACGTCGGACAGGCGCTCGAGCGCGCGTCTGGTCGTGCGCGCGACGGCGGCGATCGCGGCGTCGGACGCGTCGTCGAAACGCGGCCCGGCGCCTGGGTCCACGACGCGGACCTGGAAGGGCACCACCGAGGCGAACGGACACCACGTGATCGTGTCGTGCTCGTCGACGACGAGGGCGTGCTGCCGCGCGCATGCGGTGTCGCGGTCCACCAAGTCGTCCCGGACCGACGCCTGGCGGTTCCCGACGCGCTCGACGTATGGAGGCACGAAGTCGAGCCCGACGACCTGCGCGTGGGGATGCGCGATCGATGCGCCGGCGGCACGTCGGTGGTTCACGAACGCGACCGCGTACGGCAGCCCGTCGACGAGCCGGGTGTGTACGCGATCGCGCAGCACCTGCATCACCGCGATCGCTTGCTCGTCGGAGAGGCGCGCGAAGGAGCGTTCGTGGTCCGGCGAGAGCACCACGACCTCGTGCGCCTCGGTGACCGGGTACAGGTTCGGGAAGACCCGCACCTCCCACCGGTGGTCACCGGGCTCCCCCGCGCCGGTACGTGCAATCTCGGGGGGTGTCATGGCCTCGTTCCCGCGGCAGAACGGGCACGCCTCCCCGCCCTCGCGATCGGGTCGGGCCGCGGCGATCGTGTGCGGCCGCACGGCTCGTCGCTCGGCGACGATCACGATCCGCCCACTGACCGGGTCCCTGCGCAGCTCGGTCATCACGACAACGTTACGGCTCGATTGCGCCGGTCGGAGCACCGCGGGTCGCCTCGTAGCATTGTGCACATGGTGAGCGTGCTGATCCTCGGTGGCGGCCCCGCAGGCAACACGTGCGCGAGCGTGGCGGCCACGCTCGGGGCCGAGGTCACGCTGGTGGAGCGCGACATCGTCGGAGGTGCCGCGCACCTCTGGGACTGCATCCCGTCCAAGGCGCTCATCGCCACCGGCGGCGAGCTGATGGAGCTCGGCCGCGCACGCGCGATGGGCCTCTCGGCGGAAGGTCGCCTCGACGTCGACGCACTGCGCGAGCGCGTCGCGTCCATCGAGAACCACCTGCACCGGTCGCTCGTCACGCTCCTCGATTCGCAGCAGGTGCGCGTCGTGAACGGCGTGGCGAGGTTCAAGTCGCCCCACGAGGTGGTCGTCGAGACGGCCGTCGGCCTCGAGGAGGTCTCGGGCGACTTCGTCGTCGTGGCGACGGGGTCCCGCCCTCGCGTTCCCGACTTCGCTCCCGTCGACGGCGAACGCGTGCTCACCACGCGCGACGCCTACCCGCCGCCGGAGATCCCCGAGCACGCGATCGTGATCGGCTCCGGCGTCACCGGCGTCGAGTTCACGCACCTCTTCGACTCGCTCGGCGCGAAGGTCACGTTGCTCGTGTCACGCCAGCAGGTGCTGCCGATCAAGGACGCCGAGGTCGCGGCCGTGCTGGAGGAGGCGTTCCTCGCGCGCGGCGTGACGCTGTTGAAGGGCGCGCGGGCCTCCGCCATCGAGCGCGACGGCGCCGTCGTCCGCGTGCGGTGCGAGGACGGTCGCTCGATCGAGGGATCCCACGCGCTGCTCGCCGTCGGTTCGATCCCGAACAGCGACGGTCTGGGGCTCGACGCCGCCGGCGTCGCCGTGGACGACCGGGGCTACATCCCGGTGAACCACAACTGCCTGTCGAACGTGCCGCACGTCTACGCGGCGGGCGACGTGTCGGGCAAGCTGCCGTTGTCGTCGGTGGCGGCGATGCAGGGTCGCAAGATCGCCGAGCACTTCATGGGGCTGCACAACCGGCCGCACCGTCACCTCGACTACGACAAGGCGGCGTCGGCCGTGTTCACCGAGCCCGAGATCGCCGACGTCGGCCTCGCGGAGGCGGAGGCGTTCGCCGAGGGACGCAAGATCCGGGTCACGAAGGTGCCGTTCTCGGCGAACGCCAAGGCGCTCATCAAGGGCGACGCGCGCGGGTTCGTGAAGATCCTCTCGGACCCGGCCACGGGTGTGGTGCTCGGCGGCTCGATCGTCGGACGGAACGCGGCCGAGTTGGTCAGTGTGCTCGCGGTCGCGGTGACGAACGGGCTGCGAGTCGACGACATCGTCGACTCGCTCCTCGTGCACCCGGCGCTGGCGGAGTCACTCGCCGACGCGGCGTCGTAGCCCGCCCGTTCTGGCGTCTTTGAGTGGGGTCCTGGCCCCACTCAAAGACGCCAGAACATCCAGGTTCACTCGACGACGACCAGCACGTCGCCGGTGCCCACGGTGTCGCCCTCGGCGACGCGGACCTCGCGCACCGTGCCCGCCGTCTCGGCGTTGATGTTGTTCTCCATCTTCATCGCCTCGAGCACGAGCACTGCCTGTCCGGCCTCGACGGTGTCGCCCTCGCTCACGAGCACCTTCACGATCGTGCCCTGCATCGGCGCGCTGATCGTGCCGTTGCCGGCGCCGGAGCCCGCGGCCGCGCCCGGGCGAGGACGAGGAGCGGCCCTTCGTCGCGGGGCCGCGACCGTGGCCGCACCACCCGGTGGGACCCACTGGCGCACGGTGAAGCGCTTACCGTTGACCTCCACGGTCGCGGTCAGCTCCACGCGTTCGTCGGCGTCCGGGTCGGTGCCGGCGGGCGCGGGCGAGCCGGCCGCCGCGAACATCGCGCCGTCGACCTCCTCCTCGACCCACTTCGTCGAGTGGGCAGCCGAGGAGAAGTCGGGGTGGGACAGCAGCGCGCGGTGCGCCGGCACGGTTGTGGCGACGCCCCCGATCTCGAGCTCGTCGAGCGCGCGCAGCATGCGGACTCGGGCGCGCTCGCGGTCGGGCGCCCACACGACGAGCTTGCCGATCAGGTTGTCGTAGTGCTGCGAGACGGTGTCGCCCTCCTCGTACCCGCCGTCCCATCGCACACCGGGCCCGCCCGGGAGCCGGAGGCGGCTGATCGTGCCCGGGGACGGCAGGAAACCGGTGGCGGGGTCCTCGGCGTTGATGCGGCACTCGATCGCGTGGCCGCGGCGCACGATCGAGTCCTGCGTGAACGAGAGCGGCTCGCCCTCGGCCACACGGAGCTGCTCGGCGACGAGGTCGAGGGACGTGACGAGCTCGGTGACGCAGTGCTCCACCTGGAGTCGCGTGTTCATCTCGAGGAACCAGAAGCTGCCGTCCTGGTAGAGGCACTCGACCGTTCCCGCGTTCACGTAGCCGCACGCGGTCGCGACCTTCACGGCGGCCTCGCCCATCGCCCGCCGGGTGCCGTCGGCGAGTGCGGGCGCAGGGGCCTCCTCGATCAGCTTCTGGTGGCGGCGCTGGGTCGAGCAGTCACGCTCGCCGAGCCACACGACGTTGCCGTGCGTGTCGGCGAACACCTGGATCTCGATGTGGCGGGGCCGGGTGAGGTACCGCTCGAGGTAGCACTCGGGGCGGCCGAAGTAGGCCTGCGCTTCGCGGGTGGCCGACTCGAGCGCGGCGGCCGCGTCGGCGGCCGAGGCGGCGATCTTCAGGCCCTTCCCGCCCCCGCCGTACGCGGCCTTGATCGCGACCGGCCAGCCGTGCGTGTCTCCGAAGGCGACGACGTCGGACGCATCGCTGACGGGTTCGAGGGTCCCGGGCACCGATTCCACGCCGGCGGCCGTGGCGGCCTTCCGCGACGAGATCTTGTCGCCCATGATCTCGATCGCCTCGGGCGGGGGCCCGATCCAGACGGTGCCTGCCGCGGTGATCGCGCGCGCGAAGTCGGCGTTCTCCGCGAAGAACCCGTACCCGGGGTGCACGGCTTCGGCGCCACTGCGATCGATGGCGGTGAGGATGGCGTCGGTGTTGAGGTAGCTCTCGGCCGCGGTCTGGCCGCCGAGCGCGTACGCCTCGTCGGCGTACCGGGTGTGCAGCGCGTCGCGGTCGAGGTCGGAGTAGACCGCGACGGTCGCGATGCCGAGCTCGCGGCACGTGCGCATGACCCGAACGGCGATCTCGCCGCGGTTCGCGATCAGGATCTTGCGGAACACGGGGCAATCCTTCGGGTCGGCCGGGCGATGGGACGCCGTATCCTACGGCGGTGCCCGAACCGGCTCGCACTCCGAACGGGCACGAATGGGACGTCCGGCGCCTCGCCGAGGTCGACTCCACCAACCGTTACGCACTCGACGCGGCACGCGCCGGGGCGAGGGACGGTCTGGTGGTCGCGGCCGACCACCAGACCGCCGGGCGGGGCCGCTTCGACCGCCGGTGGGAGGCGCCACCAGGGTCGTCGTTGCTCGTGTCCGTCCTCCTCCGGCCGGCGTCCCGTGGTGTTGTGCACCGGGCGGTCATGGCGGCGGCGGTCGCGCTCGCGCGCGCCGTGGAGGCGGTCGCCGGCTTCGCTCCCGGGCTCAAGTGGCCCAACGACCTCGTCGTCGGCGACCGCAAGCTCGCCGGCCTGCTGGCGGAGTCGGACGGTGACGCCCTCGTGATCGGCGCCGGGTGCAACGTCGAGTGGGAGTCGTTTCCCACGGAGCTCGCCGGCCGCGCCACCGCGTGCAACCTCGAGGCCGGCCACTCCGTCGACCGCGACGCGTTGCTCGACGAGTTCCTGACGCGGCTGGCGTCCGAGCTCGGCGCGCTCACCGACGTGCCTGCGCGCTACCGGGACCGGCTCGTGACGCTCGGGCGTCGCGTGCGGGTGGAGCGCGCGCACGACGCGCTCGAGGGCACTGCGGTCGACGTGACCGACGACGGCGCGCTCGTCCTTCGCCCCGACATCGGCGCCGATGCCGTGGTCACCGCCGGCGACGTCGTGCACCTGCGTTGACCCTGCTCTGGCACGTGGCCGCGTGAGTGAGCGGCAGGCGAGCGAGCGTCGGCGAGCCGGGTATCCCGGCTCGCAGCGAGCGAGCCGAGAGTCAGGAGCGAGTGTCGGCGAGCCGGGTATCCCGGCTCGCAGCAAGCGAGCCGAGCGGCCGTGTTGTGTCCGGCGTGTGGCCGCGTGAGCGGTAGGGGAGCGAGCGTCGGCGAGCCGGGTATCCCGGCTCGCAGCGACTGACCCGAGTGTCAGGGGTCGATGTCGCGCGTGACGAGAGCGGTGAACTCCTTCGCGAGGCGGGCGGTGAGGGAGCCGGGTGAGAGGGCGCGGCCGTCGACGGCGGTGATCGCCTGCACCTCGCGAACCGTCGACGTGAGGAACGCCTCCGTGGCGTCGCGGAGCGCGGCGATCGGGAGCGCGCGCTCTGCGCAGCCGATGTCGAGGCCACGGCACAGCTCGAGTACGAGCCCGCGGGTCACGCCGAGCAGGCACCCGGCCGACGCCGGGGGCGTGCACACCACGCCGTCGTGCACCACGAACACGTTGGAGCCCGTGGTCTCGCACAGTTCGTCGCGTGTGTTCGCGAACACGGCTTCGCCTGCGCCGCGCTCCTGCGCGTACGCGAGCGCGCGCACGTTCTCGGCGTACGAGATGGTCTTGAGACCCGCCACCGCGCCACGCTCGTTGCGCACCCAGGGCACGACGACGACATCGATCGAGGGAGCAACCGCCCGCACCGCGCTGGCCGCCACGATCAGCGTGGCGGGCGCGGCCCGTCGCTCCGAGCCGAGTGGTTGCACGCCACCGGTCACGGTCACCCGTACCCGTGCCTCGGTCAGCGCGTTGGCATCGAGCACCGCGCGCGCCGCGTCCTGCACGACGGACCGCTCGGGCAGCGGGAGGCCGAGACCCGCCGCGGAGTGCTCGAGCCGGTCGAGATGCCGGCGCCAGGCGAACGGCCGGCCGCCGTACACGCGGAGCGTCTCGAACACGCCGTCACCCACGAGGAGCCCGTGGTCGAACGGGGAGACGCGCGCGGCGCCTGCCTCGACGAGCTCACCGTCGACCCAGACGACCTCCGTGCTCACGACGGCAGCAGCTCGGCGGCGCGCGCGACGAGGAGCAGCCGCGACGCCTTCAGCTCGGTCTCGAACCATTCCGACGGAGGTGACGAGTCGGCCACGATGCCCGCGCCCACGCCCAACTCGGTGTGATGCGGGTACACCGTGAACGTGCGGATGGCGACGGCCAGGTCGGCGTCACCGCACGCCGTGTCGATCCACCCGAACGCGCCGCAGTAGACGCCGCGGCGCACCGTCTCGAGGTCTTCGATCGCCTGCAGGACGCGAGGCTTCGGCGCCCCCGTGACGGACGCAGGCGGGAAGGTGGCGCCGACGAGCGTACCGATGCCCACGTCGGGCCGGAGCGTGCCCCGGACGACGCTCACCAGGTGGTGCAGCCCGGGATGGGATTCGACCGCGCACAGCGTCGGGACGCCGATCGACCCCGGCTCGCAGACGCGCCCGAGGTCGTTCCGAGCGAGGTCGACGATCATGACGTTCTCGGCCCGGTCCTTGGCGCTCCGCCCGAGCTCGCCGGCGTCGGTGGCGGTGCCCTTGATCGGTTGCGTCTCGACGGTCCGGCCCCGCCACGAGAGGTAGCGCTCGGGCGACGCGCACACCACCGCGACCGGCCCACCCGGGAGCTCGAGCCGGAACAATCCCGTGTGGGGCGCGGCGTGCGAGGCGGCCAGCGCCGAGTAGATCGCGACGGCGTCGTGGGGGCTGTCGTGCACGAGCCGGCGCGTGAGGTTCACCTGGTAGCACTCGCCCGCCCGCAGCAGGTCGAGCACGGCGGCGACCCGGTGCTCGAACCCGTCGCGGTCCAGCGACGAGCGCCACCCGCGCGGGTCGCCACCGGGCATCGGGGTGTCCGCGTCTCTCCGCACCTCCACCATGACGGCCGCTCGCTCGAGGAGGTCGCGCCCGGAGCCCTCACCGGTCACGGTGATCACACCGTCGGGGGTGACGCGCGCGGTCGCGCCGAAGCGGGCGAACGCGAGATCGGGCACCGAGGGCGGCTCGAGCGACGCGCCCCGCGGGACGACCCGTTCGAGCGCGTGACCGAGCTCGAACGCGCACCAGCCGACCCACAGCCCGGGCGTGAGCGATTCGAGCCGTGCGAGCGCCTCGGCACCGGTCCCCACCGCCACCTCGTCGGGTGCGACGCCCACGATCGTGGACCCACCGCGGCGGACGGCGGCGGCGCCGACGTCACGCGGGAGCCGCCCGAGCAACGCGGCGGCCACGGCGTCGGGGAGGTGCACCGGATCACGCTAGCTCCGGCACCGGCGCCCGGCGGGCTGAATGCCGCGCCCCGAACCGCGGACGACCGTCGGTACCATTACTCCACCGTGAAGTCATTCGGAGCCTCGCTCCGCGCCCTCTCCGGACGGTTCGCACTCGCGTTCGTGCTCTGCGCCTCGGCCACCGCCGGCGGCGTCGTGTTCGTCAACCGCTACATCGACAATCGGGTCGACTCGATCCCTCGCGTGGAACTCACCACCGCCCCGGTGGGATCGCACGGCATGAACTTCCTGATCGTCGGCTCCGACAGCCGGAGCTGGATCAAGAACGCGTCCGATTACAGCGCGTTCAGCGATCCGGAGACGCAGAACGCACCGCCGCGTTCCGACACGATGATGGTGCTCCACGCCGACGGCGATCACAGCTTCGCGGTCTCCTTCCCTCGCGACCTCTGGGTGAACATCCCCGGCAAGGGCGAGGCGAAGCTCAACGCCGCGTTCAACGACGGCCCGCAGAAGGTCGTCGACACCTTGAAGGACGACTTCGACGTCCCCGTCAACCACTACCTCGAGGTCGACTTCGAGACCTTCGAGGGCGTCGTGAACGCGGTCGGCAACGTGCCGGTGTGGATCCCCGGCGTCGTGCTCGACAAGGAGACCGGCCTCCACACCCCCTACGGCGCGGGGTGTTACTGGCTCGACGGTCCCACCGCACTCGCGTACGTGCGGTCGCGCGAGATCATGATCGTGGACCCGAACGGCACCTATGACCCCGACACCGGTCTCCGCTGGCGCCCCCTCGACGGAACCGCCGACATCGGCCGGATCCAGCGCCAGCAGGACTTCGTGAAGAAGCTCGGCAGCATCGCCGTGTCGCGGGCGCTCAAGGATCCCACGATCGCGCCGGACATCGTCGACGCCGTCGTCCCGAACCTGCACGCCGACCGGGGCTTCGACCGGTCGGCGCTCAACGCCCTGGTGAACGCGTTCCGCGGGCTGGCGTCGGGCGACCAGTCGCTCCAGTTCCAGACCCTGCCGTGGACCGGGCCGGCGACGCGCGGCGGCGGGCAATCGGTCGTGCTCGTCAAGCGACCCGAAGCCGACGCGGTCCTCGCACGGCTGCGCGGCGACGTCGTCACGGAACCGGCGCCGACGACGACCGCGGCGCCGGCCGCGGCCACGCCGATCCGCCCATCGGACGTACGGGTGCGAGTGCTCAACGCCTCCGGCGTGACCGGCGCCGCCGGTGAAGCCGACCAGGCCTTGTCCAATCGCGGCTTCGTGAGCGGCGGCATCGGCAACTGGACCGGCGCGAGCCTCACGAAGAGCCAGATCCGGTACGGCCCACAGGACGTCGCAAAGGCGCAGCTCCTCGCCAGCGTGGTCCCGGGCGCCGACCTCGTCACCGACTCGACGATCGCCGGCGACCTCGTGCTCGTGATCGGGCCCGGCTTCAAGGGAGTCGGCGCTTCGCTGCCCAAGGACACGGCTGCCCGTCCCCCCGCAGCCGCGCCGTTGTCGCCTGAAGAAGCCTGTAACGAGGCCTGGCGCTAGCGCGCGCGAGTGCGGCCGCGGTGAGACCTCGGCGCCCAAAGCGCCGCGAGACGGGCGAACGAGGCGGTTCCTAAGCTGCTTGCGCGATGCGGGTTTCCGGTACAACGGTGCGGACGTTCGGGGGCCGCTTCGTCATCGCGCTCGTCCTCTCGGCGGTCGTCACCACCGCCGCGGTCGCGAGCGTCAACCACGAGATCAACACCCGGGTCACGAAGATCCGGCGGGTGCACCTGCTCGTCGCGCAGCCACCGCCGGCCGGTGAGAACTTCCTCATCATCGGCAGCGACTCGCGCCAGTTCGTCGACAACCCGACCGACGAGGCCGCGTTCGGCGATCCCAGCGTCCAGACCGAGAAGAACTCCGACACGCTGATGGTGGCGCACGTGGAGCCGGCCGCCAAGCGCTCGCTCATCGTGTCGTTCCCGCGCGACCTCATCGTCGACATCAACGGCCTGGGTCGGAGCAAGATCAACGCCGCGTACAGCTACGGCGGTCCTCAGGCGGTCATCGACATGCTCAAGGACAACTTCGACATCGACATCCACCACTACGTCGAAGTCGACTTCAAGAGCTTCCAGGACATCGTCGACGCGATCGGCAACGTGTCCGTCTTCTTCCCGTTCGCGACGAGGGACGACCAGACGGGGCTGGACGAACCCGCGGGTTGTCAGTCGCTCGACGGCGGCACCGCGTTGCAGTACGTGCGGATGCGCTACGTCCAGGAATTCATCGACGGCAAGTGGGTGTATGCCGACCAGGACGCGCCCGACCTGCATCGCATCGCGCGGCAGCAGGCGTTCATCCGCAAGCTCGCCGGGCTCGCCATCGACAAGAGCCTCAGCGACCCGTTCCTCGCATTCGAGATCGCCGACAAGGTCCTCGGCGACATCAAGGCCGACCAGAACCTTCAGCGCAGCGACGTGAACCAATTGATCGAGGCGTTCCGCACCGTCGACGTGAACGACCCGAACTCGGTGCAGTTCCAGACGTTGCCCGTCGCGGCCGACCCGTCGAACCCCGAGTCGAGCCTCGTGCTCGGCGACGGCGCGCAACAGGTGATCGACCAGCTCCGGACCTTCGGGAACAACCAGCCGCCGCCTCCCAGCGTCCCTCCCGCGCAGATCAAGGTGCGCGTCCTCGACGGCGCGGGCAAGGGCCTCGCCGAGGACACCCTCACGAAGCTGGTGCAGAACGGCTTCGAGCCCGACGGATACGGCGTCGCGCCGTTCCACGCGCTCTACACCGAGATCCACTACGCGCCCGATCACCTCGGCCAGGCCAAGGTGCTCAGCGACTACGTGGGCGCGAAGCTCGTGAAGGACCCGTCGGTCGGCGACACCGTCGAGCTCGTGATCGGCGACATCTTCCCGGGCCTCACGGTCAACCCCACCGCGACCACGCTCCCGCCGGTCCCGGTGAGCAGCATCGCTCCGCAGGTCGTGAAGAAGCCGGCGCACGTGCCGAGCACGACGACCACGACCGCCGCCCCCGTACCGGCATGCGCCTGACCGTTTCGTAAGCTGGCACGAGGCGAACGCGCGCGCCGCAGGTACCGGTTTCGTAGGTCGCTCACGGCGGAACGGGTACCCCGGTCCGCTACCGTTCGCTCCTGCGGCGCAGCGAGCCGTGGGCCGAACGCCCCGGTGCGAAGCACCAGGAGTGGAAGAGAGCGATGCGTCTGCTCGTCACCGGCGCCGCCGGGTTCATCGGGTCGAACTTCGTCCGGCACTGGGTGGAAGCACGTCCCGACGACCGCGTGGTCGCGTACGACCTGCTGACGTACGCCGGCAACCGGGCGAACCTGACCGACGTGGAGAACCGGATCCGGTTCGTGCGGGGCGACATCGGCGACCCCGACCTCGTGAACGCGTTGCTCGCCCAGGAAGCCGTCGACGTCATCGTGAACTTCGCGGCGGAGTCCCACAACAGCCTCGCCGTGCTCGACCCCGGGCGCTTCCTCCGCACGAACGTGCAGGGCACCCAGACGCTCCTCGAGGCGGCCACGGAGCGCGGGCTCGCCCGCTTCCATCACATCTCCACGTGCGAGGTCTACGGCGATCTCGCGCTCGACGACCCCGGTGCCTTCACCGAGGAGTCGCCGTACCGGCCCCGCACGCCCTACAACGCTTCGAAGGCCGCTGCCGACCACTTCGTGCGCGCGTACCACGAGACCTACGGATTGCCGGTCACGATCTCGAACTGCTCGAACAACTACGGCCCCTACCAGTTCCCCGAGAAGGTCGTGCCCCACTTCGCGACCCTGGCGCTCGACGACAAGCCGCTGCCGCTCTACGCGTCCACCGACCACAAGCGGGAGTGGTTGCACGTCCTCGACCACTGCCGCGCCATCGAGGCGATCGTGCTCGACGGCCGCGACGGTGAGACCTACAACGTCGGCAGCGGGCGCGAGGCCACCATCGACGAGATTGCCGACTGTGTCCTCGACACGCTCGGCAAACCGTCGTCGCTGAAGACGATCGTGCCGGACCGGCCCGGGCACGATCGCCGCTACCTGCTCGACTCCAGCAAGCTGCGGCGCGAGCTCGGGTGGGCACCGCAGGTCGACTTCGCGGACGGGATGCGGGCCACCGTCGAGTGGTACGCGACCCACCGCGGATGGTGGGAGCCGTTGCTCGATCGGGCACCGGTTGTCGAGACGGCGTGGGGCGCGCGCCCGGCGTCGGCCCGGTAGCGCGGGACATCCCTTGCGGGTTCTCGTCACCGGCGCCGCGGGTCAGGTCGGCGCGTGTGTCGTCGGCTACCTCTCCTCGCACGACGTCCTCGGCACGGGGCACGACACGCTGGACCTCGCCGATCGCGACCAGGTCGAGCAGGTCGTCTCCACGTTCGCGCCGGATGCGGTCGTCAACGCGGCGGCCATGACGAACGTCGACGCGTGCGAGCGCGATCCCGACCGTGCCTTCGCGGCGAACGCGCTCGGCGTCCGCCACCTCGCCGTGGCATGCGCGCGTGTGGGCGCGCACCTCGTCCACATCTCGACGGATTACGTGTTCGACGGCAACTCCACACGTCCGTTCGACGAGTGGGACGCGACCGCGCCGGTGAACGAGTACGGGCGGTCGAAGCTGGCGGGGGAGCGCGAGGTCGCGGAGCACGCGACCACCTGGACCGTGGTGCGCACGTCGTGGGTCTTCGGCAAGCGCGGCGCCGACATCGTGAGCTGGGCGTTCGACGCGTACGCACGCGGCGAGCTCCACGGTGTGCTGGCCGACCAGGTCAGCATCCACACGTACGCGCCGGATCTCGCCGCGCTCCTCGCTCGCTTCGCTGTCGAACGCCGTCGCGGCCTCTTCCACGTCACGAGCGGCTCCGAGGCGACGACGCGCCACGAATTCGTCACTGCCGCGCTCAGGGATCGCGGTCTCGACGTGGAGGGCATCGCACCGATCGACGCGGATGCCCTCGACCGCGCGGCGCGCCGCCCGGCCTTCAGCGCCCTCGACAACCGCGCCCTGCGCCTCGGTGGCCTTCCCGGCCTCCGTCCCTGGCGCGACGCGCTCACCGAGTACGTGAAGGATTGGCCGTGAGCGGCCGCGTCGGCGAAGTTGCGTCGTGCACCGACGTAGGACGACGGTTGCTGACGCAAGTTGGCGGGGAGGCGTGCGGTGAGTGACCTCGCGGTCGTCGGCGCGGGCTACGTGGGGCTCACGACGGCGGCGTGCTTCGCGCACCTCGGCCACCACGTGGTGTGCGCCGACGTCGACGAGGAGCGGGTGCGCGCGCTCTCGAAGGGCGAGGTGCCGATCCTCGAGGAGGGTCTTCCCGCGCTCGTCGTCGAGGGGCTGCAGTCGAGCCGACTGCGGTTCGTGGCGAGTGCGGCGGAGGCGGCGCGCGACGCCGAGTTCGTGTTCATCTGCGTGCAGACACCCCGGAGCGAGACCGGTGCCGCCGACCTCAGCGTGGTCGAGGAGGTCGCGGCCGAGATCGCGCCGGTGCTGAAGCCGGGGTCGGTCGTGGTCAACAAGTCGACGATGCCGGTCGGCTCCACCGACGCCGTGGCGCGGGCGTTGAAGTCGGCGGGTGCCGTCACCGACGTGGGCGTCGCGTCGAATCCCGAGTTCCTCCGGGAGGGTCAGGCGGTACGCGACCTGCTCGCGCCGCACCGCGTCGTGATCGGGTGCAGCGACACGGAGGTCGCCGTGCGCGTGTCGGCGCTGTACCGCGACATCCAGGCGCCGGTGCTCGTGACCGACCCGGCATCGGCGGAGATGATCAAGTACGCGTCGAACGCCTTCCTTGCCACCAAGATCTCGTTCGTGAACGCCATCGCCAACCTGTGCGAGTTGGTGAACGCCGACGTGCGCGAAGTCGTCCTCGGCATGGGCTACGACCCGCGCATCGGGTTCGAGGTGCTCCACCCCGGCCCCGGGTTCGGCGGTTCGTGCTTCCCGAAGGACACCGCAGCACTGCTGCACACGGCCGAGCAGTCGGGCTACGACTTCGGCCTGCTCCGGAGCGTGATCGACGTCAACGTGCGCCAGCGCGAGCTCGTGATCGACAAGCTCCGGAACGCCGCCGGTGGCGATCTCGCGGGTGTGAACGTCGGCATCTGGGGCCTCGCGTTCAAGGCGAACACCGACGACCTCCGCGAGTCGCCGGCCATGTTCATCGTGCGACAACTGCTCGACGAGGGCGCGGTCGTTCGGGCGTACGACCCCGGCGTGCGCGACGGTGCCGCGCGCGAAGCGCCTGCGCTCGAGCTCGTGGCCGACGCCTACGAGGCCGCGGCCGGCGTGTCCGTGCTCGCGCTCCTCACCGAGTGGGACGAGTTCCGCTGGCTCGACTTCGGGCGCGTCCGAGAGGCGATGGCGCCCCCGTACGCGCTGGTCGACGCTCGCAACCTGCTCGACCCGGCGGCGCTGCGGAGGCGAGGCTTCTCGTACCAGGGTGTGGGTCGCTGATGCCGCGCGCGGTCGTCACCGGCGGTGCCGGCTTCATCGGGTCACACCTCTGCCGGGCGCTCCGCGCGCGCGACTGGGAGGTGGTCGCGGTCGACGACTTCTCGTCGGGACGCCGCGCCAACGTCGACGACCTCCTCGACGTGCCCGGTTTCGAGCTCGTGGAGCACGACGTCGTGCACGGGATCCCGATCGCCGGTTCCGTCGACGCCGTCCTCCACCTCGCGAGCCCGGCCAGCCCGCCGTTGTACCTGGCGCGCCCGCTTGCGACGCTCGACGTCGGGTCCATCGGCACCCAGCACGCGCTCGAGCTCGCTCGCAAACACGACGGTGCGCGCTTCCTCCTCGCGTCCACGAGCGAGGTGTACGGCGACCCGCTCGTGCACCCGCAGCCCGAGTCGTATTGGGGGAACGTGAACCCGGTCGGCCCGCGGGCGGTCTACGACGAGGCGAAGCGGTTCGCCGAGGCGACCACCACGGCGTACTGCGGCGTGTACGGCATGGACACGAAGATCGCCCGCATCTTCAACACGTACGGGCCCGGGCTCCAGCCCGACGACGGGCGCGTGATCTCGAACTTCCTTGCACAGGCACTCGACGGCCGACCTCTCACCGTGTACGGCGACGGCACGCAGACGCGCTCGTTCTGCTACGTCGAGGACGAAGTCGACGGCTTGGTGCGCCTGCTCGAGTCGACGCACGTGGGTCCCATGAACATCGGCAACCCGGGCGAGTACACGGTGCTCGAGCTGGCCGAGACCGTCCTCGACGTCACCGGCAGCCGCTCGGCGATCGAGTTCCGTCCCTTGCCTCACGACGACCCTCGCCAGCGGTGTCCCGACATCTCGCTGGCGAGTCGCGTCCTCGGTTGGCGTCCACGAATCGACCTCCGCGAAGGTCTCGCCCGCACGTCCGAGTGGTACCGGAGGGGCGTTGACCCAACCTGAGGGACCGGCGGAGTACCAGAAGCTCTCCGTCATCGTTCCCGTCTACGACGAGCGCAACACGGTCGTGGAGGTCGTCCGGCGCATGCGCGCGGTCGACATCCCACTCGATCGCGAGATCGTGCTCGTCGACGACGGCAGCACCGACGGCACCGGTGCGGTGCTCCAGCAGCTCACCGACAGCACCGTGCGCGTCGTCCACCACCCGCAGAACCGCGGCAAGGGGATGGCGATCCGCAGTGGGCTCGAGCAGGTGACGGGCGACCTCGTGCTGATCCAGGACGCCGACCTCGAGTACGACCCCGAGGACTGGCCGAAGCTCCTCGCGCCGGTGCTGCGCGGCAAGGCACGCGTCGTGTACGGGTCGCGCTTCACCGGCGAGCGGCGCAACATGTTGTTCCTGCACTGGGTGGGCAACCGGTTCCTCTCCCTCGTCACCAACATCCTCTACAACACGACGCTGTCCGACATGGAGACGTGCTACAAGCTGTTCGACCGTCGTCTCATCTGCGGCCTGAACCTCCGCGCGTCCCGCTTCGACTTCGAGCCCGAGGTCACCGCGAAAGTGCTGCGCCAGGGCATCCGCATCTACGAAGTGCCGATCTCCTACGCCGGGCGCGAGTTCCACGAGGGGAAGAAGATCACCTGGCGCGACGGCTACATCGCGCTCTGGACCCTCGTGAAGTATCGCTTTGTCGACTGACGCCGCGGCGAACACCGCCCGCTGGGCGGCGGTCGTCGTGAACTACGAGTCCGGTCCGCTGCTCGCGCGCTGCGTTCGGTCACTGCTCGCCGACAGGAGCGCGGGGACGCCCGACATCGTGGTCGTCGACAACGGCTCGGCCGACGGCTCCGTCGATCAGCTCGCTCGTGAGGTTCCCGGCGTCCGCGTGATCACTCCCGGCGGCAACGTCGGGTACGCGGGCGGCGCCAACCGCGGGAGCGACGCGACGAGCGCGCCGGTCGTCGCGGTGTGCAACGCCGACCTCGAGGTCACAGCGGGCACCGCCGGGGCGCTCGTCGCGCGCCTCGAGCAAGAACCCGACCTCGCCGCGGTCGGACCCGTGATCCGCAACCCGGACGGGTCGCAGTACCCGTCGGCGCGGGTCGTACCGTCCACGAGGGATGCGATCGGCCACGCCCTCCTCGGGGTCGTGAGCCCCCGCAACCGCTACACCCGGCGGTATCGCCAGCTCGACGCCGACCCGGCGACTGCTCGTGACGTCGACTGGGTGTCGGGCGCCGCCATGTGGATCCGGCGCTCCGCGCTGGAGTCGGTGGGCGGTTGGGACGAGCACTACTTCATGTACGCGGAGGACCTCGACCTCTGCTGGCGCTTGCGTCGCCTCGGGTGGCGCGTCGCGTACGAGCCGGCCGGCACCGTGGTCCACGTCCAGGGCGCGAGCACCGAGCGCCACCCGTACCGCATGATCGTGCGTCACCACCGCTCGGCGTACCGGTTCGCGGCCAAGAGCTGGCGCGGCGCTCGACGGCTCCTCCTGGCGCCGACCGCGTGCCTGCTGTCGGTGCGCGCCGGCCTCGCGATCGCCGCCCGGGTGCTCGGCGCGCGACCCGGACGGGCCCATGTCACCGGGTAGCCTTCCAAGCCGCTATGCCGCAGTCCCGCCGACGCTACGGGCGCTCCGCGACGCGAGGCCGGTATCGCAAGCCACGCAGGAAGCGGGGCGGCTCGATGGCCTGGAACGTCGCCATCGGGGTGGTCGTCATCATCTTCGTGGTGGCGATCGTCGTCGCGCGAAGCGGCGGCAGCGCCAACGGCGGGGGCGGACCGCCCCGGGCGGCCAACCCCGACACCGGCGAGCCCGGCGACCACTGGCACACCTATCTGGGCGTGAACATCTGCGGGCAGTGGCTCCCGCCGGTCCCGGCCTTCGAGCAGCCGGTCGGCTCCCCCGCCGGTACGCAGGCTGCGGGTATCCACTCCCATGGTGACGGCCTCATCCACACGCATCCGTACGTCGAGTCCGAAGAGGGGACGAACGCGACCGTCGGCAAGTACGCGCACTACGGCGGCTGGAGCGTGTCGTCGGATTCGATCGACGCGTGGGCCGCGCCGAAGGGCGCCCCCAACCAGAAGAGCTGGAGCAACGGCGACACGTGCACCTTCGGCCCGTACAAGGGCAAGAAGGGCCAGATCGTGTGGGCGGTCGACAACAAGCCGCGCACGGGCAACCCGTCGGATTACCAGCAGCAGGACGGCACGACGGTCGCGATCGGGTTCCTGCCCAAGGACACCAAACTCGACTTCCCGCCCGACGCGTGCAACGCGTTCGCGAACATCTCCGACCAGCAGACGGCCGCGGTCGTGAGCAAGGACTCGCCGTGCCGCGAACAGGTGGCGACCACGACGACCCAGGTGCCGGCGTCGACGGAACCGCCGTCGACCACGCTCGCGCCGTGACACCCGAGCGCCCCGAGCGGCTCTGACAAACTGACCGCGTGCGCGCGCTGGTGACCGGTGGGTCGGGCTTCATCGGCTCGGCGCTCGTCGACCGGTTGCTCGCCGAGGGCTGCGACGTCGACGTGATCGACGACCTCTCGACCGGATCGCTCGCGAACCTCTCCGACGCGCGCGCCACGCGGAACCGGAAATTCAGCTTCCACCGCCTCGACGTGTGCTCCCCCCAGCTCCGGGAGCTCGTCGCGCGCCGGCGACCGGAGGTGGTCTTCCACCTCGCCGCCCAACTCGACGTGCGCGTCTCGGTTGCGAACCCGATCTTCGACGCGCAGGTGAACATCCTCGGCTCGCTGAACCTGTGCCAAGCCGCGCTCGGTGCCGGCACGCGAAAGCTGGTGTTCGCCGGTTCCGGCGGCACGCTCTACGGAGTGCCCGAGAGCGTCCCCGTGCGTGAAGGCCACCCGCAACGCCCGGTGTCGCCGTACGGCGTGTCGAAGAAGGCGGCCGGTGACTACCTCCACTTCTACCGGGAGGTGCACGGGCTCGAGTACACGGAGCTCGCGCTCGCGAACGTCTACGGCCCCCGGCAGGACCCGAACGGCGAGGCCGGCGTGGTGGCGATCTTCGCGGGGCAACTCCTCGCCGGGAAGCAGCCGGTCGTCTACGGCGACGGCCGTCAGACGCGCGACTACCTCTACGTCGACGACGCGGTCGACGCCTTCGTCCGCGCCGCCGAGCGGGGCGGGGGCCTGCTCATGAACATCGGCACCGGTGTCGAGACGAGCGTGCTCGACCTCTACAGCCGCATGGCCGCGCTCGCCGGGGTCCGCGCGCCGCCCCGGTTCGCGCCCGAGCGCCCCGGTGAGCTGGCCCGCTCGGCGCTCGACTCCGGGCGGGCGGCGATCCACCTCGGGTGGAGGCCCTGGACGTCACTCGACGACGGGCTCGCCCTCACCCTCGACTGGTTCCGCGCGCGCGCCTGACCGACGGCGCGATCAGCGACGGGCTCGCAACTCCTCGAGCGGCACCGGCGGCCGCACCCGGCCGACGTACGCGGGATCGGGCCGCCCCACGAGGATCATGGCGTGCGGAAGCCAGGGCTCGGGCAGCGCGAGCGCGTCCCGCGCCGCCTCGGGGCAGAAGATGGGTGCGGCGACCCAGCACGATGCGAAGCCGGCATCGGCCGCGGCGAGCATCAGGTTCTCGGCGGCGGCACCGAGCGAGAGCAGCGCCATTCCCCACTCGGCGCGCCGGCGCGCCGCGTCCGGGTAGCGGTCGAGGCCCTCCCACGTGAGGCAACCGAGCACGATCGCGGGCGCGTCGCAGATCTTCCGATGGGAGGCGTCGACGAGCTCGTCGACGCGCGCCGCGCTCACACCGTCGGCGCCGAGGTCGGCGCGCCACCGGTCGCCCATGCCGCGCGCGAGCTGCTCGCGAGCGTCCGGCGTGTCGACGACGACCCATCGCCACGGTCGCGAATGGTGCGGGGCAGGCGCGAGACACGCCGCCTCGACGAACGTGTCCAGCAGCTCGGGCGGCACCGGTTCCGGGAGGAACGCGCGGATCGACCGGCGGGCGTCGACGAACGCGGGAACCCTTCGGGTCACGCCACCGCCGCGAGTGTCTCGCGCGCGAGCGCCGCGGCCACCTCGAGGTCCTTCATCAACGTGTCGGTGACGACCGCTCGAACCCCGAGCGCCTCGACCTCGCCCGCGCGCGCGGCGTCCTGGTCGTCGATGACAAAGGCGTCGCAGAGATCTCGGTACCCGCGAGCTACCCCGACGCACGAGGCTTCGATGCCGAGGTCGGCGAGGAGCCGGTCGGCGGGACCCCGCACCGCCGCGCCGGCGATGAGATTGCTGATGCCCACGACCCGACGATGCGCGGCGACCGCGTCGCGGATGCCGGGCACCGCGAGGATCGGCTGGATCGAGAGGACGGGGTTCGCCGGGCAGATCACGACCACGTCGGCGTCGTGCAACGCCTCGAGCACCCCGGGTGCGGCGCGCGCCGTCTCGGCACCGTCGAAACGCACGGAGACGACCGGAGGCTCGCATCGCTCCCGCACGAACCACTCCTCGAGGGCCAGCTCGACGTTCCCGCCGGGCATCGCGGCGGTGATGCGGGTGGCGACGGTGTCGTCGGTCATCGGGAGGAGCCGGCAGCCCAGCTCCCACGCGGCGGCGATGTCGGCCGTGATCGCCGAGAGCGGTTCCCCCGCCCGCAACCGCTCGGTCCGGAAGAGATGGGTGGCGAAGTCCTTGTCGCCGATGTTGAACCACGTCGGCACGCCGTAGCGCCGGAGCGCACCGAGGGTGGCGAACGTCTCGCCTGCGAGCCCCCATCCGGTCTCGGGGTTGTTGGCGCCGGCGAGGGCATAGGTGACCGAGTCGAGGTCGGGGCACACGCGGAGGCCGTGGAACCAGTCGTCGTCGCCGGTGTTGCCGACGACGACGACCTCCCGCGGGTCGACGACCGCGAGCAGCCCGGCGAGGAAGCGGGCGGATCCGACCCCGCCCGCCAGCGCCACGATCATGGGACGAAATCTAGGGAATCGCGCCACACCTGCGGAACTCGGCCCCCCGGCGGACGGTGACCAGAATTCCGTGACGCGGATCACAAAGACGTCGACGGTACCCTGGCCCCTCTGATGAGCACGCTGGACGGCCTCGACGCGTCTCGTGCCCAGCCGGGGGTGGACGAGCCGGGGGTGGGGGCGCAGGAGCTCCTCGAGCCCCTGGCGCTGTACCCGCCGGTCGTCGCGGTCGTCGTGACCCGGAACCCGGGACCGTGGTTCGAGGGGACGCTCGCCGCGCTGGCCGACCAGGACTACCCCGACCTCACGATCCTCGTCGTCGACTGTGGCTCCGACGACGATCCGACGCCGCGGGTCGCCGAGCACCTGCCGCGGGCGTTCGTGCGCCGGCTCGATGCCGGCGCCGGTTTCGCAGGGGCTGCCAACGAAGCGCTCCGCGTGGTCGAGGGCGCCACGTTCCTCCTGCTCTGCCACGACGACGTGGGTCCCGATCCACCCGCGGTGCGCCTGCTGGTCGAGGAGGCGTACCGGTCGAACGCAGGAATCGTGGGGCCGAAGCTCGTGAGCGCGGACGACCCCGATCTCCTGCTCGAGGTCGGGCGCGCCATCGACCGGTTCGGCGCGTCGTACACCGGCATCGAGCCGGGTGAGGTCGACCAGGAGCAGCACGACAGCGTCCGCGACGTGTTCTACGTGACGACGGCCACGATGCTCGTGCGCGTCGACCTCTTCACCGAGCTCGGCGGCTTCGACCCCGCCACGTTCCCCGGCGCGGAAGACCTCGACCTCTGCTGGCGCGCGCGGCTCGCCGGTGCGCGCGTGCTCGTCGCCCCTGCGGCGCGCGTGTCACACCGCGAAGCAGCCGAGCAGCGGCAACATGCCGACCGCCCCGACGAGGTCGCGCTGGCCCGCAGCCGAGTGCGCGTGCTGTTCACGTCGTACTCGTTCCACAAGCTGCTCTGGCTGGTCCCCGTCGGGATCGTCGTGGGCTGCATCGAGGCACTCGGCGATCTCCTCACCGGCCACGCGCGACGGGCGCGGGCCGCGGTCACCGGATGGTTCTGGAACCTGTTCCACCTACGGCAACTCCGCGCGTCACGCAAACGCGCGCAGTCGTTGCGGAAGGTTCGCGATCGTGACCTCCGCGAGCTGCAGATCGGCAGCATGACGCGGCTCAACGTGTTCTTCGTGCACCGCATGCATGCCGACGACCGCCTGCGTGCGATCGGCGACCGCAGCCGCAGCGCGGTCGGTACCGTCTCCGACACCCTTCGGGGCCCGGCGGCGCTGGCGTTCCTGGCCTTCCTCGTCCTCGTGGTCGTCGGTTCGCGCGACTTCATCAGCCACGGCCTGCCGGGCATCGGCACGCTGGTGCCCTGGCCGGGCGTCGGCGACCTGTTCAACGCGTTCGGATCGGCATGGCGCTACACAGGTCTCGGCTCCGCCAGCGCGGCACCGCCCCTCCTGGCGCTCATGGGATCGCTCGGCTCGGTCCTGCTCGGCGCGGTCGGCCTCGCCCGCACCGTCGTCGTGCTGGCGGCGCTGCCGGTGGGTGCCATCGGCGCGTACCGGCTCACTCGCCGCATCGTCGGTCTGCGCGGGCCGGCCCTCGCGGCCGGCCTCGCGTACGGCGTGAACCCCGTCGCCCGCAACGCGATCGCGACCGGGCGCTTCGGTCCACTCGTCTTCTTCCTGTTGCTCCCGTTCATCGTGCACCGCGTCATCCGGCTGGCTCGCCTCGACGCGGACGTCACCGAGGACGTGGAGCCCGAGGCTGCGAAGCGTCCCCACCGACCGCGCGGCCGATTCCTCCGGCTCGCGTTGCTCGTGACGCTCGCGGCGGCCTGCTACCCGGTCGCGCCGGCGCTGGTTGTGGTCGCGAGCGCGGCGTTCGTGCTCGCGGCCCCGCTCGCCCGCGGATGGGCGGCGTCCCTGCGCGCGCTCGGCATCTCGATCCTCGCCGCGCTCGTCGCGGTCGTCCTTCTCTTCCCGTGGCCGCTGGCCTACCTCGTGCCGCACCTCGACGCCGCGTCGCTCGGGTTCGCGTTCCGGCCCGACCTCGGCCTCAGCGAGCTCGTGCGGTTCGACGTGGGACCGTCGGGCGGAGGTTGGGCCATGTGGGGCCTCATCGTGGCGGCGGCGGTCCCGCTGTTCCTCGCCACCGGCGCGCGCCTCGGGTGGGCGGCGCGGGGTTGGGTGCTCGCGATCGTCGGCTGGGCGATCGTCTGGGTGCCCGAGCAGGTCTCGCCCGACCGGTCGATGCTCGCGCCGGAAGCCGGCCTGGCCCTGGCGGCGCTGGGCCTCGCGCTCGCCCTCGGCATCGGCGCCTCCGTGCTCGTCGACGGGATCCGTCACTACCGGTTCGGCTGGCGGCAGCCGGCCGCCATCATCGGCGGGATCGCGATCCTGCTCCCGATGCTCGGCTTCGCCGCCGACACGCTCGACGGCCGCTGGCACGCACCGACGTCGGGTTGGGTCGACAGCCTCGCGTTCACGAGCGCGCTCACCGCGAAGGGCCAGTTCCGGATGCTCTGGCTCGGCGACCCGTCGGTACTCCCACTCGACCCGGTCGTGCTCCGTGACGGCACCGGCTACTCGCTCACCCGCAACGGATCCGGCGACGCGACCGAGCTCCTGCGGGCCCCGGAGCACGATGCCGACCATGTCGTCGACCACGCCATCGAGGTCGCGCGCGACGGCTTGACGAACCGGCTCGGGCGCCTCCTCGCCCCCGTCGGCGTGCGGTGGATCGCACTCCCCTCGACGCAGGGACCGGGCGGCGACGAGCCCCCGGTACCGCTCCGGGGCTGGCGCAAGGTGCTCGACGGCCAGCTCGACCTGGCACGCTTGCGCAGCGCGTCCGGCCTCGCGCTCTACGAGAACCTGGCGTGGATCCCCCTCCGGGCGTCGGTCCCGGCGGCCGGCGCCGGTGCCGTGCCGACCGGGTCGACCGATCCGACCCGTGCGGCGCTCGACACCGACCTCTCCAGCGCGCGACCGCTCACGTCGGGGGAGACCGCGGCGCCCGGCGTCGTCCTGTGGGGCGAGGCCTACGACGGTGAGTGGCACGCGAGCGCGTCCAGCGGAGGCGCGGCGCTGGCGCACTTCCGTGCGTTCGGCTGGTCGAACGGGTACCGAGTCACCAGGCGGACGCCGGTCGCGATCTCGTTCGGCGCGCAGTGGCAACGGTGGGCGCTGCTCGGCGTGGCGCTGCTGATCTGGCTGTTCGTCGTCTTCTGGTGGTGGCGGACACGCGCGCGCTGGACCGCACCGGTGGAAGAAACCCGCGTTGCACGCCGGCGGACACGGACCGACTCGTTCGCCGACGCAGTCGACGACGAGACGTTCTGGTGGGAGCGCGTGTGAGCGCGCGCAAGGTTCCTCGCTGGCCAATTCTCTTGGCGCTCGCCGCGATCGTCGTTGCCGCCATCGTGTTCGACCAGCGCGAGAGCGCGCACCCGGCGAGCGCGACGGTCGAGGGAGCAAGCGTCGTCGGTGCCGCCGTCCCGAGCCCGCGAGCGCTCTCGACGTCGTGGTACTGCGCCGAGGGGACGTCGACACCCGACGGGCGCGCCGATGAAACCGTCGACGTCGCCAGCGTGTCCGACGCTCGCATCACCGCGACGGTCACCGTCCTGCCGGGTGGCACGAGCGCCCCGGTGTCCCGGACGCTGCAACTCGAACCGCGCGAAGAGCAGCACGTGCACGTCGCCGACCTCGTTGCCTCGCCCGAGCCGGCAGTCGTCGTCGAGGTGGTGGGAGGTCAGGCCGTCGTCGCGCACGAGATCACCGCCGAGGGAGACGTCGCCACGGAACCGTGCGCGCGCGGCGCGTCGTCCGACTGGTACTTCGCCAATGGCACGACGCTGAAGGGAGCGACGCAGTACCTGGTCCTGTTCGACCCCTTCGGCGACGACGCGGTGGTCGACGTCAGCTTCGTCACCGACGACGGTGTCCAGCAGCCCGACGCGCTGCAGGGCCTCAGCGTCCCGCGTCGCAGTCGCGTGAGCATCGCGATCCAGGACTCGGTGCCGCGCCAGCGCGAAGTCGCGATTCACGTGCACGCGCGTACGGGCCGCGTCGTCGCCGAGCGGTCCCAGATGTTCGACGGCACCGCGTCCGAGGGTGAAGTGGTTCGACACGGGGTCGCGTTGTCACTCGGCGCGGATGCGCCGAGCCGAAGCTGGTACTTCCCGGAGGGCACGACCGCGGACGGCGCGACGAGCACACTCGCGGTCGCCAACTTCGGCGACACCTCGACCTCGGTCTCGGTGGGCGTCTCGCTCGAAGGGAGCCAGACGTTCGCCGCACAGTCGGTCGATGTCCCCGCGCGGAGCGTCACGAGCGTCAACCTCGCCACCGGCGTGCCCGCCGGCTCGCAGTACGCCGTCACCGTGACCTCCGGCGACGCCGAGGGACGAGGCGCACCCGTTGTGGCGGAACTGCTCTCGTGGTGGCCCGACGCGTCGTCGAGCACCGGCGTCGCGAGCACGATGGGCTCGACGCGGCTCGCGCGCCGTTGGGTGGTGCCGCAGCCGTCGGCGCGGGTCGACGGCATCGTCACCGTGCTGAACCCCGGAGGCAGCGCAGCGAGCGCAGCGATGCTCGTGTACACCGCGGGTGACACCACCGGGCCGCCGAGCGAGCCGGAGCGCGCCATCGACGCCGGCCACGTGGGTGTCTTCGACGTTGCCGGCATCGGGATCACGGGGCAGCACGTTCTGGTGGTCACGAGCGCGGCACCGATCGCGGTCGGCGTGCACTTCACGGGCGTCGACGGTGCCGCGGCCAACGCGGCGATTCCGGACTACAACCCGGGAGCAAGCTGACCCGTGGGTCGGCTGGCCATCGGTGCCGCGATCCTCGTGGTCGTCCTGGCGGTCGCGTTCCTGATGCGACGGCGGAGGCCGGAGGCGCCGCCGCGTGACGTGTACCCCGTGCCGCGTCAACTCGACCGCGCCGACTTCCCGCGCCCCGACACCCCGTGGCTCGTCGCGCTCTTCTCGTCGACGGTGTGCGAGTCGTGTCGCGGACTGCCGGCGAAGGTGCACGCGCTGGAGTCGGAGGCGGTCGCGACGTGCGAGATCGAAGCCTCGGAGCGCGGTGACCTGCATCGCCGCTACCAGATCTCGGCGATCCCCATGACGCTCGTCGCCGACCCGGATGGGGTTGTGCGACGCGCCTTCGTGGGGTCCTTCACGTCGACCGATCTCTGGGCCGCCGTCGCCGACGCCCGCGCGCCCGGCTCCACCCCCGAACCGGGCATCGGCGAACTCGACTGATCGTTTTGGCGTCTTTGAGTGGGGCTATGGCCCCACTCAAAGACGCCAAAACGGGCGGGGGGCTACTCGGGAACCTCGCTCAGCGACTCGCCCTCGGGGAGGGCTTCGGCGACCACCTCGGTGCCGTCGGCGCGCTGGTACTGACGGGGGCCTCCCGACTTGTGGCCCATCGCGGCGTCGACGAGCGCACCGACCTCCTCACCGTCGAGCGTCTCGCGCTCGAGCAGCGCGCGTGCCACGGACTCGAGCCCGGCCCGGTGCTCGCCGAGCACCTTGCGCGCCCGGTTCTCCTCGTCGCGCAGGATGCGCTCGACCTCTTCGTCGATGACCCGCGCGGTCTCGTCGGAGTAGTCGCGGGTGTGCACGAGGTCCTCGCCCAGGAAGACGGCGCCCTGCGAACCCCAGGCCATCGGGCCGATGCGGTCGGACATGCCCCACTCGCGCACCATCTTGCGGGCGAGCTCGGTGCACCCCACGAGGTCGTTCTGGGCACCCGTCGACAGGTGCCCGTAGACGATCTCCTCCGCGATCCGCCCGCCGAGGCGCACGACCAGGGAGTCGGCGATGTACTCCTTCTTGTAGATGTGGCGCTCCTCGAGCGGAAGCTGCTGCGTGACCCCGAGAGCCATCCCGGTGGGGAGGATCGTGACCATGTGGACGGGATCGGCGTGCTCGAGGACGTAGGCGAGCACCGCGTGACCACCTTCGTGGTACGCGACGACCTCCTTCTCCTCCTCGGTGAGCGCCATCGACTCTCGCTTCAGGCCCATGAGCACGCGGTCACGCGCCGCCTCGAAGTCCTCGGCGTGCACCTCCTTGACGCCGCGCCGCACCGCGAACAGCGCCGCCTCGTTCACGAGGTTGGCGAGGTCGGCACCCGACATTCCCGGGGTGCCGCGCGCGACCACGTCGATGTCGACGTCGTCGGCGATCTTCTTGTCGCGGAAGTGGACCTTCAGGACCTCCTTCCGCTCCTCCTGCGTGGGCAGGGGCACGAGGATCTGCCGGTCGAAGCGTCCGGGGCGGAGCAACGCGGGGTCGAGGACGTCGGGGCGGTTCGTGGCCGCCATCATCACGATGCCCTCGGTGGCTTCGAAGCCGTCCATCTCGGCGAGCATCTGGTTCAAGGTCTGCTCGCGTTCGTCGTGGCCTCCGCCGAGGCCGGCGCCGCGCTTGCGGCCGATCGAGTCGATCTCGTCGACGAAGATGATCGCGGGTGCCTGCTTGCGCGCGGTCTGGAAGAGGTCACGCACGCGCGCGGCGCCGACGCCGACGAACATCTCCATGAAGTCGGATCCCGTCACCGACACGAACGGGACGCCCGCCTCCCCCGCGACCGCGCGCGCGATGAGCGTCTTGCCGGTGCCCGGCGGACCGACGAGCAGCACGCCCTTCGGGATCCGCGCGCCGATCTCCTTGAACTTCCCGGGATTCTTGAGGAAGTCGACGACTTCGGCGATCTCGAGCTTCACGGGCCCGTAGCCCGCGACGTCGGCGAACGTCGTCTTGGGCTTCTCGGTGTTGTAGACCTTGGCGCGGCTGCGGCCGATGTTCATGACCGCGCCCATCTGGCCCTGCGCGGCGCGGCGGCTCAGCCACACGAACAAGCCGACGATCAACACGAGCGGCAGTACCCAGAGGAGGATGTCGCCGAGCAGGTTGCTCCCGTTGTCGACGTACTTGATGTCGACGCCCTTCTGCTGGAGCGTGCGCAGCTCCGCGGCGGGCAGGTCGTCCTTCGGTCCGGAGCTCGTGAACTCCTTCTTGCCGTCGACCGGCTCCTTGAACACGCCGTTGATCGCGCCGGTCGACTTGTTGAACTCGATGCTCTTGACGTTGCCGGCGTCGACCGCCTTCGTGAACTGGGTGTAGGTCAGGTCGGCCTTCGAGCTACTGCTGCTCGCGAGGCTGCTCACGAGGAAGGCCAGCGCGATGAGCGCGAGCACGATCCAGGGCACCCAGCGCAGCGTCGGCGACGAGCCACGCTTGTCGCCCGGTCGCTGACCCTGGTTGCGGTCGGGCGGCATGCCCCCGCCGGGACGCGGTCCACCTGGCGGGCTGGGGGGCCGGCCGTTCGGCGCCGGACCGCGCGACGCCGGGTCGCTGCCCGGATCGAGATCGTTGGGACGGCGGCTCATCGGCCCGGCCGGACTCCTGTCGGTCGCCAGGTGGGTCGTCGAGGATCGGCGACCTGGGCCTCCCATGCTACGGCGGGAGCCCGTGGTCCTCGACGCGCTGCGTGTGGGGTGGTGCTGGAGCGCCGGTATCGTGCGGCGGTGAGCGGTGGCACTGTCGTCGAACGGTGAGTGGAACGTCGGAGCCGGGCGCGCCCATTCCCGACGCGGCGCGGCAGTACCCCCGGATCCGGTGGGGTATCGGCGACGCCGTCGCCGCCTGGTTCGGCGGGCTGCTGGTGGCTGTCGTCGCGTCGTCCTTCGTCGTCGACGAGTCCCGGCCGGTCCAGCTGCTCGTGCTGCTGTTCGCCCAGGACCTCACCGTCATCGCCTGGCTCGCGGTCGTCGCCCGGCGCAAGGGCACTGGGACCCTGCGGGCCGACTTCGGGTTCACGCTCGTGCCGAGCACCGGTGGGTGGCTCGCCGACGTGCCGTGGTTCTTCGCCGGCGTCGCCCTCCAGCTCCTGTCGTTCCTGCCGATCTCGCTCCTGCTGGCCGTCCACGGCCAGGACGCCAAACAGGACGTCGTGAACGTCGCCGACCGTGCCCACGGTCTCCAGGTGCCGCTCATCGTGATCGGCGTCGCCGTGCTGGCGCCGGTCACCGAGGAGCTGCTGTTCCGGGGCGCGCTGCTGCGGGCCCTGCTGCGGAGGACCACGGCCGACCGAGCCGTCTTCATCTCGGCGGCCGCCTTCGGCCTGGTGCACATCCTCGGCGACCCCTCGATCGGCTCGCTCGTCGCGCTGCCGGCGATCGTGCTGCTCGGCATCGTCTCGGGGTACCAGGCGGTGCGCACGGGCAACCTCTCGCGCTCGATCATGCTGCACATCGGCTTCAACGCCCTGTCGGCGTTGTTCCTCTTCTCCTGACGTCCCGAGGCGTGCCCCGTCACTGCCGACCCGTGGCCCGACGGCCACCGTCTGGGCGATCTGTCCACTTTGGGCAGTTTCGCCGTCGGTCACGTCGCTCAAGCGCGCGCCCGACGGCGCCGAGTACCGAGGAGGCGGTTCGTGGTGCTGGGAGGTTCGCGTGCGCTGTCCGAGGTGTTCGAAGTCGACGCTCGTCGAGATCCGGATGTGGATCGCGGAGCGCGAGGTGACGTTCCGCCGGTGCGGGCGTTGCGAAGCGCAGTCGTGGGAGACGGTCGACGGGCCGGTGCCGCTCGTCGACGTGCTCGAGCTCGCGCGCGTCAAGTAGTCGCGCGCCTGAGGCGCTTCGGGCGCCTGGCATGCTGACCCGGTGGTTGCCACCCGGGACGCGATCGACGCGCCCGCGGCGCGCGACGACGTCCGAGTCCCACCCATCGACCGCTACGAGCGGTACCTGCGCTGGGTCGGGTTCGCCGTCGTCGCAGCCTGCTCGATCTATGTGTTCGTGCAGCTGCAGCCCCGCCTGCTCTTCCTGAACACCACCGCGACCGGCGGCGACACCGGCGCGCACGTCTGGTTCCCGGCGTACCTGCGCGATCACTTGCTCCCGCACTGGCGCCTCGCCGGTTGGACGGACGCGTCGTATGCCGGCTTCCCGGCCGGCCAGTTCTACTTCCCGTTCCCGGCGCTGTTGATCGTCCTGCTCAACGTCGTCCTGCCCTACAACATCGCGTTCAAGCTCGTCACCGTCCTCGGACCGGTGCTGCTGCCCATCGCCGCGTACGTGTTCGGTCGTGGGCTCGGTGTCCGTCGCCCCGGGCCCGCGCTCATGGCCGTCGGCGCCACCGGATTCTTGTTCTTCAAGGACGGCGGCGACGCCACCATGCGCTTCGACCACCACATCATGGGTGGGACGATCACGAACACGCTCGCCGGCGAGTACTCGTTCACGATCGCGGTCGCGTGCGCGCTCTTCTTCCTGGGGACGTTCGCGATGGCGCTCGACACCCGCCGGCGCCTCTGGGTACCGGCGCTCTTCATCGCCGCCACGATCAGCAGCCATCTCGTCGTCGGCGTGTTCGCGTTCTACGGCGCGCTGGTGATCTGGGCGTTTCGCCACCCACTGAGGAACGCAGGACGCGCGATCGCCATCGGCGTCGTCGGCGTCGCGCTCACCGCCCTCTGGCTCGTGCCCCTCGCGGCGACGCTCGGGTACACGACCGACATGCGGTACGAGCCGATCGGTACGGGAACGACGAACCCGTGGCTGCTCGGCCGACTCGGCATCCACCTCCCCACGTCGTTCGACTGGATGTTCCTCTCGGAGATGTGGTTCCTGTTCCTCTTCGCCCTGGTCGCGATCGGCGCCGGCATCGCGTACCGGCGGCGCGCGACCTTGCAGCTCTGCGTGATCACGCTGCTCGCGGGCGCGACGTTCTGCGGTTGGGAACTGCTGCGCGACATCTTCGGCAAGGCGCCGGCGTGGAACCTGCGCCTGCTCCCGTTCTGGTACTTGCTCCTGTACCTCCTCGCGGCCGTCGGCGCGGCGGAGCTCGCGCGGTGGGCCGCGCACTTCGTCGCGTGGGTGGTGCACGGCGAGGACTTCGAGACGAAGGCGGTGGCACGCGCGGACGCGCGGCCGGCCGAAGCGGTCGACGCCTCCGTCGTCGACGCGACCCCCGTGGTCGACGACACCACCGCCGACGTCGCCGCAACGCCCGTCACCTCGGGCGCGGCGGGCGCGGTCGACGCGGTGGACGCGATTCCCGTCGGCGACCCGGTCGTAGTCGCCACACCGGGCGAGCCGGTGCCGTTCGGGCTCGAGCCGCGGCGGCCTGAAACTGCGCAACACCTCGCGACTCGCATGCTCGTGATCGGCGTGGTCACCGTGTTGCTCGCCGGCATCGCGCTGCTCCGCATCAATTCGACGCGTGGCTACATCACCTACTGGGCCAAGTACAACTACACGGGCTACGAGGGCGGGACGAGCGCAGATCTCACGAAGAAGGACTACGCCGAATACCACGCGTTCATCGACGTCGCGAAGAGCCTCCCGCCCGGCCGCATGCTCTGGGAGCCGAGCAACACCATCGGCCAGTACGGCACGCCGCTCGCGCTCATGCTCCTCCCCTATTGGACCGACGGGCGCATCGAGTCGATGGAGGGGCTCTACTACGAGTCGTCCGCCACGACGCCCTACCACTTCCTCGCGGCGGCCACGCTCACACCGACACCGTCGAACGCCGTCCGCGGCCTCCCGTACCGCACCTCGACCGACTTCAACCTGGGGGTGCGCTACCTCCAGTTGATGGGCGTCCGCTACTACGCGGCCCAACCCGACATGAAGCCGATGGCCGACGCCAACCCCGCGCTCCGCCAGGTCGCGACGGTGCCCGACATCAACCCCGGCCCGCCGCTCGGGTGGACGATCTACGAGGTCGCGGACGCGCCCGTCGTCTCGGCGCTCCGGTACCAACCCGTCGTCGCCCAGGATCTGCGCAGCGAGGACAACTGGAAGTGCGAGGGCAAGCCGAAGCCCCCGCCGGGTACGCCAGGCGTCGACCAGCTGAGCTCGTGGGAGTGTCTCGCAGTTCCGTGGTTCGACGATCCGTCGGCGCTGGATCGGCCGGTCACCGGCGACGGTCCGGCCTCGTGGCAACGCGCCGACATGCTCGAGGCGCGCAAGGTGGCGAAGAAGCTCCTCCCGCCCGTGACCGTGTCCAACGTGCACAAGACCGACGACTCGGTCGACTTCGACGTGTCGCGCACGGGCGTGCCGGTGATGGTCAAGGTCTCCGACTTCCCGAACTGGGAGGCCCACGGCGCGCAAGGTCCATGGCGGGCCACGCCGAACTTCATGGTGGTCGTCCCCACCAGCCACCACGTGCGCCTCACGTACGGGACCACGACGGCCGAGTGGGTCGGCCGAGTGGGCACGGTGCTCGGACTCGCCGGCCTCGGCGCCCTGGTGTGGTGGGGCGTCACGACGCCCGACGCCGCAACGTCGGGGGTGGCAACCTCCGACGCGGGAGCACCAGATTCGGGAAGGAGGGGACGGCGGCGGCGGGTACGATTTCTCTCCCGCTCCCCGCGGTGAGGACCCGAGGCTCCCCGTGGCCGACGCTGCGCTCGACTCCATCTTCAAGGCCTACGACGTTCGCGGGATCTATCCCGACGAGCTCGACGAGTCCGTCGCCCGGCGGGTCGGCAACGCGCTGGTCGCCTTCAGCGGGGCGGCGCGGATCCTGGTCGGGCACGACGCGCGCCCGTCCTCGGAGCCGCTCCTCGCCGCCTTCGTCGACGGCGCCAACGTCGCGGGCGCCGACGTCCTCGATCTCGGCATCGCCTCCACCGACCTCGTCTACTTCGCCGCCGGGCACCTCGACGCGCCGGCGGCGATGATCACGGCGAGCCACAACCCCCCCGAGTACAACGGCATCAAGCTCTGCCGCGCGGGGGCGGCGCCGATCGGCGCGGGCAACGGGCTCGAGGAGATCAAGGCCATGGTCGCGGGTGGCCTGCTCGAGCGCGCCGAGGACCCCGGCCGGGTCGAGCGCCTCGACCTCCTGCCCGCGTTCGCGGCGCACGTGCGTTCGTTCGTCGACGTCGACGTGCTCGCGCCCCTCCCGGTCGTCGCCGACACCGCCAACGGCGTCGGCGGCCTCGTGGTACCCGCGGTCTTCGCCGGGCTCCCGTTCGAGCTCACCCTGCTCTACGGCGAGCTCGACGGCACGTTCCCCAATCACTCACCCGACGTCATGAACGCCGACAACCTCGCCGACCTTCGGCAGGCGGTGGTCGCGAGCGGCGCCGCCGTCGGGCTCGCGTTCGACGGTGACGCCGACCGCGTCGTGCTCGTCGACGACGCGGGCCAGATCGTCTCCGGCTCCACCACCACCGCGATGCTCGCCGCCGCGATGCTCGAGCGCTATCCCGGTGACGCCGTCGTCTACAACGTGATCTGCTCGAAGGCGGTGCCCGAAGTGATCCGCGAGCTCGGCGGCAAGCCCGTGAAGAGCCGGGTCGGTCACTCCTTCGTCAAGCAGGTGATGGCCGACACGGGCGCGGTCTTCGGCGGCGAGCACTCGGCGCACTACTACTTCCGCGAGAACTACCGCGCCGATTCGGGCATCATCGCTGCGGTCATGGTGCTCGAGCGACTGTCGAAGGCGGGAGTTCCCCTCTCCGAGATCCGGCGCCCCTACGAGCGGTACGCGCAATCGGGCGAGATCAACACTCGCGTCTCCGATCCCGCGGCCGTCGTCGAACGGGTCGCCGACTCGTACTCCGACGGCATGCAGGACCGCCTCGACGGGCTCACGGTCGACATGGGCGACTGGTGGTTCAACCTGCGGCCGAGCAACACTGAGCCACTACTCCGGCTCAACCTCGAAGCGAGCGACCGCGTGTCGTGCGACACGCACACTGCCGAAGTGCTCGCGCTCGTGCGTCGCCCAGGGAGGGATGTGCCAGGGAGGGATGTGGAGGAGTGATCGCGCCCGGCGGATGCCCGGCGGTACTGAATCCGGGAAAGTGATCAAGGAGTGAGATGGCGCTCGACCCGAAGCTGCTCGAGATCCTGGCGTGCCCCGACGACAAGGGCCCGCTCCTCTACTTCGAAGACGAATCGTCGCTCTACAACCCGAGGCTCAAGCGTCGCTACGCGGTGCGCGACGACATCCCGATCATGCTGATCGACGAAGCGGAGTCGGTCAACGACGCCGAGCACGCCCGTCTCCTCGCCAAGGCCGAGACCGACGGGGTACGGCCCACGTTCGAACCGTAGGCCCGTGGCCGTCGACTCGCTCAACATCGGCGACACCCTCTACGCAGTACCGGAGGAGCTCGCAGCCGCGCACGAGCGCGCGGGCAGGATCGACCGTGTCCGGCTGCCGGCCGCCGCCGACTTCGACCATGTCGTGGTGTGCGGGATGGGTGGGTCGGGCGTGGTCGGCGACATCCTCCGGGCGGTCGGCACTGCCTCCGTCCCGGTGCCGCTGATCGTGCTCAAGCACTACCGGACCCCGGCGTTCGTCGGTCCGCGCACGCTCGCGTTCGCGGTGTCGTACTCGGGGGACACCGAAGAGACGCTCGAGATGGCCCGCGGCGCGTTCTCCGCGGGCGCGCACGTCGTCACCGTGTCACGGGGTGGCGCCCTCGCCCAGTTCGCGAGCGAGCGGAACCTCCTCCACGTGGGCTGCCCACCCGACCTGTCGATGCCGCGCCTCGCGCTCGGCCCGCTGCTCGCTCCGCTCGTGGTGATCCTGTTCCGGATGGGCCTGCTGCCGGAAGGTCATGCCACCCTGCTCAAGGCCCAGGAGCAGCTCAAGCGCCGCCGCGACCAGTGCAATCCCAACGTCGAGGCGCCGCGCAATCCGGCACGCGAGCTCGCCCGCCGGATCGACCGCACGATCCCGATCATCTACGGCGGGGGCGGCTTCGGAGCGGCGGCTGCGATGCGGTGGAAGAGCTCGATCAACGAGAACGCCAAAGCACCTGCGTTCTGGAACGCGTACCCCGAGCTCGACCACAACGAGGTGTCGGGCTGGGGGCAGCACGGCGACGTCACCCGGCAGGTGTTCACCCTCGTCGAGCTGCACCAGGGCCTGGAACACCCGCAGCTCGAGCGGCAGATGGCTGCCACCCGCGAGCTCATCGACGAGGCCCTGCACCAGATCATCGTCGTCGAGGCCGAAGGCGAGGGCCGGCTGGCGCAGCTGCTCGACATCATCTACCTCGGCGACTGGACGAGCTATTACCTCGCGCTCGACAACGACGTCGATCCCGGACCGATCGACGCCATCACGCAGCTCAAGGCGATGGTCGCGAGCAGCTGACGTCAGAAGTGCGTGCCGCACCAGGGCGCGGGTGAAACGCAGAAGAACCGGTCGGCGCGTGCGAGTGCACCGCGCGTGAGCTCCGCGACCCGACCGGCGCGTGCGAGCGTCGTCGCCGACACGCCCCCGAGGTAGAGCGCGCCGAGCTCACGCACCGTCATCGCGAGGTCGGGCGCGGCCGACGTGCGCGCGGCCTCCGCCCCCGACGGCGAGCCCGTCACCTCGAAGCGACCGGTGTTCTCGGGACGGAACGGGTCGTCGAGCTCGATGACCAGGCGGTCGTCGCCGGCGTAGGTGCGCCGAGCGAGCGCATCCACCGGGTCGAGCACGCGCACCCACAGGTGGTCCGTGAAATGGTGCACCTGGAGTCGGCGGGGATCGGCGAGGCGCCACCGGAGTGGCTCGTCGACCGGCCGGCCGCTCGCCTTGACGACGCCGACGAGGTCGACCGCGAGCAGGAATTCCCAGAGCGCGGCCTCGGCGTCGTCGTCGTACGCGTAGAGGTCGTTCACCTCGAGCGTGTGCGCGGCGATCCCACTCGACCAGTCGTCGCGGATCCGGTAACGCGCGAACCCGTCGGGGATGCCCGTGGGCGACTCGTGCACGACCGTGAAGATCGGGCGCGGGCCCTTCCCGCCCGGCCGTTGGAAGTCGTTCTCCCAGGCGGCCGTGCCTCGAGTGACCTCGCCGACCTGCCGTTGTCGTGCGCGGTCGTAGACACCGGGCACGACGGCTGTCGCCTCCTTGACGTCGAGCAGCCGCAGGCGGCCGTCGGCGGTGGAGGGTGACGCGAGCTCGGTGCCCTCGGTCGCGAGCGACCACGACGTGGCGAACGCGGCCGCGCCGTAGCCGAAGCGGCCGTAGATCACCGACTCCGATGCGATGAGCACCGCGAGCGGTTCGCCGCGCTCGGCGACGTCGCGGAGTTGCCGGTCCATCATCCGCACGAGGAGCCCGCGTCGCCGATGGGTCGGGTGCACGCCGACCATGGTCACGCCGGCCGTGGGGACCAGCGCGCCGCCGGGGACGGTGAGCTCGAAGGAGAACGCGGCGGCCGTGCCGACGATGGCGTCGCCGTCGAACGCGGCGATCGTGCGCTCCGGCTCGAGGCCGGTGCCCCATTGCTCGCTGTCGTCGGGGCTCGCGACCACCCCGAACGCCACGGAGGTGGCGCGCTGGAAGGCTTCGATCTCGTCGCCGGTGACGGCGCGCAGCGTGATGTCCACCGCGGCAGTGTGTCAGGACGCTCGAGGCGCCTGCTCGCGATTTGTCGCGCTGCGTGCGCGCCCGCGCTACGCTCGTGGCCAGGTCGGGCCTCTGTGGCTGTCATCCGGTGATCCGGGCCGACTCCCAGCGAGTGTCGCGCGGGTGCCGACGCGCCCGACCGAGCACAAGGGAGTCCAGCCGATGACCACCACGACCGACACGCCTGCCGCGACCGAGTTCTCCGACTTCAAGGTTGCCGACCTCTCCCTCGCCGACTTCGGGCGCAAGGAGATCGACCTCGCCGAGCACGAGATGCCCGGCCTGATGGCACTACGCGAGCGGTACGCCGCGCAACAACCGCTCGCCGGTGCGCGCATCACCGGTTCCTTGCACATGACGATCCAGACCGCGGTGCTCATCGAGACACTCATCGCGCTCGGCGCGCGGGTGCGATGGGCGTCGTGCAACATCTTCTCGACGCAGGACCACGCGGCGGCCGCCATCGCCGCGGCCGGCATCCCGGTGTTCGCGTGGAAGGGTGAGACGCTCGAGGAGTACTGGTGGTGCACCGAGCGCGCGCTCTCGTGGCCGGGTGAAGACGGCTCGAGCGCGGGCCCGAACATGATCCTCGATGACGGTGGCGACGCGACGCTGATCGTGCACAAGGGTGTGGAGTACGAGCGCGCCGGTGCGGTACCCGACCCGTCGACCGCCGACAGCGAGGAGTTCGGAGTCGTGCTCGCACTGCTCGGACGCATCCTCGCCTCCGACCCGCGGCGGTGGCACCGCGTCGCCGAGGGCGTGATCGGCGTGACGGAGGAGACCACGACGGGGGTGCACCGTCTCTACCAGATGATGGAGGGCGGCACGCTCCTGTTCCCCGCCATCAACGTCAACGACTCGGTCACCAAGTCGAAGTTCGACAACCTGTACGGCTGCCGGCACTCTCTGGTCGACGGCATCTGCCGCGCCACCGACGTGATGCTCGCGGGCAAGGTCGCGGTGGTGTGTGGCTACGGCGACGTCGGCAAGGGATGCTCGCAGTCGCTGCGCGGACAGGGTGCGCGTGTCGTCGTCACCGAGATCGACCCGATCTGCGCGCTCCAGGCCGCGATGGAGGGCTACGAGGTCAAGACGGTCGACGACGTCGTGGAGACGGCCGACCTCTTCGTCACGGCGACCGGCAACAAGAACGTGATCACCGTCGAGCACATGCGGAAGATGAAGCACAACGCGATCGTGGGCAACATCGGTCATTTCGACAACGAGATCGACATGGCGGGGCTGGCCAAGCTTCCCGGGATCCGCAAGGTGAACGTGAAGCCGCAGGTCGACGAATGGGTGTTCGCCGACGGGCACGCTGTGATCGTGCTCGCCGAGGGCCGGCTGCTGAACCTGGGCTGCGCGACGGGGCATCCGAGCTTCGTGATGTCGAACAGCT
>DASPTH010000145.1:0-7977 GCA_035623515.1 Acidimicrobiia bacterium
GGCGTCGGCGGCACCTGGTACTGGAATCGCTACCCGGGCGCGCGCTGCGACGTTCCGAGCCTCGAGTACTCGTACGGCTTCTCGAAAGAGCTCCAGCTCGAGTGGGAGTGGACCGAGATCATGCCGGCGCGCGAGGAGATCGAGGAGTACCTCAATCACGTCGTCGACCGCTTCGACCTCGGGCGCGACATCCAGCTCGCCACGCGCGTCACCGCGGCGACGTTCGACGAGGCGACCGCGCGGTGGCTCGTGGAGACCGACACCGGCGAGCAGTTCTCGGCCGCGTTCCTCGTGATGGCGACCGGGTGCCTGTCGGCGCCGATGACACCCGACATCCCCGGGCGCGACTCCTTCGAGGGCCGCACGCTCCAGACCAGCCTGTGGCCGAACGAGCCGGTCGATCTCACCGGCCTCCGCGTCGGCCTGATCGGCACCGGCTCGTCCGGCGTGCAGGCAACGCCCGAGATCGCCAAGGAAGCCGCGCACCTCTACGTGTTCCAGCGCAGCGCGGTCTACTCGTTCCCTGCCTTCCGCGGGATGATCGACGCGGAGCTCGTGAGGCAGTTCAAGGAGAACCCCGACGAGTTCCGCCGCCAGCAGCGGGCGGCGTTCGCGGGTGTCGCCGGCTTCGGTGGTGCGCTGGGCCCCGCGCAACCCCCGGCCCGCAAGATCCTCGAGACGCCGTGGGAGGAGCAGCTCGAGGTGATCGACGAGGAGGGGTTCTGGGGCGCGCGTGCGTGGGCCGATGTCCTCGTCGACCTCGAAGCGAACGAAGCGGGCGCCGAGTTGTTCCGCGAGATGATCCGGCGCACCGTCGACGATGCCGAGGTCGCCGAACTGCTGTCGCCGCGCGGGTACCCGATCGGTTGCAAGCGCCTCGTCTTCGGTGTCGACTACTACGAGGCGTTCAACCGCGACAACGTCACGTGCGTCGATCTGCGGCGAGGCGCCATCGAGACGATCACGCCGACCGGCATCCAGACCGAGCAGGGCCACTACGACCTCGACGTCATCATCTTCGCCACCGGCTTCGACGCCATGACCGGCGCACTGAACCGCATCGACATCCGCGGCCGCGACGGCGAGTTGCTGCGTGACGCGTGGGCGGCCGGCGCGCGCACGCTGCTCGGGCTCCAGTCGGTGGGGTTCCCGAACCTGTTCACGGTGACCGGGCCCGGGAGCCCGTCGGTGCTCGCCAACATGGTCGTGGGGGTCGAGCAGCACGTCGAGTGGATCGGCGAGTGCCTCACGTACCTCCGCGACCACGGCCACCACACGATCGAACCCACCATCGAGGCTCAGGACGCGTGGGTCGAGCACGTCAACGAGGTGGCAAAGGGGACGATGTACACCGCGGCGACCTGCAACTCGTGGTACCTCGGCGCCAACATTCCCGGGAAGCCACGCGTGTTCATGCCCTACGTGGGTGGCCTGCCCGCCTACATCCAGAAGGCCGACGCCGTCGCCGCCGCGGGCTACGAAGGCTTCGTCCTCGCCTGACCTGTCCGTCACACCAGAGCAAGGGGGAGAGCCCGATGGAGCAGGACATCGTCCTGATCGACGACCCGGCGCCGCACGTGCGGCGCATCACGATGAACCGTCCCGAGAAGCGCAACGCGCTGAACCACCCGCTCCGGGGTGCCATCCTCGAGTCGCTGCGCGCCGCCGACCAGGACGACGACGTGCACGTGATGATCGTCCGTGGCGCGGGGCCGTCGTTCTCCGCGGGCTACGACCTCGCCGGCGGCAACGTCGGCTACGAGCTGCCCTTCTACACGCCGGGCGGTGAGGGGCAGTGGCCCCGGCACGTCACGGAGGGCTGGATGAGCATCTGGGACCTCGCCAAGCCGGTGATCGCGCAGGTGCACGGCTTCTGTCTCGCCGGTGGGAGCGAGCTCGCGACCGGGTGCGACCTCGTCTACATCGCGGAAGACGCGCAGATGGGGTACCCGGCGGTGCGCTTCGGCGTGCCCGACATGCACTTCCACGCGTGGTTCCTCGGCATGCGCCGGGCGATGGAGATGATGGTGACCGGCGAGTCGATCTCGGGCATCGAGGCGGTCGCCGAGGGCTGGGCGAACCGCGCGTTCCCGGCCGGCGAGCTCGACGAGGGGACGCTCGAGATGGCGCGCCGCATCGCCGCCATGCCACCCGAGCTCGTCCAGATGAACAAGCGGCTCGTGCACCGGCAGATGGACGCGATGGGCATGCGCGCCGGTATCCGCGCCGGTACCGAGCTGTGCGCGCTCGGCACGCACACCAAGGCGCTACGCGCGTTCGTGGACAACATCCAGCAGAAGGGCCTCACCACCGCGCTCACCGAGCGGGACGCGCCGTTCGGCGACTACCGCACCGGTGGCAACCGGCCGGCGGTGCCCACGTAGCCGCCGGCGTCAGTCCTTGCACGTGTAGTCGAACGAACCCTTGATCTTCATCTTGTGGCCGCCGGTGAAGGGATCCTTCACGGTCGCGTCGATGTCGACGTGATAGGGCGGCGCGTCGACCTCGGGGTCGGGCGGTAGGACCATCTTCGCCCCGGTGCCGCGCAGGTTCTGCGGGAACTTCTTGATGATGAAGGTGACCTGGCCGCTGGTGAGCGGGTTGACCGCCGCGGTCATCGTGCCGTCGTCGGAGACGAGCGGGATGATCGAGCAGCCCTCGGTGATGCCCAGGTCGGCCAGACGCAGGTTCCACGTCGCGTTGATCGCGCCGCTCGTGGTGATCCGACCGGAGCCCGTGTTGCCCTTGGGGTTGGACCCGTTGGCCGTCGAGGAACCGTTGCCGGTCGCGGTCGGAACCTCGGCGACGGCTCGGGCGAGCACCACGCCGGTCAGGCCCTTCACCGCGTCGAAGTCGAGGGGCGCGCTCACCGTGCTCGACGACTGGCTGGCGTCGACGCGCACCAGGATCTCGCCCTGACGGGTCACGAACGCTCGGGCGGTCCCGCCGCCGCGCCCGGCGACGAACGCCTCGTCGCCGAGGCCGCTCACGTCCTCGGGC
Source organism: Acidimicrobiia bacterium (assembly GCA_035623515.1). Taxonomy (GTDB): domain Bacteria; phylum Actinomycetota; class Acidimicrobiia; order IMCC26256; family DASPTH01; genus DASPTH01. Next base: position 3,001 of record DASPTH010000145.1, read on the forward strand.
GGGCCGTCGGGATTCGCCGCGCCGAGCTGGTCGGGCTGGTACGCGGCCTTCACCGCCGCGTAGGCGCGCTTCGCAGCGTCGAGACCCTTCGGCCCCGGGAAGTCGACGACGTCGATCACGACGTCGTCCTCCCGCTGGTTCGTGTCGGACCCTGCCTGGATCGTGCACGTCATGCGCATACCGGGCTCGTGGATCGTGATCGGGATGGGGTCGGGGAGCTCGACCGCGGTGACGGTCTGGCCCACGAATTCGATGGTGCCGACCGTGCCCGTGGCCAGCGGGGCCACCGGCGGGATGTTCGTGAGGTCGAGCGCGCACGAGTTCGGGCTGAGCGTCGATGTCAGGTTGTCCGTGCCGTTCTCGGTGGTGACCGTGGTGGTGGTCGCCTTCGGCTTCCTCGGCTTCTTGGCGGACGCCGCGTGGGCGACGCCGCCCCCGAGGAGCAACGCGCCCGTCGTGATCACCGCCAGCGCGCGCCATGCCTTCGCCATCGGCGTCCCTCCCTGCCGTCGGGTCCCGGACGCGACCGATTGTCCGGGGCGCAGGGGGAGCCGTCGTCAGTACCCCGGTACGCGTTTCGTCACGTGAGCGCGGCGGCGGAGTCGGCGTCGAGGTAGAGCGTGGCGTGGGCGTGGCGGCGCAGGACCGACGCCGGGCATGCCGTTTCCACCGGGCCGCGGAGGGCGCGTGCGACCGGCGCCGCCTTGCGGGCTTCGGGCACGATCGCGAGCACCGTGGCCGCCCGGGGAGCGCGGGGATCGTCACCGTGATGGCGTGCGCCGGCACCGACGAGACGTCGGGGAAGTGACCCTCGCCCACCTGCTGGCGCCGGCACGCCTCGTCGAGCTCGACGACCTTCACGTCGAGCGGGTCGTCGAAGTCGGCCACCGGCGGGTCGTTGAACGCGAGATGGCCGTTCTCGCCGATCCCGAGGCAGCACAAGTCGAGTGCGTGGTCGCGCAGCAGCACCGCGTAGCGCGCCGACTCGGTGCCGGGATCAGGGGCGTCCCCTTCGATGAAGTGGAACTCCGCGATCGGGACCTGCTCCACGATGCGCTCCCGGAGGTAGCGGCGGAAGCTCGCCGGGTGGTCGGCGGCGATGCCGACGTACTCGTCCATGTGGAAGCCGACGACGCGGGTCCAGTCGACCCGCTCGTCGCGCACGAGCGCGGCGAGGAAGTCGAACTGCGAGTTGCCGGTCGCGAACATCGCGTGCGCGACACCGCGGGCCGCGATCGCGTCCCGGATCGCGGTCGCCGCGTGCTCGCCGGCCGCGACCCCGAGCGCACGCGAGTCGTCGAAGACGCGCACTGGCAGCGCGTCGACGCGCAGCTCGCGCGGCATCACACGGTGGTGAACTGCGGCAGCCAGGCCTTCGTCGCCACGAGCAGCTCGTCGGTCATGTCCGCGAGGCGGTCGTAGTCGATGCGGCCCGCCAGCGGGTCGAGGAGCATCGCCTCGAACACGGTGTCGCGGTCGCCGGTGACCGCGGCTTCCACCGTCAGCTCCTGGGCGGCCGACACGCGCCGCAGGCAGTCGGCCATCGCCGCGGGCAGGCGGACCTCGTCGCGGCCGCGCACGCCCTCGGCGTCGGCCACGCAGATGCTCTCGACCGTGACGTCGGGCGGGAGGTCGGCGACCTGGCCGTCGTTCGGGATGTTCAGCGGGAACCAGCCTGGCTGGTCGGTCTCGATGCACGTGATCACCGGCGCCACCATCTCGCCCGACGGCCACTCCGGCACGGTGTCGGCCGCGAGCATCTCCTCGAACCGGTGGATGTGGTGCGCCTGGTCCTGCTCGCGCTCCTCGATGGTGGTGAGGTGCACGCCCCAACGGTCACCCCAGCCCGACTGCTCGGTGAGGAACCCGGGGAAGAACTCCACCACGTGGCGGTCGCCGGCGCCGGGCAGCACGCCGAAGCGCGAGAACAGCTCGAGCTTCACGCGGTGCTGCCTCACCAGCTCGGCCTTGGAAGGATCCTCGCGCTCGAGCACGTCGCGCAGCTGCGCGAGCCCGTCGTCTCCCGCGACGTCGAGCGCGGTGATGAAGGGGAGGTGGTTCACGCCAGCGACGGTCGGGGTGATGTCGAGGAAGCTCACGTCGAGCAGCTGGCTCAACATGAACTGCGCGCCGGTGATCTCGTGGCACAGCCCGACCGTCTTCACCGCCGTCTCACGCGTGACTGCGCGGCAGATCGCGGTCATCGGGTTCGTGAGGTTCAGCATCCACGCGTCCGGACACAGCTCCTCCATGTTGCGTGCCAGCTCGACGAAGATCGGGATGTTGCGGAGCGCGCGGTTGATCCCGCCGGGTCCCACGCTGTCGCCCACCGACTGTTTCACGCCGTAGCGCGCGGGCACCTCCAGGTCGTGGCGCATCGAGCGGAACCCACCGGTGGAGACGTTGACGACCACGTAGTCGGTGCCGGCAAGCGCGGCACGCTGGTCGGTCGTGCTGGTCGCGGTCATCCCGATGCCGCGCACGTCCGCGATGTGCTCGACCAGCTCGACCATGCGGGGGAGCGGTGCGGGGTCGATGTCCTGCAGCACGATCTGCGCGTCGTGCAGCAGCGGCGTGTTCGCGAAGTCCACCAGCAGCTTCGGCGCCCACTGGTAGCTCCCACCCCCCACGATCGTGATCCGCACCCTTCCTCCTCTCTGTTTTGGCGTCTTTGAGTGGGGCTATAGCCCCACTCAAAGACGCCAAAACAGGTTGGTCAGAGCCATCGTTCCAGGAACGGGTAGGCAAGCGTGCCGTTCCAGCGGTGGCCGCCCTCGAAGACGTCGTGCTCGAGCCGGTCGGGGGCGCCGAGGGCCTCGTAGACGGTGGCGAGCCGCGCCATCTCGCGGCGCGCGCCCGCGACCGGGAAGATGAGGTCGTCGGTGCCGGTCTCGACGAGCAGCGGTCGGGGCGCTATCAACGCGCCGAGGTCGACGTGCTCGATCTCGCCGAGCATGCCCGGCAGCACCTGCGAACCGCACAGGTTCCACGGCACGCGGTGCGACTCGCGCCACTCGCTGAAGTAGCCGCTCACGACCGCGGCTCGTACGCGCTCGTCCCACGCGGCGAGGAACAGCGTGCACGTGGCGCCGTACGACAGGCCCACCATCCCGATCCGCCCGGGGTCGACGAGCGGGTGCTGCTCGAGCACGTCGAGCGCTCGCGCGAGGTCCCACAGGTTCTGCGTGAGGGGGTTCTCGCCCGCCGCGACCGCGTGCACCAGGTTGAGGTCGCAGCCGTACTTGTCGGGCGGGCGCCAATCGGTCCGTTCCCCGAAGTACCGCAGGTCGGGGGCGAGCACCACGTAGCCGCGCTCGGCGAGTTGGTGCGCGTAGTCGCCGCGGTGCTGCTCGACGGCGCGACGCGAGTGCTCGTCGTCGAGACCGCACACCTCCGACTTCCCAGGGCCGTGCCCGTGCTGCGCGAGCACCGCCGGCCCCGGCTCGTCACGACCGTGGGGCACCAGCAGGAAGGCGGGAACCGACATCGCGGGCTCGCTGTCGAACACGATCGAGTGCCGGGCGTACGTGCCGCAGTCGACCGTGTCGCGCACCTCCACGTCGAGCGGCACGCGCTCGGGGAGCCGGCCGAGGAGCGCGACGAGCCGCTCGCTGCACCGGCCGCGCCAGTCGGGCAGCGCGGCCGCGTCGCCTACCGGGCAGGGATCGCGCGGCGTCAGCGCCTCGAGCCGCAGCATCCAGTACGCCCACGGCGAGAAGTTGCGCACGCGTTCGCCCACGAGGGGGCGATGCTACCGTCCGCACGTCGTCGACCCAGGGGGACGAAGTGAAGTTGGGCTTCATCGGACTGGGCGCGATGGGGCTCCCCATGACGCGCCACCTCGTCGAAGCCGGGCACGACGTGACGGTCGCGTCGCGCAGCCGCGGCCCGATCGACGCCGCGGTGGCGTTCGGCGCCACCGAGGGCGCCGGGCCGGGTGGCGTCGTCGCCGCGAGCGACGTGACCATCCTGTGCGTGCCGAACTCGCCCGAGGTCGTCGATGTGCTCGACGCCGCGTACCCCGCGCTCGACGACGGCAAGATCGTCGTCGACACGTCGACCATCGACCCCGACGTCGAGCGCGCGCAGCACGCGCGCGTCACTGCCACGGGGGCGGGCTACCTCGAAGCACCGCTCTCCGGCGGCACCGCCGGCGCCGAGAAGGGCACGCTCACGCTCATGGTGGGCGGCGACGCCGCCACGCTCGACGCGGCGCGGCCGGCACTCGAGCCGTTCGCCGGTCTGATCGTCCACATCGGCGGGCCCGGCATGGGCCAGGTGGTGAAGCTCTGCAACAACCTGATCTATGCCGCGCAGATGCTCGCCACCGCGGAAGCCACCGTCATGGCCGAGCGCTCGGGCGTCGACCTCGCGCAGCTCTACGAGGTACTCACGCACGCCACCGCCGACTGCGTCGCGGTGCGGACGCGCCTGCCCGCACCCGGGGTCGTTCCCGACAGCCCGGCGTCGAACGGGTGGGCGCCCGGCTTCATGACCGACCTCATGGCGAAGGACCTCGACCTCGCCATCGGCTACGCCGCTGCGCAGCGCACGCCGCTGTTCACCTCCGGTCTCGTCCGCCAGGTGCTGGGCGCGGCCAGCCGGGCCGGCTACGGCCGCGAGGACTTCTCCTCGCTCGCCAAGGTCGTGCGGCAGCTCGCCGGGTCCTGACCGTGCGCGCCGCGCGGGGCGCCGTGCTCACCCTCGACCTCGGCACCAGCGCGACGAAGGCCGCGCTCTGGCGTGGCGTCGAGCTGCTCGCGCTGGCCCGCGCCCCGATCACCACGTCGCACCCGCACCCCGGATGGGCGGAACAGGAACCCGACGACTGGTGGGCGTCGGTCGTGCAGGCATGCGCGGACGTGCGCGCCGTCGAGCCGGCCGGCGTGGCGGACGTCGTCGCCGTCGGCTTCTCCGCGGCGCGCGAGACGTTCGCGCTCTTCGACGCCGGGCTGTCGGGAACGACCCCGGGTGCGG
>DASPTH010000172.1:0-17260 GCA_035623515.1 Acidimicrobiia bacterium
GTCCGTGAGGAGCTCGCCGACCCGACCAGCGATCGGGTGATCGAGGTGCTGATCCTCGCGTCCGAGCGGGGTGGGCAGATCGTGAACGAGATCCTCGGCGACCTCGTGGTCGCGACGACGAAGGACCTGAAGGTCCTCGACGAGATCGACACCGAAGGTCTCGAGATGCGCATCAACGCGCGCGCGGTGCTCGTGCTGCCATGGCTCGTACTGGTCGCGCTCACCCTCCGGGGCGGCGCCTTCCGAGACTTCTACGCCTCACGCGCGGGTCTCGTCGTCATGCTCGTGGGCGCGGCACTCTCCGGGTTGGGGTACGTGTGGATCGCCCACCTCGGACGATCGCAGCAGGAGCGCCGTGTCCTCGGCGGCGCGCGGGTCTCCGCGCCGGCTCCGTGAGCGGCGGCCTTCCCGGGGTCGCGGTCGTGGTGGGCGCGGCCATGGCCGCCGCCGGCCTCGCCGCGCTCGTCGTGCGTCCCCTGCCGCGCCTCGCGCCTCGTGTGCGGCCGTACACGGTGGTCGCCCGGACGCGGGTGCGCGGAAGCGCCGACGTCACCGCGCTCGTGCGACCACCCCGTCCGACGGCACGCGGAGGCGTGGTGGTCCGCCGGCTCCTCGGACCACCGGCAGTCGCGGCGGCACGCCGCATCGGGCAATTCATCGAACGACGTGACGACGAGGCGCTCGCGCGCTCGCTGCGCCAGGCGGGATTCGTGGACGTGACCGCCGACGACTACCGCGTCCGCGCCGCGGGCCACGCGGTCCTCTTCGCGGCGGCCGGCGCCGTCTTCGGCATCGTTGTCGTTCGCTCCGCGGTGGCGACGCTCGGCCTCGCGTCGTGTGGCGCCGTGTTCGGCGCCGCCCGCTCACGCGGCCGTGTCGACCGCGCCGTCCGCGAGCGGACCGAGCGGATGCGCCTCGAGCTGTACACGGTGAACCAGCTGCTCGCCATGCACGTCCGAACCGGCGCGGGACCGATCCAGGCGGTCCAGCGGCTCGTCGACCGCGGATCGGGGACGGTGATCGACGAGCTGGAGGCCGTGCTCCTCGCGATCCGGCGGGGAACCGGCGAGCCGCTCGCGTTCCGGCGCGCGGCGGAGCTCACGCCCGAGCCTGCCGCCGCGCGCACGTACAAGCTGTTCGCCGCCGGCGCGGAGCGCGGCGTCGACCTTGCGGCCGGGCTCCGCGCGCTCAGCGAAGACCTGCGTGACGCGCGGCGCGAGGAGATTCGCAAGACGGCGACGAAGCGCCGAGCCGCGATGCTCGTGCCGACGATCGCGGTTCTCGCGCCCGTGATGTTGCTGTTCATCGCTGCACCGCTCCCGTCCATCGTCTTCGGGAGCCGGTGATGCGCCTGCACGCCAAGAAAGAAGGGGGATACCGCCATGTTCGTCCGTTGGTTCACCAGGATGGCCGCACGCCGCGCGCAAGGGGAGGAGGGGATGACGACGGCCGAGCTGCTCGGCAATGCCGCGCTCGGGATCGCGGCGCTCGTCGCCATCTGGGCTGTTCTGCAAACCCTCGGCCTCGACGTCGTCGACTGGATCCGAGGTCAGCTCCGTGTGTGATGCACGGAGAGCACGGCATGACGACCGTTCAGTTCGTCGTCGCGACCGCAATGTCGCTGTTCGTGTTCGTCCTGCTCGCCAACTTCGTCGTGGACCTCTATGCACGGGGTGCGATCCGGGCCGCGGTCGACGAGGGTGCGCGTGCCGGTGCACCGGTCGACGCGTCGCTCGCAGACTGCGAGCGACGCGCCGACGATGCCCTCGACGACCTCCTCGGCGGCGCAATGCGCCGCGGCGTACAGGTCCGGTGCGTGGCCGACTTCGGCACGATCCGAGCGCGCGCCGACGTCGTGCTCCCCGGCTGGATCCCGGGCATCGTCCCCGACTGGTGGTTCTCGATCACGGGGACCGCGATCAGCGAGCACGACCCGTGAGCAACAAGGCGCAGCTCGGTGGCGACGCGGGGTTCGTCGCCCTCGAGCTCGCGCTCGGCGTCGCCGTGCTGCTCCTGCCCGTCGCGGCAATCGTGCTCACGATCCCCACGTGGTCGGAGCGGCAGACCACCGCGCGGGCCATCGCGCGCGAGGTCGCACGCATCGTCGCGCGCGATGGACTCTGCGACACCGTCGTGGCCACAGGGCTCGCCACCGTCATGGCTGCGAACCTGGGCGTACGGCGCGACGACGTGACGGTCGATCTCGAATGCGCGCCCGGCGCGCCGCTGCCACCGGGTGGCTCGGTGCAGGTCGACGTGACCGTGCGCATGCCCGCGGTCCACCTGCCGGCGCTCGGCACGATCGGCGAGTGGCGCTGGACCGCTCGCCACCGGGAGCCGGTCGACCTCTACGGCAGCGCGCCGTGAGCCGGTCGGAGCGCGGCACGATCACGTTCTGGTTGCTCGGGATGTGCGTGATGCTGTTCGCGCTCGGCGGCATCAGCGTCGACCTGTGGCGATCCTTCTCCTCGCGGCGGGCGCTGGCGGCGAGCGCCGACGCGGCCGCGCTCGCGGGCGCGTCAGCCATCGACGAGGCGCAGTACCGCGCGTCGGGCAGGATCGTGCTCGATCCGGCGTTCGCGGAGCAGCGGGCCCGTTCGAGCCTGGCGCAGCAACTCGACCAGTCGGCGGCGCGCTCGGCCGTGGTGCACGCCACGACACAGTCGGTGACGGTCGTCGTCGCGGGCCGCACGACCTTCAGCCTGTTGCGGCTCGTCGGCGAGGGCGACTTCGACATCGAGGTTGCGGCAACGGCGACCCCGCGGCGATCGGCGTGAGACGCGCCGCCGTCGTGTGCCTCGTCGTCGGCGCGTGCGCGCTCGCGGTCGCGGGCGCGCCGGCGGGCGCGCAGACCGGTGGTGGGGACCTCGGGCCCGATTCCGTCCGCGCGACCGCGGCCGACTTCGGCGGCGGCACGTTCCCCGGTTCCGGGCTCCCAGCCCGCGCGCCGTCGGTCGAGTCGCCGTACACCTGGAGCCGCTCGCCGTCGTCGATGGTGTGCTTGTTCCTCACCGGACCGCTCCCGCCCGAGGTCGCCGGCCGCGTGCTGCCGATCCCGGGGCCCACGAGCGTCAGCGGGACACTCGAGGGCCCCGGCACCCCACTCGCCCCGGCCGGCGCGGTGATGCTCGAACGGCCCCTCGTGCCGCCCGACGCGGTGGTGGTCGGCGACCTCGTGTACGAGGTCGGCGTCAGCCCCGGGCGCGCGATCGTGGTCCCGCGTTGCGTGACGCCCGACGACCCGCCGCTCGGCGATCCGCCTTCGCCCGCCGAGGTCTGGGAGCAGACGCCCCTTCCGCGCACGCGCGTCCACGCGAGCCCGCCGGGAACGCCGACGTTCCCTGGTCTCACCCGTTTCGCGACCCTCTTCTGGGGCGAGGCGCTCCCCGACGCGGTCGCGCACGTCGCACTCCGGGGTTTCGACGTCACCGTGGTCGCGCATCCAGTCGCGTACGCGTGGTCGTTCGGCGACGGGACCAGTACCGTGCGCTCCGACCCGGGGAGCGCGACGGAGCCGCTTCGCGCCACGTTCCTGCGTCGCGGCGACTACGGCGTCGACCTGTACGTCGTGTGGCAGGGGCGCGCCCACATGACGTTCGCCGGCCTCGACGTCGCCGACGCCGATCTCGGTACCGTCACCGTGCCCGAGCACTTGCCGTACCACGTCGCGGAGGTACGCGCGGTGCTGCGCACCACCCCCGGCCGCCGCTAGGCGACCGCCGAGCGCCTGCGGGTAGTTTCTCCCCAGAGGCGAGCGGCCCTGGGGTCCGGCGGAGCGGAGCTGCGCCGAGAGCGGAAACGGAGGCGAGCGGCCGCGGCGCAGGTACCCTGCGCCGCAGTGAGCCGGGGCCTTGCGGCCCGGCGGAGCGGAGCTGCGCCGAGAGCGGAAGAGAAGAAGGGGTGCATGTTCAAGACGATCGTCGTGGGAACGGACGGCTCGGAGGGCGCGCAGCAGGCGGTGCAGATCGCGGCCGACCTCGCCGCCACCCAGGAAGGGGCCACGCTGCACATCGTGAGCGTGCAGAAGCCGATGGCGTCGGCGGCGCTCGCCAGTTCCGAGATGGCAGTGGCCGGATCCGCCGGCGCCGCGATGCAGTGGGAGGAGGAGGCGCGCAAGAGCGTCGACGGCACGCTCGAGCAGTCGGCGCGCGACGCCGCCCGTGACGGCGTCACGATCGAGACCCACGCGCGTTTCGGTAGCCCGGCCGAGGTGCTCTGCGACCTCGCCGCGCACCTGAACGCCGACCTCCTCGTCGTGGGCAACCGCGGCATGCAGGGCGGCCGGCGGTTCCTCGGCAGCGTCCCGAACACCGTCTCGCACCACTCCCCGTGCAGCGTCCTGATCGCCGACACCCAATAGCGCCACACTGATCACATGACGAGCGCCACGCGCGCCGTGCCCGCTGCGTCGCCCGTGCCGCCCGCCCGTCCCGGCGCTGCCGCCGCCATCGTCGTTATCTTCCGCGACCCCGTGCGGACGTTCTTGGTGCTGGCGGTGCTCGTCGGCGGGTACCTCGTGTTCACGGTGCCGTACTTCGGCGGCATCGACGAGCCGGCCCACTTCTACCGCACGTACCAGATCTCGACCGGCCAATTCGTGCCCGAGAAGCTCGAAGGCTCGAAGTTCAGCGGCGCCTGCGTCCCGCGTGACCTCGTGCGCGAGGTGAACGGCTACCAGCGCGCGTACTTCAAGCACCTCGTGTCGCTCGCGCCGCAGGCGTTCGCCAACTTGGAGCCGGCGCCGGCGCCGGCGCAGGCGGCACCGCGGTGCCCGTCGCCCGACGACCAGTTCCTGAGCTCCTCGACCTTCGGCTCTCCGGTGCCCTATCTCCCGCAGACGGCAGTGATCCTGCTGGCGCGCACCGCTGGCGCCGGGGCAGGGGTGATGCTGCTTCTCGGCCGCGTCGCGGTGCTGCTGGCGTACGTGGCGTTGGTGGCCTTCGCCATCCGTCGGGCGCCGCGGTCGAAGTGGGGGCTGTGCGCCACGGCTCTGGTCCCGGTGGCGGTGTTCCAGTCGGCGTCGTCGCTCTCGCACGACGCGATGACGACTGCCGTGGCGATCCTCGTGGTGTCCTCGGCGCTCCGGGCGCTCGACCCGCCACCGGGCGTCACACCGCGCGCGCTCGTGATCGAGGCCGTGGCGCTCAGCGCCCTGCTCGGCCTGTGCAAGCCGACCTATGTGGTGATCGCTTTCGCGTACCTGCTCCCGCTGCTCGGGTCGCGTGAGCGGCGCGCCCGGCTGTGGGGGCTCGCGCCGGCAGCCGCGTTCGGCGTCGTCGTGTCGGTCGTCTGGAACCAGATCGTCGGCAACCTGTGGCGCACCGACTCCACGTACTTCGGTATCCGCCCGAACCCGCCCGAGCGACGCCACGAGCTGCTCACCACGCCGTGGCACTTCGCTGCCGACGCGCTCCGCACCGTGCCCGACCAGACCTGGGACTGGCTGAAGGGCCTGTGGGGCGTGGGGCCGTCGGTCACCAACTGGCCGGCCGTCGTCATCGTCGTCGCGGTGCTGTTGTTCGTGGCCGTCGCGTTGCAGCGCGACCGCGACGAGCCGCGGTCGCTGCTGTGGTCGCAGCGAGCGCTCGTGTTGCTCCTCTTCGTGATCGGGAGCGCGCTCGTGTTCGCGGCCAACTACGTGTACTGGACGACACCGGGCGACGACACGATCAACGGCATCCAGGCGCGGTACCTGGTGCCGTTGCTGGCGCTCCTCCCCGTCGCCGTGGGAACTCCACGCCTGCGCGCGCTCGCGGCTCGTGACGCGCGGTTCCCGGTGGCGGTGCTGCTCGTCCCGTTCTTCGTCGTCTTCGCGGTGTCCGTGACCTTCCGAATGCACTAGTAGCCTGACCCGATGCTCGACGTCACCATCGTCGGGGGATGTGGCCGCGTCGGACTCCCGCTCGGTCTCGCGTTCGCCCGGTGCGGCCTGAGGGTCGCGCTCTACGACGTCCGCGCCGATGCGGTCGACACCGTCAACGCCGGAGAGATGCCCTTCATCGAGCCGGGCGCACCGGAAGCGCTCGCGGCGGTCCGCGCCGACGGCGTGCTCACGGCCACGCTCGACCCCGGCTCGGTCGGAGAGGCCGAGCACGTGATCGTGGTCATCGGCACGCCGATCGACGAGCACCACAACCCCGACCTCGGCGCCGTCGACCGCGCCATCAACGAGATCGCCGGCAACCTGCACGACGGCCAGCTCCTGGTGTTGCGCAGCACGGTGTACCCGGGAGTCACCGCGGTCGTGGAGCGCCTGGTGCGCAAGCTCGGGCTCGACGTCGACGTCGCGTTCTGCCCGGAGCGGATCGCCGAGGGCAAGGCGATGGAGGAGCTCGGCGAGCTGCCGCAGATCGTCGCCGCGCGCACGCCCCGCGCGCTCGAGCGCGCTGCCAAGTTGTTCCGCAACCTCACGCACGAGGTGGTGTTCCTCGAGCCCGAAGAGGCGGAGCTCGCCAAGCTGTTCACCAACGCCTGGCGCTACGTGAAGTTCGCGGCGGCAAACCAGCTCTTCATGATGGCGAACGACTTCGGTCTCGACTACGAGCGCGTGCGGCAGGCCGTGCGGCACAACTACCCGCGCGCTGCCGACCTCCCGGGCGCCGGGTTCGCGGCCGGTCCGTGCCTGTTCAAGGACACCATGCAGCTCGCCGCGTTCAACAACAACAACTTCCCGCTCGGGCAGGCGAGCGTGACGGTCAACGAGGGGCTCCCGCTGTACGTCCTCGCGTGCATCGAGCGTCGTTACGACCTCTCGCACATGACGGTCGGCGTCCTCGGCATGGCGTTCAAGGGCGAGTCCGACGACATCCGTTCGAGCTTGAGCTACAAGCTGAAGCGCATCCTGCGCTTCAAGGCCGGCGAGGTGCTCTGCACCGACCCGTACGTCACGGTCGATCCCGAGCTGCTCCCCCTCGACGAGGTCTGCCGCCGCGCCGATCTCCTCGTCATCGGAGCGCCCCACAAGGTGTACGCCGACGTCGAGTTCCGGGTGCCGGTCGTCGACATCTGGAACCTGCTCGGCAGCGGGGTTCGCGTGTGAGCGACGGACTGCGCGTCTCGGTCGTCATCCCGGTGTTCAACGAGGGCGAGGCGATCGGGCCGTGCCTCGACCGCATCTTCAAGGGCGTGCGCAGCCCGTGTGAGGTGCTCGTGGTCTACGACGATCCCAGCGACACCACGCTCCCGTACCTCGAGAAGTACTCCGAAGCAGAACCACGCGCGATTCCCGTGCACAACACGTACGGGCGGGGTCCGGCGCGGGCGATCCGGTACGGCATCGAGCACGCGCGTGCCCCGGTCGCAGTCGTCACCATGGCCGACGGCAGCGACGACCCCGAGCAGATCGACCAACTCTGCAACCTGGTCGACCGCGGCGTGGTGATCGCGGCGGCGTCGCGGTACATGAGCGGTGGGCGCCAGATCGGCGGCGGTTTCAAGAGCGTGATCTCGCGGATGGCCGGGCTCTCCCTGTTCTGGCTCGCGCGCGTCGGGACGCGCGACGCGACCAACTCGTTCAAGGCGTACTCGACCACCTTCGTGAAGGAGGTCGGGATCGACTCGGATGCCGGGTTCGAGATCGGCCTCGAGCTGGTGGCCAAGGCGCGCCGGCTGCGGAAACCCGTGGCCGAGATCCCCACCATCTGGCTCGACCGCGAGGCGGGCACGTCGAATTTCAAGCTCGCGCAGTGGATCCCGCGCTATCTCGAGTGGTACCGGTTCGCGTTCGGGCCGAAGCTCACCCTCGAGCAGGTGCGCGCGCACGGGGAACCATGACGGCTGGGCGGGTCCTCGTCACGGGGTCGTCGGGGTTCATCGGCGGCTACGTGGTGGAGGAGTTGCTGCGCCGAGGCTACGAGGTCGTGGGCGTCGACGATCACTCCAAGTACGGGCCGGTCACCAAGTCGTACGACCACGATCCGAACTACCGGCTGGTGGTGGGCGACGCTTGCGACGCCGGGTTGCTCACCGAGCTCGCGTCCGACGCGGATCACCTCGTCGCGGGCGCGGCGATGATCGGCGGCATCTCCTACTTCCACACCTACGCCTACGACCTGCTCGCGACCAACGAACGGATCGTCGCCTCCACGTGCGACGCGGCCGTCGCCGCCCATCGCGACGGGGCGCTCCAGAAGGTCACGTTCCTCAGCTCCTCGATGGTCTTCGAGTCGGCGTCGGCGTGGCCGTCGTACGAGGGCCAAGAGCTCACCATCCCGCCGCCCGGCTCTTCCTACGGGTTCCAGAAGCTCGCGGTCGAGTACTTCGCCCGCGCCGCGCACCAGCAGCACGGGCTGCCGTACACGATCGTGCGCCCGTTCAACTGCGTGGGCGTCGGCGAGATGCGGGCGCGCGGCGAGATCGAGGTGCTGAGCGGCAACGTGAAGCTCGCCATGAGCCACGTGGTACCCGACCTCGTGCAGAAGGTCGTGAAGGGACAAGACCCGCTGCACATCCTCGGCGACGGCACGCAGGTTCGCCACTACACGTACGCGGGTGACCTCGCCCGCGGCATCGTCACCGCGATGGAGCACCCGGCCGCGCTCAACGACGACTTCAACCTCTCCACTCCCGAGTCGACCACGGTCCTCGAGCTGGCGGAGCGCATCTGGCGGCGCCTGAACGGCGGGACGCCGTTCCGCTACGTGTCCGACGAGCCGTTCGAGTACGACGTGCAGCGACGAGTTCCCTCCGTCGACAAGGCGCGCGACGTGCTCGGCTTCGAGGCCACGACCTCGCTCGACGAGATGCTCGACGTGGTGGTGCCGTGGGTGGTGGACGCGGTGGAGCGCGGGTTGATCTGACGCCGGGTCACGGCACCAACGTGAGGCCGGTGACGTGGGCGGGCCGCACCGTAGCGAAGCGGCGGTGGTCGAGCGTGGCGATCGTGTCGGAAGCGCGGACCACTGCATGGGCCACCTGCTCGTCGAGGTGCGCGGCCTACGGAATATCGCCGATCGCTTCACTGGATCGGACCCTTCCGCCATTGCTGGTACAACGTGGCGCCATCGCCACCGTCACGCCGAACGCGCGCTTCTGGCGGGTCCTCCTGCTGATCGTCCTCGGCGCGCTCGCGCTGCGGGTCGGCTACGTCCTCGTCGCCAAGCACGACGAGCCGCGTCTCGGCGACCAGATCTATTACAACGTCGCCGCCGACCAGCTCGCCCGGGGTCACGGGTTCACGGACCCCCGTGACGGTTCGCAGACCGCGCAGCACCCACCGCTCACGGCCATCGCCCTCGCGCCGACGTCGTGGGTGAGCGAGCGCTTCGACCCCGGGGGCGGCCACGTGCTCGCGCAGCGGCTCACGATGGCAGTGTTCGGCGCCGGTGTCGTGCTCCTGATCGCACTCGTCGCGCGGACGGTCGCCGGCAACCGTGCCGCGCTCCTCGCCGCGATCATCGCCGCGCTCTACCCGAACCTCTGGATGAACGACGGACTGATCATGGCCGAGACGCTCGCCACTGCAGCGGTCGCGTTGACGGTCCTGCTCGCCTACCGCTTCGGCCGCTCCCCGACCTGGGCCAACGCGGCGTGGCTGGGCGCGGCGGTCGGCCTCGCGATGCTGGCGCGGGCCGAGCTCGGCCTGCTGCTGCCGTTCATGGTGCTCCCGGTGGCCCTGTTCGCGCGCGCCCTCACGGTCGGACGCCGGCTGCTGCTGTTCGTCGCGTCGTGCGCTGCAGCACTCGTGGTCGTGAGCCCGTGGCTCGTCGCCAACCTCACCCGCTTCGACGAGCCGGTGCTGTTCTCCACCAACGACGGCCTCACGATCTGTGGCGCCAACAACCATGGCTCGTGGTACGGGAGCGGCACCGGCCTGTGGGCGAACCAGGGCTGCGGCGCGTACCTGAAGCCGCTGCGCGAGCTCGGCCTCGAGGCGTCGACGCTGTCGAACTCCTTGCGCGACCAGGGTCTCGACTACATCGGGAACCACCTGGGCCGCCTGCCGGTGGTGGTCGCGGCGCGTGTCGCTCGCGTGTGGAGCCTGTACGCCCCGGGTTACATGGCCGACTACAACCGCGGCGAGGGTCGCGAGGTGTGGGCGTCGTGGCTCGGGTTCGCCACGTTCTGGTTGCTGGTGCCGTTCACTGTGGCGGGGGCCGTCGTCCTCCGGCGGCGCCGGGTGCCGCTCACACCCCTGCTCGCGCAGTTCGCGCTCGTCACGTTCACCGCGGCGGTGATCTACGGGTTGGTGCGCTTCCGCGTGCCCGCCGAGGTGAGCATCGTCGTGCTCTCGGCGGTGGCGGTCGACCGGCTCCTACGTCCGGGTGACCGGGCCGCGGGAGCCGTAGACTGCGCGGCCGAGACCGCGGGGGGCGGCCTTGCCCCGACTCCGACCGGAGCATCTTCTCGTGACTGACACCAAGGAACCGAGCGAATCGAGCAATTCGGACGAGATCGCGCCCGACCCGAGCGCCAAGGAGATCGTGATCATCGGCGCGGGCCCGGCCGGTCTCACCGCCGCCTACGTGCTCACGAAGCGCGGCGTGGCGTCCACGGTGCTCGAAGCCGACAACGTCGTCGGAGGGATCAGCCGTACCGCCATGCGGGACGGCTGGCGGTTCGACATCGGCGGGCACCGGTTCTTCACGAAGGTGAAGCCGGTCGACGACCTGTGGTTCGAGATCCTCGGCAAGGACGACTTCCTGCGCCGGCCACGCCTCAGCCGCATCTACTACCGGAAGAAGTTCTACGACTACCCGATCGTGGCGATGAACGCGCTCAAGAACCTCGGGCCGGTCGAGGCCGCGCGCTGCATGGCGTCGTACGCCTGGGTGCGCGTGAACCCGCCCGAGGACACGGGCACGCTCGAGGGTTTCGTGGCGTCGCGGTTCGGCTGGCGGCTGTACGAGCACTTCTTCAAGACGCAGAGCGAGAAGGTCTGGGGCGTGCCCTGCACGGAGATCCAGGCCGACTGGGGCGCCCAGCGCATCAAGAACCTGTCCATCGGGCGGGCGGTCGTGGAAGCGCTCACGCCGAAGCAGGTGAAGCAGCGGCGCAGCAAGGGCAAGCAGGTCACGAGCCTGATCGAGGAGTTCAACTACCCGAAGTACGGCCCCGGCATGATGTGGGAGCGTTGCACCGAGCTCGTCACCGAGCGCGGCACGAAAGTGGTGATGGACGCGCTCGTCACGAGGATCGAGCACACCGGCGGTCGCGCGGTCGCGGTCACGGCGACGAGCGGCGGCGCCACCAACCGGTACGAGTGCACCGACGTGATCTCGTCGATGCCGATCAGTGCCCTGCTGCGTGCGATGGATCCGCCCGTCCCGCCCGACGTGCAGCAGGCGGCCGACGACCTTCGCTACCGCGCCCACATCACCGTCGCGCTCGTGGTGCCCGAGGAGTTCTCGTTCCCCGACAACTGGATCTACATCAACGACGCCGACGTGAAGGTGGGGCGCGTACAGAACTTCGGCCGGTGGTCGCCGTACCTGGTGAAGGACGGCCGCACGTGCCTCGGCCTCGAGCTCTTCGTGAACGAGGGCGACGAGTGGTGGACCATGTCCGACGAGGACCTGATCGCCACCGGCAAGCGCGAGCTCGAGCAGATCGAGCTCCTCGACGCGTCGAAGGTGGAGGCGGGCTACGTCGTCCGCACGCCGAAGGCGTACCCGTTCTACGACGCGCACTACAAGGAGAACGTCGCCAAGCTCGCGGCGTGGCTCGACCAGAACGCGCCGAACGTGTATCCGGTCGGCCGCAACGGTATGCACCGGTACAACAACCAGGATCACTCGATGTACACGGCCATGCTCTCCGTGGAGAACATCTTCGGCGCTCATCACGACGTCTGGTCGGTGAACGTCGAGGAGGAATACCACGAGGAGAAGGCGGCCGAGCCCGACGACTCCGAAGGCGCGGCGCGAGGCTGAAGTGAGCTCGCCTGCGGCATCGTCGGCGGAGATCGGCGCTGCGGGCTTCGAGTCGGGCCCGACGCTCCATTTCCCGTGCTTCGACGCGTTCCGGTTCTTCGCGATGACGATGGTGCTGCTCGTGCACGCAACCTTCGCCACGCAGCCGTGGGTCCGCCAGCACGTGCCGGACTGGCTACGGGCAGTGCTCGAGCGCATGGACGTCGGGGTGGCGATCTTCTTCGTGATCTCGGGCTTCCTGCTGTTCCGGCCGTTCGTGGCGCGCCAGCTCGACGGCAAGTCGCCCGTCCGCGTGCGCACATACCTACGCCGGCGCGTCCTGCGCGTGATCCCGGGCTACTGGTTCGCGCTCACGGTCTGCGTCGTGTTCCTCGGGCAGCTCCTCGGGAGCGTGAAGAACGCGTTCCTCTACTACTTCCTCCTGTTCCCCTTCGCGAGCGAGAACGTCGCGCTCGGTGGGAAGCCGGGCGCCACCGAGGGCAACTACGCGATCCCGCAGGCGTGGAGCCTCACGGCCGAGTTCGTCTTCTACCTGATGCTGCCGCTGCTCGCGCTGTGGCTCATCAGGCTCGGCGCGCGCCGCGCGCAGGCGGTGCGGGTGCGGAACGCGTTGCTCGTGGCCCTCGCCCTGTACCTGGTCGGTCAGGCATACCGCGTGTACTTCCTCACCGCGCACCCATCTTGGGAGCGGGTGGCGACGATCTGGCCGCCGAACTGGATCGACTTCTTCGCCATCGGCATGGCAACCGCGACCTTCAGCGCGTGGGAGCACGCAGGCGGCGGGCTGCCGCGTGTACTCCGGTTCCTCGGCGATCACCCGGTGGTGTCGTGGCTCGCCGCAGTCGCGGTCGGTACGGTGTGCTGCACCTTCCGTGCGCCGGTCACGCCCGGTCACTACGGCACCGAGTACTGGTTCCGGTGGTTCCTGTTCGGGATCTTCGCGTTCTTCCTCCTCGCACCGGCGATGTTCGGCGATCAGACGAAGGGCAGAGCGCGCAAGGTGCTCGCGACCCGCCCGCTCGTGTTCCTCGGGACGGTGTCGCTCGGTTTCTACCTGTTCCACCTGGCGGTGATGCGGAACGTGCAGGAGTGGCTGTCACCCACCGGCACCGCGTTCTTCAACGGCAGCCTGCCCACCGTGTTCGGCCTGACGTTCGTGCTGTCGATCGCGCTCGCCGGAGTGAGCTACTTCGCGGTGGAGCGACCGTTCCTCCGGCTGAAGGACCGCCGTCTCGGGTCGATCTGGCGCCGCGAGCCGGCCAAGGCGCCATGAGCGAGAACGCGCAGACCCTCGTCGTCATCCCCGCGTACAACGAGCAGGAGTCGCTGCCCGCGGTGCTCAAGGAGCTCGCCGAGCAGACCCCCGAGCACGACGTGCTCGTGGTGTCCGACGGATCGACCGATCGGACGCCCGACGTCGCTCGCGAGGCGGGGGTGTTCGTCGCGGAGCTGCCGTTCAACCTCGGGATCGGTGGCGCGCTCCGTACCGGTTTCACGTTCGCGGTCCGCAACGGCTACGAACGAGCGGTCCAGTTCGACGCCGATGGCCAGCACGATCCACTGGCCGTGCGGTTGCTGCTCCAACGGCTCGACGCCGGGGCCGACATGGTGATCGGCAGTCGCTTCGCCGAGGGCGGCGCGGTCACCTACGAGGTGAGCTGGTTCCGGCGCCAGGGCATGCGGTTCCTCCAGTGGCTCGTGCGCGTCCTCGTGCGCCAACGCTTCACCGACACGAGCTCGGGGTTCCGCGCGTTCGGCCGTCCGGTGATCGAGTTCTTCGCCGCGACGTACCCGGTGGAGTACATGGACTCGGTGGAAGCTCTCGTGCTCGCCTGCAACGCGGGGTTCCGTGTGGAGGAGATCGCCGTGAACATGCGGGGCCGGACCGGCGGCGCACCCTCGAGCCGGCGGCTCAAGCTCTTGTACTACTACGTGCGCCTGATCGTCGTGCTCGTGGTGTCGATGACCAGTCGGGGCCAACGCGCGCGCCGAACGGCTGATCGTGGGGGAGGCGGTTGATGGGACCACTCGCGGCCATGAGTACTTCGGCGCACGTCCTGGTGGTGGTGCTCGCGGCCGCCGTGATCGCCTTCATCTTCCACCTGGTGCGGAGCCGGCAACTCCGCGCGAAGTACTCGGTGCTGTGGTTCTCGATCGGCCTCGCGCTCGCGGTGCTCGCGATCTTTCCGGACCTGCTCGTCGGGCTCTCGGACCTCTTCGGGATCGACTACCCGCCGGCGACGTTCATGCTGCTCGCCTTGAGCTTCCTCCTGATCCTCGTGCTCCACTTCTCGTGGGAGCTCTCGCGACTCGAGGACCGCACCCGGGCGCTC
The DNA here is from genome assembly GCA_035623515.1 of Acidimicrobiia bacterium. Classification (GTDB taxonomy): domain Bacteria; phylum Actinomycetota; class Acidimicrobiia; order IMCC26256; family DASPTH01; genus DASPTH01. The sequence goes on from DASPTH010000172.1 coordinate 14,204, forward strand.
GCCGAGGAGCACGCGCTCCTGCGTCAGGAGTTCGAGGCGAGCCGGGATGGTTCGTCGGGCTAGCGCCCCGTCGTTCACCCGGTGCCGCTCGGCGCCGCGACCACCACGAGGCCGTCGGCGACGTACGGGCGGCCGGCGCGGGCGAGCGCCCGTTCCAGACCGAGGAGCACGCGCGCTCCTTCCGTGAACATCCGTGACCGCAGCGTGCCGTCGGCGCGTGCCTTGACCTGCTGCAGGAACACGTGGTGCTCGATCGGCTCCCACCCGTGGCGGCGCAGCATCGCGTCGAGCGTCCGGCACGTGAACATCGTGACGTGGTCGGGGTGGTTGACCTCGTAGTTCGCGAGCGACGCGAACGCGTTGACCCAGCCGACGGCGTTGGGTGTCGTGACCACCAGCACACCGTCGTCCACCACCAGCGCGTGCAGACCCTCGAGGAACGCGCCGGCGTCGTCGAGGTGCTCGATCACCTCGCCCGCCACGACGACCTCACCTTTCGGAATGCCGAGCGCCTGCACCGCGGCGGTATCGCGACAGTCGACGGCGAACGCGTGGTAGCCCTGAGATCGGGCGCGTTCGACGCCGGGCGCGTCGACGTCGAGCCCCACGAGCTCCTGCGCGGCGCGGTCGAGGTGCGCGTGCAACCAGGCGCCGGCTTCGGTGTTCGCGTCCGCGCAGCCCGCGTCGACGAACCCCACGTGCACGACGCGACGCCCCGAGCACACTTCCCGGAGGAAGTCGAAGCGGTCGACGAGCGTCGCGCGCGGCAACCGGTGCACCATCTGGAGCTGCGAGAAGCCGTTGTCGGTGTTCACGACACCCCGAGCTCGACCGTGGGCAGTGGACCGAGCGCCGTAACACGCTCGGCGAGCGGGGTCCCGGCGCGGCCGCGCAGGAGCGCGTCGACCTTGGCGAAGGTGCGACGCCGGTTGTACCAGAGCAGTCGGCTGCCGAGCCTCCCCGCCTCCGGGACGACCCAGAACGGCTCGTCGGGGTCGAAGTCGTAGGGGTGGCAGTAGATCCAGAGCAGGTGGTCGCGTCCAAAGCCTCGGCGGGCGAGGCTCGCGAGGGGGCCCGGGAATGCCCGGAGGTAGACGCCGCCGAGGTAGGGCAGGCCCACCGACCCCACCCGTGCGACCGGGCAGGGCAGCTCGACCAGACCGTTCGGCCAACAGAACGGCGAAGCAGGAAGCGTCGGGTCTCCGAACAGCGGGCTGCGGGCGGGGAGCACGCTCGATGAGTACGTGAAGCCCGCGTCGGCGAGCACGTCGACGGCCCAACGCGTCCGGGGAACGATGGAGAAGATCGGCGCGCGAAAGCCGAGGACGGCCCGACCGGTGATGTCCTCGAGCAGGTTCTTGCCGCGCGTGACGTCGGCGTGGAGCTGCGCGGCGTCGAGCTCGACGAGCGGCACGTGACGCCAGCCGTGCAGCCCGATCTCGTGACCCCGGGCCGCGACCTCGTGGACGAGATCCGGCTGCTGCTCGGCCAGCTCGCCCACGACGAAGAACGTGCCGCGCACCCCGCGTGCGTCGAGGAAGCCGAGCACCTGACGCGTCAGGTCGGGGTAGCGCTCGCTCCCCGGGGCGGCCTCGGCCGGACGGTGGTCTTCGAGGTCGAGTGTGAAGGTGAGCGTGTCGGTGTCGGCGGGAGACGCCATCAGTACGCGTCCATGTCGAGGAACTCGAACGTGTCGACCGTCAACGTCTCCTGGTCGATGTCGTCGCACAGCGACTTCAGGATCAAGTGCAGCGGCGACGGCTGCAGGCGACGCGGTGGGCGGATCCCGCGTACTTTCACGTGCTCGTTGAAGCCCGCGTACACGGCGTACGGCGCCCGGTGGAATCGGCAGGCGGCGGTCACGATCGGTTCGCCGCGGATCGGTCCCGAGCGGCCGTCCCGGGGCAGCAGCTTGAGCACCACGGCCGCCCGGACACCGAAACGCTTGTCGACGGTGCTGACACCGAGGACTTCGTCGTTCGCGTGCACGGCGTACGACACGTGCGGGGACGCGAGACGCCAGCGAAGGTACTCGGGCGTGTAGGAGTTCGTCCACGCGCGCACGGGCGATGCATCGAGTCCCGCGGCGAGGTGCTCGAAGGAACCGGCGAAGAACTCGTCGTCGACGTGATGGCTCTCCACGTTGCCGGCGCGGAGGCTGGGTGGGCAGACGCGAACCGGCAGCGGGCCCGGGCTCTTCCACTCGAGGTACTTGATGACCGTGCCAATCGACTTGTCGTTGCAGACTCCTGTCGCGAAGCGCCACCCGGCTGCCCGCGCGCCCTCGTACACCTCCGGGCCGAGCGTGCGGAACCAGCCCTTGCGTTGCGCGCCCGTGCGCACCACGGCGTTGAGCGAGAAGCCTGCAGGGACGACGCCGTCGGGTCCGCGGTAGCGCTGGGGGATCATCGCGTAGTGCGCGACGCGGATTCCTTCGTCGTCGGCGTTCCGTTGGACCGACGGTCCGTACGGGCTCTGGTCGTACAACCACTCGATGTATGCGGTGTCGACGAGCCGCGGGTTCGGCAGCTCGGCCTGGAGCAGCTCGTTGTTGAGCTCGTTGTCGGATCTCATGGCGTCAAACTGGCGCGGGCGCCTGCGCCCGGTGCGCGCGCGAGCGCAGCCACCGGCCGAACGCGACCGCTCCCATCGCCGCGGCGACGACGATCGCGACCTCTGCGGGCGCCCGGTACCGCGTGACGCCGAAGGTGACGGCCGCGGCGAACGTCGCGATGATGCACAGCATCACGAGCGGCAGGATCGGGATGCGACGCCTGCGCATCACGACCGCGCCGCCGATCGCGAAGGGGACGAGAAGGTAGTAGCCGAAGAGCCCGATGTACGAGGGGGCGCGCCCGCGGCCTTCGAGCCACCAGTCGAGCCATGTGGTCTGGCCGGGCTTGAACACCCCCCACAGCCGGCCCACCCGGGCGGCGACGACCACGGGCAGACGCCCGAGGTGGCTCTTGATGTACTTGAGCGCGGCGCGGCGCGGCGCGGCGTCGCGCTGGGACTCGTCGAACTGCGGGCCCGGCCAGGGCCCGGTGAAGCAGTTTG
>DASPTH010000176.1:0-13613 GCA_035623515.1 Acidimicrobiia bacterium
ACCATCCTTCGAGGATCCGCGAAGAGCACGTCGTGGGGACCCCGCGGGTGCAGAGGTTGTCCTTCACCACGATCGGCACGCCCGCGAGCGGACCCGGGTCGTCACCGCGGCGCACGACGTCGTCGACGGCGGCTGCGAGCACGCGGGCCGACTCGTCGGTGACGAGGTTGCAGGCGTGGAGCTCGGGGTCCCTCGCTCGGACCACCGCGAGGTGCTCCTCGACCGCGTCGACGGCCGATCGCCCGCCGGCGCGCACGGCCGCCGCCAGGTCGAGCGCGGGGTTGCTCACGGCGCGTCGAGAATTCGGGGAACGCGGAACCGGCCGTCCTCGGCGGCGGGCGCCATCGCCAGTACCTCGTCGCGATCGAGGCTCGACCTCGGCTCGTCGCGTCGCACGACGTTCACGAGCGGGAGCGGGTGCGCGGTGGGTGGCACGTCGGCGGTGTCGAGGGCCGCGACCTGGTCGGCGTGCTCGAGGATCACGGTCAGCTCGCGCGTGAACTGCTCGATCTCGTCGTCGGAGAGGGCGAGCCGCGCGAGCTGAGCCACGTGCTCGACGTCCGCGCGAGTCAGGCCGCTCATGCCGTCGAGTGTAGGAGCGAGCCCGGTCACGCGGCGGCGAGGCGAGCACGCGAACGGCCGCGTGGCCGGGTATCCCGGTAACGCAGTGAGCGAACCATGGAGCGGGTGCGAGCGCATCAGATAGGTACGAGCAAGCGCCCGCGACCCGGCACACGCGGCGACGAGGCAAGCACGTGAGCGAACGGCCGCGTGGCCGGGTAACCCGGCAACGCAGTGAGCGAACCATGGAGCGGGTGCGAGCGCATCAGGTAGGTACGATGCCGCCGTGCCGGCATACGTGTTCCTCTCCGATCAGTGGCTCGTCGAGGTGCGGCGCATCGTCGACGAGCACCGGATCGAAGTCCCCGACAGCACCGACCTCACGATGAACCTCGTCGTGACCGAGACCCCGTTCGGGGAGGATCGGCGCATCCACATCGCGATGGAGCGCGGCACCGCCGACTGGAGCTCAGGCCATCAGGACGGGGCCGACCTCACGCTGACCACGGACTACGTGACGGCGCGTCAGGTGTTCATCACCGGGGATCCACAGGCCGCACTGGCCGCGTTCATGGCGGGCAAGGTGAAGGTGCAGGGCGACCTCACGAAGCTGATGGCGGCGCAGGCCGCGGGCGTGGCGCCGGGTGCGCCGGGCCTCGCCCACGCGCTGACCGAGATCACGGAGTGACCACGGGGTCGCGCGCCAGTGGTCGAGCGGCGTTCGCCAGCCGCGCGGGTGGCCCGGGGCGTCCCACCGGCCGTCCGTAGCCGCTGCCCGGGCGGCGCGGTCCCGGCCTCGACGTGGCTCCTTGTGGTGGTCGCCGCATGTCGTCCTCCCGCTCACGGCGAGCCAGCCGCTCGCCGTCTCGTGGGAAGACGTCTCCGCCCCTCTCGCGTCACGCACGGTCCTGCTCGGCGCAGAGCCTCAGAACGACAGCGTGACCTGAGTGCCCTTCTTCACCTGCGTGCCCGCGGCCGGAGTCGAGCCGAGCACCTTGCGACCCGGGAGGTAGCCGACGGTATCGACGGTGAGTCCGAGGCCGACCAACTGCTGCTGGGCCGCCTCGAGCGTGCTCCCGGTGAGGTCGGGCACGGTGACGAGCTGGGGTCCCTTGCTGACCACCACCTGCACCGACGAGCCGCGGGCGACGAGCGAGCCGCCGGGCGGGTTCGTGCCGGTGGCCTGACCGGCTGGAACGGTGTCGCTGTAGTCGTCCGTGCGCGTGACGGAGAAACCCTTGGCTTGGAGGGTCTGGGCCGCCTGGTCGTAGCTCATGCCCGACACGTCGGGGACCGTCCTCGGCGCGGGACCGTTGCTCACGAGCAGCGTGACCGCCGAGTCGCGCGGCACGTTCTGGCCGATCGCGGGGTCGGTGCCGATGACGTCGCCGTAGGGCACCGTCTCGTCGTTGGGGGTCTGGCGCTGGACGACGAACCCGGCGCGCTCGAGTTGCGCCTGGGCGTCGTCGGGTGCGAGTGACCGGACGTCGGGGATCTGCACCGGCGGCGGCCCGCGCGACACGACGAGCCGGATCGTGCCGCCGTCGCGCGCGAAGGACCCGGCGGCGGGCTGTTGCGCGATCACCAATCCCGCCGGATCGTCGGCGTTGCGCTCGACGATCGTGATGCTGAAGCCCTGCGCGCTGAGCCGGCTGGTGGCGTCGTCCTTGCCGACGCCGACGACCGACGGCACGACGGCTGATCCCGAAGTCGTGGTCGCGAGCGCCACCCCCACGACGGCGAGCGCGCCGAGAACCACGGCCAACACCACGTACGGAACGAGCCGGTGCGAACCGGGCGCGCGCTCGCGGCGCGCCGGTTGCGGCTCGGGCACCTGCTCGTCGACGGGGTCCGGCGCGTCCTGGTCGAACAGCAGTGTGGGCGTCGCCGTCACCGCGCCGATCAGCGTGGGGTCGACCACGCCGCCGTCGCCGCCGAGCCCGGCGAGCGGTAGCGGCTGCGGGCGCGGCATCGCCCGGAGCGCGTCGGAGAGTGCTGCGCCCATCGTGGCGGCGTCCGGGTAGCGGTCGTTCGGGTCGGGACGCCCCGCGCGCTCGACGACGGGACCGAGCCGGCCGAGTTCCGCGGGCGCGAGCAGCGGTGTGTGTGCGCGCGCGGCGAGCGTGCCGATCGGGGTTTCGGCCATCGCGGGGACCGTGCCCGTCACCGACTCCACCAACACGACCGCCAGCGCGTAGAGGTCGGCACGACCGTCGAGCGGCGCGCCGGTGGCCTGCTCGGGCGCGGCGTAGCGAGCGGTGCCGACGACCGAGCCCGCGGGTTCGGTCCAGCTCGCTTCGGCGAGCGCGCGGGCGAGGCCGAAGTCGGCGACTCGCAGGATGCCGTGCTCGTCGAAGAGCAGGTTGGCGGGCTTGATGTCACGGTGGACCAGGCCGCGTACGTGGGCGTACTCGAGTGCCGCCGCGACCTGGGTGCCGACGTGGGCCGCTTGCGACGGGCTGAGGTGGGCGCCGGTGTCGAGCAAGCCGCGCAAGCTCCCACCGCGGAGCAGCTCGAGCACCATGAACGGCACGTCGTCGTCGCCCCAGTCGTAGACGGCCATCACGTTCGGGTGGTGGAGCGAGGCGGCGACCTGGGCCTCGGCCCGGAACCGGCGCAGGAACCCCGCGTCCTCGGCGAGCGCGGCGTGCAGCACTTTCACCGCGACCCGGCGGCGCAGGCGAACGTCGTCGGCGACGTAGACGCGGCCGCTCGCGCCCGCACCGATGGGTGTGAGCAGACGATACCGGCCGGCGAGGACGCGCCCGGTCAGGTCGGCGACGCCACTGATCGCCATCGGCGTCACGGTACCGGCCGTCGTCGGCGACGTGGTGGCACGCGCGAGCAGAGGACTGCGACCGTCGGGCGTTACCCTCGATGCATGGCAGTCGCGCGACGCACTCGGGTGTTCGAGCACCCGGGACGCGTCGCGATCGTGACGATCACGATCATGGCGACGATCACGCTCGGCGCGATCCTGCTGCACAACGCCGACACCTCACCGGGGGGACGTCCACAGCTCCCGGCCGACGTGGAGTCGATCAGCCCCGAGCGCGGTGAGCTCACCGGGCTCGTCGATGACGTGACGATCGACCTCAACGACAAGCTCCAGGGCGACATGGCGATCGACGGCGTGCAGATCCCCGACGACCAACTCGACACGATCCCCGGGCTCGGTGTGATCAGCTTCCGTCCCGGGCCCGGCAAGGAGCTCACGCAGTTCCGTCAGGGCTACAACACCGTCGTCGTCCACTACTGGCCGCTCGGCAAGCCGCGGCCCACGAACCCGACCACGTACTCCTGGACCTTCCGCGCCGCCGCCTAGCGAGTCAGCTCATCGTCAACACCGCGGCGCCATCACTCTTTGCTCCGCTCCCACTCCGCTCCGGCTCCGCCTCCGCTCCGCTCGCTCCGCGCCAGCTCCGCTCGCGAGCTCGCTCCGCCGAGCGCGTCAACTCATCGTCAGCACCGCGGCGCCGCGGATGGAATCGCGCTTGATCGCGAGGAGGGCGTCGTTGGCCGCCTCGAGGGGGAAGGTCTCGTACTCGACGCGGATGCCGGCCTCGGCCGCGATCGCCATGAATTCACTCGCGTCGTCTCTCGTCATGTTCGCGACCGAGCGCAGGTTGCGCTCGCGCCACAGCAGCCCGTAGTCGAAGGCCGGGATGGTCGTCATGTGGATGCCCGCGAGGCTGACGGTGCCGCCGGGGCGGACCAGCGCGAGCGCGACCGGCACGAGCTCGCCCGCGGGTGCAAACACCACCGCGCGGTCGCACAGCTGCGGCGGCAATTCAGCCGCGTCACCCACCCACGCCGCACCCATCTCACGCGCGAGGGCGCGATGCTTCTCGCCGCGCGTCAACACCACGGCTTCACAATCCCAGTGGTGCAGCACCTGGATGGCGAGATGCGCGGACGCACCGAAGCCCATCAGTGCGACGCGTTCGCCCGGTTGCACCTCGGCGCGCCGGAGCGCGCGGTAACCGATCACGCCCGCGCAGAGGAGCGGTGCCGCCTCGAGGTCGCCGAGCGCGTCGGGCAGACGCACGGCGAAGGCCTCGGGCACGGTGAGCGCGTCGGCATACCCGCCGTCGACCGTCCATCCCGTGAACTCCGCGTGCTCGCACAGGTTCTCCTCGCCCCGCCGGCAGAACTCACAGGTGCCGTCGGTGTGGTGCAACCAGGGAACGCCGACCCGGTCGCCGGCCTGCAGCTCGCCGCATCCCGCGCCGAGCGCCTCGACGATCCCCACCGCCTGGTGGCCCGGGATCACGGGCAGTCGCGGGAGATCGAGGTCGCCCTCGGTCACGTGCAGGTCGGTCCGGCAGCAACCGCACGCGTGGACCCCCACGCGCACTTCGCCCGGGCCCGGCTCGGGCATGTCGCGCTCCACGAGCGCGAGCGGCCGTGTTTCGACGGGAGCGGCCCGGCGAACCTCGACGGCGCGCATCCCCCCAAGCTAGAACGGGCGCCGCGAGGCGCGTATCCCGCCGAGCAGCGAGCGACCGATGAAGCGGTGACTTTGCCGAAGCTTTGCTTGCCAGCGCGCCACGAGCGGCGCAGAGTGCAGGCGCTCGTGAAGAAGGCCCTCGTTCTCGCCCTCGTCCTCGTCGTCGTGCTCGGTGCGTTGGGCGCTCCGGGTGCGTCCGCCCGCGCCGCGAAGCACCCGCCGAAGCTGACGCTGGCGAAGGTTGTCGACGCGAACGGCGCGGTCACCACTGCGGTCGCGCTGCGTGCGTACGCGGCGCAGTTCGGCGCCCTCCCGGGCGTGGCGAAGCCGTCGGGCGGCACCGACATCTCCGCGACCACCGCGCTGTCGATGGTGTTCGCGCACTGGAGCGAGCTCACGTTCGCGCAACGGCGCGCGGTGTACCGCGACATCGGGTGGTCGCCCGATCATCCCGACGCCGCGCCGCCCACTACCGCGGCCGGTGGACCCGGTCGCCACGCGCCCCTGTTGCCGGCACCCACCCAGGCGCAGGATCGCCAGACGATCGCGCAGGCCGTGATCGATCTCGCCGCCAAGTTCGGCCGGCCCCTCGGCTTCGATCCCGCGGTCGTGTTCCCCGAACCCGACGCGAGCAAGGACCCAGCCTTCGCGTTCCCGACCGGTCCGGGTCCCGAGCAGCCCGTGACCGGCTGCCGGATCATGGTGAACTCGGTGATGCACAACCAGCCGGCCGACTTCGTGCCGGCCGCGCTCACTCACGAGGTCGCGCACTGCTTCCAGTTCGTCTTCGCCGGCACCCTCGGGCACGCGTCGACCTTCCCCGCTTGGTACACCGAGGGGAGCGCGAACTGGGCGGCCCGGAGCCTGCGGGGCGGGTACGAGAAGGGATGGGTGACGTATCTCCACGTGCCGCAGACCGCGCTGTACCAGCGGTCCTACGACGCCATCGGCTTCTACGGCCACCTTGCCTACACCGGCGTCGACGTGTGGAAGACGATCCCGGCGATGGCGCTGGCCAACAGCAGCGCCGAGATGTACGGCATCGCGGTGAAGAGCGCTCTGCCGTCGTCCGTCGACGACTGGGGCCCGGGTCAGTTCCGCTCGCCGGAGCACCCGCACTGGGACACGTCGGGGCCGTCGATCCCCTCGACGAGTGACGTACCACCGGTCGTCAAGAACCTGGCGGTCGCCAGCGGCGACCAGAGGACCGTGCACGCCGGCGCGTACTCGACCGCGCAGTACGACGTCACCCCGACCGCCGACGTCGTGCGCGTCGACATCGTGGGCGGCCGCGGTCGCATCGGCGACGACGGCAGCATCGACGCGCCCGTGCCGGCGCAGTACCCGTTCTGCGCCCGCACCGGCGGTTGCGCGTGCCAGGACGGTCAGGACACGACGTCGGGGCAGATCGACGGCGTGCTCCGGATCGGTCTCGGCGGTCCCGAAGAGTCGGCGGGCACGGTCACCGGCATCTCCCTCGACGACTGGTGCAGAACCACGCCGACGACAACCGCCGCCGCTGGTCACGCCAGCACCTGCGAGATGCTCCTCCCGACCGCCGACGTCCAGCGCGCGGTCGGCGTGAGCCTCGGCGGGGTGACGGTGATCGAGCCGAGCGCGTTCGACACCTCGTGCGTGTGGCTCGGTCCGCAGTGGACGCTGAGCGGCAACCGGCTGAACTCGTCGCACACGCCGAACCCGCATGCCTGGGACGGTCTGCCCTGCGATGCGCGCGGCGCGACGAACAAGATCGTCTACTGCCTGCGGAACGCGGGCAGTGGCTCGAACGGCGGCGTAGGCGTCGGCGGCAACCTCATCACCCGATCGTGGTCACTGCTCGTGACCGCGCAGGGCATCACGATGGACCAGTTCGTGAAGGGCATCGTGCCGCTACTCGCGCGCACGGGTGCGTAGGCGACTCAAGCGAGGAGCTCGCGGAACTTCGCCTCGTCGATGACCTCCACACCGAGCTGCTCCGCCTTCGCCAGCTTCGTACCCGGGCTCTCGCCGGCGAGCACGTAGCTCGTCTTCTTCGATACGGTTCCCGTGACCTTCCCGCCGCGCGCCACGATCTCCGCGGTCGCCGCCTCGCGGCTGAAGTCCTCCAACGTGCCGGTGAGCACGAACGTGAGCCCGGCCAGCGACGACCCCGCAACCGACGGCTCGGCGCGGGGTGGGCCCTCGAAGTTCACCCCCGCGGCTCGCAGCTTCTCGACGACCACCCGATTGCGCTCGCTCGCGAAGAACTCGGCGAGGCTCTCGGCGATGATGTCGCCGACACCCTCGACCGCGGCGAGCTCCTGCCTCGACGCCGATGCGATGGCGTCGACGCTGCCGATCTCCCGCGCGAGCGTGCCCGCAGCCGCAGGACCCACGTGGGGGATGCCGAGCCCGACCAGCAGCCGCGCCAGCGGTCGCGACCGCGACTGGTCGATGGCCCCGACCAGGAGCTGCGCCGAGCGCTCCCCGATCCGCTCGAGCGGCACGAGTTGCTCGATCGTGAGCGAGTAGATGTCGCCGGCGTCGGCGAGCAGCTCGGCCCCGACGAACTGTGCGACGCGCTCCTCGCCGAGACCCTCGATGTCCATCGCGCCGCGGCTCGCGAAGTGGACGATGCGACCCATCACCTTGGCCGGGCAGTCCTCGTTCACGCAACGGTGGTTCGCCTCACCCTCGGGGCGCACCAGTGGCCGCCCGCACACCGGGCACTGCGTGGGGAACTTCCACTTCCTGGCGCCCTTCTTGCGCTTCGCGAGCACCGGTCCCACGACCTCGGGAATGACGTCGCCGGCTTTGCGCACGATGACGGTGTCACCCTCGCGAACGTCCTTGCGCGCGACCTCGTCTTCGTTGTGCAGGGTCGCGAGTCCGACCGTGGAGCCGCCGACGAACACCGGCTCGAGTTGTGCGAACGGCGTGGCGCGACCCGTGCGCCCGATGCTCACCATGATGCGGTGGAGGACGGTGGTCTTCTCTTCGGGCGGGAACTTGAAGGCGATCGCCCAGCGCGGAGCTTTGCTCGTGAACCCGAGCTCGTTGCGTTGGGCGAGGTCGTCGACCTTCACCACGGCGCCGTCGATCTCGTACCCGAAGGAGTGCCGGTTGTCCATCATGCGCTGGCAGAACGCGTAGACGTGCTCGATGTCGTCGAGCTCCTCGATGTGGTCGTTCACGGGAAGTCCGATCTCGCGCAGCCACGCCAGCGTCTCGTGGTGCGACCGGAGCGCGGGACCGCCGTTCTTCACACCGAGCTGGTACGAGGAGAAGGCCAGGTCGCGCGATGCAGTGATCCGCGCGTCCTTCTGCCGCAGGCTGCCGGCGGCAGCGTTCCGCGGGTTCGCGAACAGACGCTCACCCGCGTCTCCTTGCCGCCGGTTCAGCTCCTCGAACGCGACGATGGGCATGAACACCTCGCCGCGCACCTCGAGCCGGTCGGGCGGCGCGCCACCCACGAGGCGGTGGGGGATCCGCCCGATGGTGAGGACGTTGGCGGTGACGTCCTCGCCGACCTCGCCGTCGCCTCGCGTGGCGGCGCGCGTCAGCCGGCCGCGCTCGAACAGCAGCGAGATCGCGAGCCCGTCGAGCTTGGGCTCGCCCACGAAGCGGACGCCACTGCCGACGGTTCGCTCGACGCGCCCGTACCAGGCGAGCAGCTCCTCCCGGTCGAAGGCGTTGTCGAGGGAGAACATGCGCACGTCGTGGCGCACGGCCGCGAACGTCGACGAGACGATGCCCCCGACCTCGGCGAGGGGTGATCCCTCGCGGAGCGGCGGGTACGCCTCCTCGAGCCCGGCGAGCTCTCGCTCGAGCTCGTCGTACTCCGCGTCGGCGATCTCCGGCTCGTCGCCGTAGTAGCGGTTGCGGTGGTAGCGGATGAGCTCGGCCAACGACGCCGCGCGTGCCGCCGTCTCTTCGGGAATGCCGTCGCCAGCGCCTGCCACGCGCCCGAATCTACCGACCGGGTGTGACGCCGATCCCGGGCTGCGGCGCGGAGTACCCACGCCGCGGTCGCGCCTCTACGGCTTCGTCGTCGTCGTCGTGGTGCTGCTCGTCGTCGTCGACGTGCTCGTCGTGGTCGAGGTGCTCGTCGACGTCGTCGTGGGAGGAAGCGTCGTCGACGTGGTCGTCGGGGTGGTCGTGGTGGTCGTGGTGGTCGGCGCCGTCGTCGTGGTCGACGTCGAAGTGGTCGTGCTGCTCGTCGACGACGTCGTCGTGTTGTTGGGCTTGTTGTTGTCGTTGCCCCCGCTGACCGCGAGGGCCACGATCACTCCGACGAGCACGATCGCGAGCACCACGAGCGCGGCGATGAGCCACCGTTGGGCCGGGGACATCCCGCCTTCGTCCTCGTCGGGAGGCGGCTCCCCGCCGTCGCCCCCGCCACCCGCACCGGCCGCGCCGCCCGCCGCGCCCGCTCCCGCCGCGGTCATGGCCACCGTGGGGGTTCCCTGCGCGGGGGTGGTGCCCGCGGCGCCCGCGCCGGTGGCACCCTCGGCGACGTCGTCGTCGGCCGTCGGCTCCACGGCCGCGCCGCAGTTGCCGCACACGGTGGCGCCGGCCTCGAGGGGTTGGCCGCAGACCCCGCAGTAGCGGTACGACGTCGAATCGTCCACGGTTCAGGCCCCCAGGGTCAGTCGGGCGGCGACGGCTTGGTCGTGGACCCGCGCCGCGAGCTCGCGCGCGATTCCCAACACTCGTTCGGCTTGCGAGGCACCATAACCGGCAAGGCCACAGGCAGGTGTGATGATCCCCCGAGCCCGGAGGGAAACGGGATCGCAGCCCCGCCGGGTGAGCTCGCACCACACGCTGGCGAGGCGTCGCCAGTGAGGATCGGCCGACTCGCCCACCGGGCGGTCCGTCGGGACCGCACCCCACGCGATCCACCCGTCGCCGTCGAGGAACCTCGCGAGCGGGATCGTGTCGCGGACGAGCGCATCGCTCACCTCCACGCCGAGGACCTGGGGCCCGGCCTCCAGCGCGAGCCCGAGATCACCTTCGCCGCACACGTGCACGCCCGCGACGCAGTCGACCGCCGCGAGGGCTCCGGAGAGCACGTCGATCGCCGATTCGCGATCGAGCGGTGCGTCACCGCGACGCCAGCGCACCAAGGCCGGCTCGTCGAGGAACAGCACGAGTGCCGCATCGGGCAGCCGTGCGTCGAGCAGGTCCTCGAGGGCGACCGACCACGCGCGCGTTGCCTCCGCCGCTCGCGCGAACGCGTGACGTGTCGGCATGCCCGCGGCGCGCAGGGCGACGCCGAGCGTGAGCGGCCCGGTGACCTGCACCTTCACACGATCGATCGGCCGATCGTGCGCGTCGGCGGCATCGAGGAACGCCAGCAATCCCGCGTGCGCGCGTTCGTCGAAGACACATTCAGGCGCGAGGTTCGAGACACCGGCGACGTCGATCGAACCGTCGTCGCCGACCTGCACCTCGGGCAGCGCCATCAGCCACTGGGCGAGCATCCCTTCGCGGGGATCACGACTCGGGAGTTGCGGTATCGCGGGCAACTCGGGAAGGCAACGCAGCACGAGCTCGGCGGCGGCGCGCGCATCCGTGTGCGGCAGGCTCCCGATGCCGGTGGCGAGGCCAGGCTGCAGCACCGGCGCTCGCAGGACGGGCATGGCCTCGTACTATACGGACCGTCACGACGCGCGACGGAAGCGAGCCGGCGGCGCGTGCGATGCGAAATGGAGCGACGCTGATCCGTCCGATCCCGGTCTGGCTGCTCCGCATCGTCTGGATCACGCTGCCGCTCACGGCCGGTCCCGCCGCGGCCGCGGCGTTGCGCGACTGGTCGGACACGCCGCAGCTCGTCGGCGAGGTGCTCCTCTGGCTCGCGTGGGCTGCGGGGCTGCTCGCCACGCTCGCGCCGCGTCCGGAAACCCTCACCGCGCTCCGGACGATCGCACCGGCATTCGCGGTGTTCGCCATCGCGGCTGCCGCCGACGGACGGCCGTCGGCGTCGGCGTCGATCGGCGCGGTGACCGCCACCGTGGTCGCCGCGGCGCTCGCGTCGGGCCACGACATCGCGATCGCCGCGGCGAACGCGATCGCGTACGGGGACGAGCAGCGCGTGCTGTTGCGTGTACCGCCTGCGCTGTTCCTCGCCCCGATTCCCGTCGCGCGCGCCCTTGTGGTCGCGGTTGTAGTCGGGGGACCACTCCTGCTCGCCGACGGGCGTACCGTGCCTGGTGTCGCCGTGCTCGTGATCGGCGCGCCACTCGTGTACCTGCTGGTACGCGCACTTCACGGCCTCTCCCTCCGATGGACGGTCCTGGTACCGGCGGGCTTCGTGGTGGTCGATCGCATGACGCTCGCCGATCCGGTGCTGTTCTTACGGGAGCGGATCGTCGCGATGAGCGCCGTCGACCCGGGACCCGCGCCCGAGGGCGCGCTCGACCTGCGGCTCGGCGCGACGCTCGGATCGGTCGTGCTGTGGTTCGACGAGGAAGCAGAGCTGTTCCGCGCCGTGCGGAGGCGACGGACCGACACCGTCCGCACCCGCGGCGTGTGCGTGGCCGTGGTGCGCCGGGGCGAGCTCCTGCGCGCCGCGGCAGCGCGGCGACTCCCGGTTCGGGAGGGGTGAGTCAGGCCGCGATGCCGCCGCCGACCAGGGTGTCGCCGTCGTAGAACGCCACTACCTGACCGGGCGCGACGCGCGGTTGCGGCTCGACGAACCGGAGCACGTCGCCGTCGAGCGAGGCATCCGCTGGGTCGCCGTGCGCGCGCACCTGCGCGAGCAGCGCGCGTGGCCCCGGTGGTGCATCGACGAAGGTGAGATCGCGGATCGTCACGTCGTGGCGCAACAGCTCGTCGTGGGAGCCGAGGGTCACGGTGGCGGTGGCGGCGTCGATGTCGACGACGTACCGCCGTTCGCCCGCCGCCACGCCGTGCCCGCGACGCTGCCCGATCGTGAACGACGCGACACCCGGGTGCGTGCCGAGCGCGACGCCCGCGGTGTCGACGATGACACCCGCGCGCATCTTCGCGCGCGCGGCGAGGAAGTCGACGCGGCGGCCCTTCTTCACGAAGCAGACGTCCATGCTCTCCGGCTTGCTGGCGGTGCGCAGCCCGAGTCGGGCGGCGTGGGCGCGGACTTCGGGCTTGGTGAGCTCGCCGACGGGGAACACGAGTCGCGTCAGCTCTCGCTGCGTGAGCATGTAGAGCACGTACGACTGGTCCTTCGCGCGATCTCTGCCGCGCTGCAACCCTGCGCGTTCTCCGCACCAAACGACGCGCGCGTGATGACCCGTGGCGAGGAGATCGAAACCGAGCGCGTCGGCCCGTTGGAGCAGGCGCCCGAACTTGATCGTGCGGTTGCACTCCACACACGGGTTCGGCGTGGCACCGGACCCGTAGGCGGCGACATAGGGATCGACCACCGAGTCGGTGAAGTCCTCGCTGAAGTTGAACACGTAGTGCGGGATGTCCAGCTGGGCGGCGACGCGCCGAGCGTCTTCCACGTCGCAGACGCTGCAGCAACCGGAGTCGGAGTCGCCGCCCCACAGCTTCAGCGTGACACCGGTGACGTCGCAGCCGCGCTCGAGGAGCAGCGCGGCGGCGACCGACGAATCGACGCCCCCGCTCATGGCCACCAAGACCCGCGGTGCCGTCACCGCGGGCTGCCCGTGGTGCGCAGCTTGGCGACCGCTTCGGGGATCAATGTGAGCGCGGCGTCGACGTCGCGGTCGGTGGACGCGTAGCCGAGGCTGAGACGGATCGACGCCAGCGCCGCCGCGTGCGGGACTCCCATCGCCGCGAGGACGTGCGACGGCTCGGTCGCGCCCGACGAGCACGACGAGCCGGCCGCCGCGTACAGGCCCGAGCCGTCGAGCAGGACGAGCAAGGCCTCGGCCTCGACGCCCTCGAACCCGACGTGCGCGTTCCCCGCGACCTTCCGGCCGCGGTCGCCGTTCTCGAACGCGCCGGGGACCGTACGCAGCAAACCCTCGACGAGCCGGTCGCGCAATGTGGTGACGCGTTCGACGTCGCGGGCGCGCGAAGTCGCGGTGGCGTCGAGCGCGGCCGCCATGGCGACGGCACCGGCGACGTTGGACGTGCCGGAGCGGAGGCCTCGTTCCTGGCCGCCTCCCTCGATCAGCGGGACGAGCGGGACGTCGCCCCGGACGACGAGCGCGCCGGTGCCCTTCGGACCGCCGAACTTGTGGGCCGACACGGAGACGAGCGGGGCGGCCGAGGCGGCAACGGCGACGTCGAGCCAGGGCACTGCCTGGACGGCATCGGTGTGCAGCACCGCCTGAGGCGACCGCTCCCGCACGATCGCGGCGACCGCGTCCAGCGGCTGGATCGTGCCGACCTCGTTGTTCACGAGCATCACCGACACGATCACCGTGCGGTCGTCGAGCGCGGCCGCGAGCGCGTCGAGGTCGACGACGCCGTCGGCACCGGCCCGGACGCGCGTCGCCCGAAAGCCCTCGCGCTCGAGGCGATCGACCGAGGCGAGCACCGCCTTGTGCTCGATCGCGGTGGCGACGACGGCGTCGGCGGTGCCGGCCCCGCGGGCGGCCCGGGCCGCCCCCTTCACGGCCAGGTTGTCGCCCTCGGTGCCCCCACCGGTGAAGACCACCTCGGCCGGGGCGCA
>DASPTH010000182.1:0-2176 GCA_035623515.1 Acidimicrobiia bacterium
ACGTCGGACACGTTCGACTGCGGGACGCTCCAGAGCTTGCTCGCGGTCGACACCGTCTGGAACAGCTGCGTGGTGTTCGCGTGCAGCGGGTCCTTCGCCACCGCATCGAGCTTGTTCACGATGTCGAGGCGGTCTTTCGCGGTGAGCATGACGAGCACCGCGCCGGCGTACGGGCCGTCGGCCCGCAGGTGAAGGTCGGCATCGCCCGCGGCCTGCAACCCGGCGAGCCGCTGCACCTGCAGGCCCGTCGCAGTGTCGTGTGCGCCGGTGGCGAGGATCGCCTTCACGGCGATCTGCTTTTCGATGTCGTTCTGCCGGGCGATCGAGTTCAACAGCTCCGCGCCGTTGCGCAGCTGCGCATCATCGATCGCACCGAACGAACGCTGGTCGACGTCGAGGAGCTGACCGATCAGCACCGTGTAGCGGTCGAAGATCGCGTTGGCCTGCTTCGCCCGGGCAACCGGCGAAGCGCCTCTCCCCGTCGACGCGAGCTTCTCGGCGTCCTGGCGGAGGTCGGAGAGCCGGGTGCTCACCGACGTCAACGTCGACTGGTAGTTGCTGGCCGCGTCGCCGCCGAGGTCGTGGAGCAGCGCGCGGAAGCCCGACAGCGCGACGTTCGTGCGCGCGGTCGCGTCCCCGGAGGTCTTGGTCCGGCCGCCGTCCACGACGTTCTCCGCGCCGATCTGCCAGAGCGTTTCGTAGTCACGCTCGGTCTCCAGCGCGCTCAACGCGCCGGCCGGCCCGGTCGCCGACGTCGCGAGCGCCGCCTGGCGCTTCACCTGGTCGGCCCGGTCGTAAGCACCCCGGACCTGGAAGGCGGCGAAGGCCGCCAAGGCCACGAGCGGGACCGCCATGGTCGCCGCCAGCTTGGTCCTGATCGTCAACTTCCGTGTCACCTTGCGGTCCCCGCAGTCGCCCCGCGTCACGTCACCGACCCGCGACCCGCGCCGTGGCGGGCTCGCACGTCAGGTTGTCGGCGCCCGGAGCCCGTCTCCTAAGCCGGATGTCACATTCCGTGGTCCGGCCGGCGTGCGGGCCGCCGAAGCCGCGACGAGTTCGACGTCACATAGACGCGCCTACGCTGCGGCTCGTGATCGTGACCGAGCCCTCAGTCGACGCGCTGGAATTCGAGGCGAGGACGGGCTGGGCGATCAAGCCCGCGGGCGCGTGCCGAGCCGACGTGTGCGTGCCGTTGCCGCCGGGAGCGCATGCCGGACCGGGACGGCTCGACGTCCTCGCAGTTGCCGCGCAGCTCGGCATGCCGGTCGTCACTGATGCCGAGCACGGCCTCACCGCGATCGGGCCCGCAACCGCGGGAAGCGGGAGGGCGCTCACGACCGCGGTCGCGCCCGACGTCGAACTGCCCGACGTCGACGGCAACCCGTTCCGCCTGTCGAGCCTGCTCGGCCGGAAGGTGCTGCTCGTCGCCTGGGCATCGTGGTGAGGCTGCCGGTACGACCTGCCCGTGTGGCAGGCGCACCGTGAACGCTGGTACCCGAAGGGCCTCGAGATCGTGGCGGTCGCGCTCGACGTCGATCCCGAACAGGCGCGGCCTTCGATCGTCGACGCCCACGCCGACTATCCCTGCCTCGTCGACTCCGCACACGTCACCGACGAGCTCTTCGGCTTCGTGAACGTGCCGAACGCGGTATGGATCGACGAGCAGGGCGTGATCGTGAGGCCGTCCGAGCCCGCGCACCCCGGACGCAACCCTTTCACCGACTCGTTCCGCTCGATCGACCTCGACACCCTCCCGCCCGACGTCGCCGACGTGCTGCGCGAGGCCCGCAAGATCCGCACCGATCCCGACCAGTACGTGGCGATGATCGAGGACTGGGTCGAGCGCGGCGCCGACAGCCCGTACGCGCACTCCCCCGACGAGGTCGTGCGCCGCTCGCGTCCGCGCCCGCGCGACGAGGCGACCGCCGCGGCCGAGTTCGAGCTCGGCCAGCACCTGCACCGCGCCGGCAACCACCCGGCCGCCATCCCGCACTGGCGCAACGCGCACCGACTGTTCCCCGACAACTGGACGTACAAGCGCCAGGCATGGAACTTCGAGGACCCGATGCGCCAGGGCCGCACCGACGCGTACGACTCCTCGTGGTACGAGGACATCAAGACGATCGGCGCCGAGAACTATTACCCCGAGGTCATCCCCTAATGGCGCGGATTCACG
>DASPTH010000188.1:0-9219 GCA_035623515.1 Acidimicrobiia bacterium
GCGGGAGCGTGGTGCGCGGCAGCGTGGTGGACGTGGGCGCGGGAGTCGAGGAGGTCGTCGGCGCCAGCGTCGTGGTGGTCGTCGACGGCTGTGTCGGCACCGCCACCTTGTTGTGATTGTTGCTGGTCCCACCGAACGCCACGAACGCGACGAGGCCGATCGCCCACAGCGCGATCACCGCGCCGGCCGTGACCCGCGCCGCGGTGACGAGTTGCATGCCGCTGCGGGTGCCCCGCGAGCGCCGGATGGCGTCGGCAGCGCGCGCCGCCAACACGAGCGCCACGATCGTGCCGACGATCGGCAAGACGATGCTGACGATCGCCCAGACGAGCGCGGCGATCGCGAAGGGTTCCGTCCGGGGCTTCCCGCCCCACCCGCCGGGTCCTGCGCCGGTGCCCGCCGCGCCGGTGGGCTCGGGCTCGGGCCCGACCGGGACTGCGCCGGTGTCGTCGGCCCCCCAGTCGGGCGGCCCGGTTGCGGGCACCGGGCCACAGTACCGACGCGGACTCCGCGAAACGGGCCACCTCGGTCACCGTCCGCGCCTCGATAGGCTGCGGCGCATGGTGTCTGCGGTGCTCCCGGTCACCGGCGATCCCGACGCGGACCGTCTCCTCGTCGACGACCCGTTCGCGCTCCTCGTCGGGATGCTGCTCGACCAGCAGGTCCCGATGGAGTGGGCGTTCAAGGGGCCGTCGACACTCCGCGACCGGCTCGGCACCCTCGACGTGCAGGCGATCGCGGCCATGAGCGACGACGACGTCGAGGCTGTCTTCCGCCAGAAGCCCGCGCTGCACCGGTATCCCGCGTCGATGGCCAGGCGCACACACGCGCTCGCGGTGCACATCGCCGACGAGTACGGGAGCGACGCCGCCGCGATCTGGCGAGGTGTGGACGACCCGAAGGAGTTGTTCGCGCGGCTGCGTGCGCTGCCCGGCTTCGGCGAGGAGAAGGCGAAGATCTTCGTCGCCATCCTCGGGAAGCGGCTGGCGGCGGCCCCGCCCGGATGGGAAGCGGTCGCGCAGCCGTTCGGCGACGCCGAGCCGCGCTCGGTCGCCGACATCGACTCGCCCGAAGCTCTCCTCCGGGTACGCGAGTGGAAGCAGGCCCGGAAGAAGCTGGGGAAGAAGAAGTCCGACGCGTAGCGCCTATGCGCGCGTCTCGCGCTCGAGGTGCGCGCGGATGGCAGCACAGTTGCCCGGGTCGGGCGCACCCGACCACGCCGCGTTCACGCTCGTGGGCAGCTGGGGGACCTGCCAGGCCGACGCCCCCGCGCTGATCACGTCTTCGGCGAAGGACCACCCGTCGTCCCGGTCCACGCGCTCCCCCGCCACGACACGCGTGACGATCGCCGCGGTGCTGCCGCTGTCGAGCATGCCGCCGTGGAACGCGGGGACCACGGTGTACGGGATCCCGATCGACTCGGGCGACGGCGCGCTCACGCCGGTGTCGAGGGGGAGCACGGCGAGCTGGCGCACGTGTGGCAACGGGCACGACACGAGCCCACGCAACGCCGGCGCGTCGTCGACGATCGACCGCAGGAACGGCGTGTCGGGCGTGACGTCGACGGGTGAGACCCCGCGGAGCGCCCACGCGAACCCGTCCATCGCCAGCGCGCCGGCCGCACCCCACCCCTCCTTGCCGTGGGCCGGGTAGTAGACGCGCCCGGGTTCCACGAGTGGGCTCAGCACGACGAGGTTGGCGACCGGCGCGTTCGGCGTCGCCGCCACGTACGCCTCGGCGAGCAGCGCGCCCTCGCTCTCGGCCACCAGCGTGAGCCGGCGCCCGGTCAGCCGGTGGTAGCGGTCGACCTGGGCCCGCAGCTCGCGGACGAGATCAGGGAGCGCCCGATGGGTGTCGACTGCGGTGTAGGGCAAGGGCGCACCGTGCGCGACGCCTCGGTAGGAGAAGCGCCACTGCGGCAGGTCGACGTGGACGAACTGCGCCGCACGGCCCCCCCATTTCGTGTTGAAGCCGGTGACGACGACGAGTGGGGTGGCCCCGGCGAGCCTCGTCGCCGGGGGTGGCGTCCACTCGGTGGCCGCGGCCGCGGTGCCGACGAAGCGCGGCACCCGCCCCTTCGACAGCGCGAAACCGGCGGCGGTTCCGCACACGACGAGCGCGAGCACCGCCACCACGCCGAGTGGTGCGACCGGGACGACGCGTGGCGTGCGCCGCCGGTGCAGCACCGCGTCGACGACCCGGAGCCAGAGCCACGCGTTCGCGACGCCGGCGGCGGCGGCCAGCGGTAGCCGGGACCAGGGCGGGCACGTGGTGAGCAGGCTCCCGAACACGGTGAGCGCCGTGAACGCCACGAGCACCCAACCCAGGCTGCGTGCGGAGAGCGTGCGGTACCACCACGAGCCGGTGACCGCACCGCCGTGCAAGAAGAGCGCGAGCAGCAGCACAACGGGGACCGCGACGAAGAACAACCACGAGAGCGACACCACGGCCAACGCGAACATCAGCGCCGCCCACGGCGCGAGCAGGATCCCCGCGACGACCGTGAACAGCAAGCTGCGGCGCACGGTGACGGCCATCGGCTCGGGCGCGAGGTCGTGCGGCCAGGCCGCCCGGAGACACGTGGTGGTGAGCGCGGTCCGGAACGCGAGGAACGCCAGCAGCTCGAGCGCGAGCCCGAGCCAGCTCTCGTGGTACACGACGATCCACCGGAGGTCGTGGAACACGCCGAAGGGCGGCGGCGCGGTGACCTGGGTCGCGAGCCCGAGCGAGGAGGTCGGCGCGAACGCGCCCACCAGCAGCGTCTCGACCACTGCCGCGGCGGCGCAGATGACAACGAGCGCTCGGTGCTCGCGCAAGCGTTCGCCCACCATGTGCTCGGCCATCCTACGAGTTTCTCCCCCGAACCGAGGCGTGCTCACGCCCGCGTCCCGTTCGTCGTCCGCCGTGCGCGAGGATGACGCGATGAAAGGTGTGGTACTCGCCGGCGGGACGGGCAGCCGGCTGGATCCGCTCACGCGCATCACGAACAAGGCCCTGCTCCCGATCTACGACCGACCCATGGTCACGTACTCGATCGAGAGCCTCGTGCGCGCCGGCATCAGCGACGTGATGCTCGTCACCGGCGGAGCGCACATGGGCGAGTTCCTTCGCCTCCTCGGCAACGGGCACGAGTGGGGTCTCGACCGGCTCCAGTACTCCGTGCAGGAACGCGCAGGTGGGATCGCCGAGGCGCTCGGGCTCGCGGAGCAGTTCGTGGACGGCGACCGCGTGGTGGTCGTGCTCGCCGACAACATCTTCGAGCGGTCCATCCGCGTCTCCGTCGAGCGGTTCGCGCGCCAGGAGCTCGGCGCCCGGATCCTCCTCGCCCAAGTCGACGAGATCGAGCACCTGCGCAACCTCGGGGTGCCCGAGCTCGACGGGACCCACGTCGTCAACATCGTCGAGAAGCCAGAGGAACCTCCGAGCACGTACGCGGTCACCGGCGTCTACTGCTACGACGAGACGGTGTTCGGCGTGATCCCGCAGCTCGTGCCCTCCGCACGGGGCGAGCTCGAGATCACCGACGTGAACAACCACTTCGTCACCGAAGGTGTGATGGAGTACGACGTGATCGAGGGCTTCTGGGGAGACGCCGGCGAGTCGATCGACGACTACTACAAGGTCAACGACTTCGTCCGCACGTACGGCGCCAACAAGTAGCGCGGCGCGTCACGCCGCC
Source organism: Acidimicrobiia bacterium (assembly GCA_035623515.1). GTDB lineage: Bacteria > Actinomycetota > Acidimicrobiia > IMCC26256 > DASPTH01 > DASPTH01. The sequence goes on from DASPTH010000188.1 coordinate 3,680, forward strand.
GCGAGCTCCTTCTTCATGCTGCGGTAGCTGAACGCGGCCACCAGGTCGGCGGCGCCCTTGAAGATCGACCAGATCCCGATGATGCTGACGAGCAACAGCACCGAGCGATCGGGGTTGCCGACCGCCCAGGCGCCGAGCCCGATGCCGATGATCCCGGCGATGAGCATCATCCACCAGCCGTGGACGTGCGTGTGCGAGAGGGAGATCGCGACGTCGAAGATGCCGCGGATGAGCAGGTACCAGGCCACGAAGATCGAGATGACGACGATCGTGGGTCCGGGCCAGACGATCGCGGCGACGCCGGCGGCGATCGCCAGGATCCCGGCGACGATCGTGAGCACGCGCCAACCCCCGCTCGTCACCATCGCCAGCGCGAACAGCGTCATGGCGCCGAGCCAGAACGCGACCGCGATCAGGATCACGCACACGGAGATCGAGACGGGTCGGAGCGACAGGACGACGAACCCGAGGAGGAGCCACAGGATCCCGCTGACGAGGAACAGCCACCACTTGTCGGCGTATGCCTTCGCGACCTCGTCCTCGTCGACGACGAACGTCATCGTCATGCCTGCCTCCCTCGCGGTTTTCCCTCTTCGACCGCGCCGGCGGCGGTCGGTAGAGTCGCCGTGACTGTAGACCTCTCCTCCGAGGAGCATGCGCCGATGAACCGCTTCACTGGGAAGATCGCCGTCGTCACGGGCGCGGGTTCGGGAATCGCGCAGGCAACGGCGCGTCGGCTCGCCGCGGAGGAGGCGTCGGTCGCGTGCCTCGACATCAACGAGCCGTCCGCGCAGGCGACGGCGAACGGGATCGTCGACGCCGGCGGTAGCGCGTCGGCCTTCCACTGCGACGTCGCCGACCCGGCGAGCGTGCGCGACACGATGGCCAAGGTCGTGTCCGACGTCGGCGCGCCGAACGTGCTCTGCAACATCGCCGGCATCGGCAACTTCTTCCACACGACGGAGCTCCCCTTCGAGGAGTGGCAGCGGGTGATCGGCGTGAACCTCACGGGCACGTTCCTGATGTGTCAGGCCGCGCTCCCCCACCTGCTCGAGAACGGCGGCAACATCGTGAACACGGCGTCGAACGCCGGGCTCCAGGGGTTGGCGTACTCGGCGGCGTACTGCGCGTCGAAGGGCGGTGTGGTCCAGCTCACGCGTGCCCTCGCCATCGAGTACTGGAAGCGCGGCGTGCGCGTGAACGCGGTCGCGCCGGGTGGCGTCGAGACCCCGCTCTCCCGAGGCTTCAGGATGCCCGAGGGTGCCGACATGGAGTTCATGGGGAAGATGATGACGCCGTACGGCATGGCCGAGCCGGAGGACCTGGCGTCGCTCTTCGCGTACATCGCGTCCGACGAGGCGAGGATGATGACCGGCGCCATCGTGAGCATGGACGGCGGCCTCACCACATAGCTACGACGGCGTAGCTACCCGAACTGGCTGATCACCCCGCCGCCGAAGGCCGCGACCGTGTCCGGGGCCGCGAAGTCGGTGAACCACACGTAGAAGCGCTCGACCCCACGCTCGACGAGCGCGCCGTAGAAGTCGACGACCTCGGCCGCGCCACCCGCGGCACGGCCCTTCCCCATCATCCCGAAGCGCCGTTCGGCCGACTGGAGCACGCGGTCACGGTCGGCCTCGTCGGTGACGAGTGTGACCATCTGCTGCGTCGACACCCGGGCGCGCCCCGCTCGTGGTCGCATCTCGTCGAGCTTGTCGAGACGGTGGATCGGGCAGTTCCACCAGTCGGCGTGTGCGGCGACGAGGTCCATGGTGCGCGGCCCGGCGCCGCCGATCACGATCGGGATCCTGGTCAGCGGTGTCGGGAGCTGCTGCGCATCGCGGAAGGTGAAGAACTCGCCGGCGTAGCTGAAGGACTCGCCCGACCACAGTGCGCGAAGCACCTCGAGCGTCTCTCCCATTCGGCGCGTGCGCTCGCGCGCCGAGCGCGGGCCGATTCCGAACGTGTCGAGCTCGTCGTCGACCGAACCCGACCCGATACCGAGCTCGAATCGCCCGCCCGACGCGTTGTCGATGGCGACCGCTTCCCGCGCCAGCATCGCCGGATGCCGGAATGCGTCGCAGAGCACCAGGCTCCCCAGCCGGAGCCGCGTCGTGTGCGCGGCGAGCCACATGTTCGTGCTCATGGCCTCGTACATCGGCTGATCGAGCGCGAGTGGCGGGACGAGGTGGTCCATGCCGGACATGCCGACGAAGCCGGCGGCTTCCGCCGCCTGCGCGCGCTCGACGATGGCCTCGAGCGTCATCCGCATCTGCGGGAGGAACACGTGGAATTCCGGGGTCATGGGACGGGGAGCGTACGCGCCGCGCCGGATCCGGTGCTCGTCCGAGAGTCAGTCGTCGCTGTTCTTCATCAGCAGGTCGCGGACGAGGAAGGTCTCGTCGGTCGCCTGCCACGGCACGGTGAACTTCGACGTGTCGTCGATCTCGGCGAAGTGATCGCGCACGTCTTCAGGGGTGAGCGGGGCGTCTCGCTTCAGGTAGCCCTCCGTCATCCCGATGAAGAAGCGCACGACCCGACCGCCGCCGACGGAGTAGATGTTGCCGCTCACCGGGCAGTCCTCGTGGGCCAAGAACGCGACCATGGGCGACACGAGTGCGGGGTCGAGCACTTCCTGGAGCTTGCCGAGGACCTCGCCCGTCATACGCGTACCGGCGATGGGTGAGATCGCGTTGGCCTTGATGTTGTACCGCTCGCCTTCGATCGCGAGCACGTTCGTGAGCCCGACGAGACCCATCTTCGCCGCCCCGTAGTTCGCCTGGCCGAAGTTGCCGAGGATCCCGGCCGACGACGACGTGTTCACGACGCGTCCGTAGCCCTGCTCGCGCATGAGCTTCCACGCCGGCCGCGTGACGTAGAACGCGCCCTTCAGGTGGACGGTGAACACGGCCTCGATCATGTCGGGTTCCATGTTGTGGAACGCCTTGTCCCGCAGGATCCCCGCGTTGTTCACGACGATGTCGACACGCCCGAACGCGTCGAGCGCGGTCTGCACGATCGCCTCGCCGCCCTCGGGGCTCCCGACGGAGTGCGCGTCGGCCACCGCCTCGCCACCGGCGGCCTCGATCTCCGCGACGACCTGCTCGGCGGGCGTCGCGCTCCCCCCCGTACCGTCGACGGCGCCGCCGAGGTCGTTCACGACGACGAGCGCGCCGCGGCTCGCGAGCAGCTTCGCGTGCTCGCGACCGAGGCCCCCGCCACCGCCGGTGACGATCGCGACCTTGCCGTCGAACCCGAGATCTGCCATGGCGGTCGACGCTAGCATCGGCGCGAATGAGTCGACTCAGCGACAAGGTCGCGATCATCACGGGCGCGTCACGCGGGCAGGGGGAGGCGGAGGCTCGGCTCTTCGTGCGCGAGGGTGCGCGCGTCGTGCTCGCCGACGTGCTCGACGCCGAGGGCGAGGCCGTCGCGAAGGAGCTCGGCGACGACGCGTGCTTCGTGCACCTCGACGTCGGCAACGAGGACGACTGGGCGGCGGGGCTCGCCTTCACCCTGGACGCGTTCGGTCGCGTCGACGCCCTCGTGAACAATGCCGCCGTGCACCACATGGTCCTGCTCGAGGACGAGACCGTCGCGGGATTCGAGAAGATGTTCCGGGTCAACCTCCTGGGCACGTTCCTCGGCATCCGCACCTGTGCGCCCGAGTTGCGCAAGACCGGTCACGGCTCGATCGTCAACATCTCGTCGGCGGCCGGGATGGTCGGGTTCCGCGCACACGGGGCGTACGGCGCGTCGAAGTGGGGCGTGCGCGGGCTCACCAAGGTCGCCGCGCTGGAGCTGGGCCCGGAGATCCGCGTGAACTCGGTGCACCCCGGTCCGATCGAGACCGACATGCTGCCGCTCGGTGATCCGAGTCGGTTCACGCGGCTGCCGCTCGCCCGCACGGGCTCGCCCGCCGAGGTCGCCGAGTTGGTGCTCTTCCTCGCGAGCGACGCCAGCTCGTACATCACCGGAGCCGAGTTCGCCGTCGACGCCGGCCTCATCGCCGGCTCCTGAGCGGCCGAGGAGAGGGATGACCGACGACACCGAGCCCGCGACGGCGTTCGGCCACGGCAAGAACCAGCGCGACCTCATCAAGATGACGCCCGACGAAATCGACGAGTTCGTGCGCGGCTGGCACACCATGAACTGCGCCACCATGAAGGCGGACGGGACGATCCACCTCGTGGCGATGTGGTACGCGTTCCTGGAGGGCGCGCCGGCACTGGAGACGAAGGCGAAGAGCCAGAAGGTGCTGAACCTGCGCCGCGACCCGCGCATCACCTGCCTGATCGAAGAGGGTGACCGGTACGAGGAGCTCCGCGGCGTCGAGCTCGTCGGTACAGGAGAGATCGTCGAGGAGCACGACCGCATCTTCGAGATCGGCGTGAGCATCGTGGAGCGCCAGTCGGATCGTCCGTTCGAGCGCACGCCGGAGGGCATCGAGATCGTGGAGAACCTCATCCGCAAGCGCGTCGGCGTGAAGATCCACGTCGACAAGGTCGTGAGCTGGGACCACCGGAAGCTGGGCTTGCGTTGAGCGGAGCGAACCGAGGAGCTCGCCGAGAGCGAGCGCCCGCGAGGCGGGTACCCCGCCGAGCAGCGAGCGACGAATGGAGTACGAGATGACTGCTCTCGAGACTGCACCCACCGCCGTCCACATCGGGATCGACGAGCTGCCGTTCGTCGACATCGGTGGCGGCAACAAGCTGAAGGTCATCCAGGTGAAGGAGCGCGAGGGTCTCTGGATCGTCGAGAACATCTTCCAGAGCGGCTTCGCCGTGCAGACCCACCGCCACACGGGACCGGTGTGGGGCTACACACAGTCGGGCGCGTGGAAGTACAAGGAGTACGAGTACGTCAACCGCGCCGGGTCGTTCCTGTACGAGCCCGCCGGCTCGGTGCACACGCTCACCTGCATCGAGGACGACACCCGCGTGTGGTTCCACATGTACGGCGTGAACCTCAACCTCGACGACGACGGCAACGTCGCGTCGGTGTCGGACGGCGCGGGCGCGCTGGCCGCCTACTACGCGTTGTGCGAGGCGCAGGGGCTGCCGCGCCCGAACGTTCTCGTCGACTGACGGTGCGATGACCGTCGCGCTCTGGGATCCGGACGCGTTCGTCGACGCCCCGCCGCACGAGTTCCTCGCCGAGCTCCGCCGTACCCAACCCGTCTACTGGCAGGACATGCCCACCGAGCCTGGGTTCTGGGCCGTCCTGAAACACGTCGACCTCACTGCGGTGGCGCGTGAGCCGGTGCTCTACTCGGCGAGCGAGGGCGGCGTGGTGCTCGAGAACCTCGCGCCCCAGCAGCTCGAGATGATGCGCAACATGTTGCTCGCGATGGATCCGCCGCGACACGGCGACTACCGCCGCCCGATCGCGCCGCGCTTCAAGGCGCGTGTCATCGCGGCCATGGAGGGGCAGATCCGCGAGATCTGCCGCGACATCATGGAACGCGCGGCCGAGCGACGCGACGTCGAGTTCGTGCACGACGTCACTTCCGCGCTCCCGTCGCGCGTGGTCGGACGGTT
>DASPTH010000232.1:0-7974 GCA_035623515.1 Acidimicrobiia bacterium
TGTCCGTACGGTCGTGCTCGACGAGGCGGCCCATCATGAAGAAGGCCGTGAACTCGGAGACGCGCGCCGCCTGCTGCATGTTGTGCGTCACGATCACGATCGTGTAGTCGCTCTTCAACTCTTCCATGAGGTCCTCGATGCGCGCGGTCGCGATCGGGTCGAGCGCGGAGCACGGCTCGTCCATGAGCACGACCTCCGGCTCGACCGCGAGCGCACGCGCGATGCAGAGCCGCTGCTGCTGCCCGCCGGACAGCGAGAGGCCGCTGTGCTTCAGCTTGTCCTTCACCTCGTCCCACAACGCGGCCCGCGTGAGCGCGTGCTCGACGATCTCCTTGAGCTTCGACCGCTTCACGCCGTTGATGCGCGGGCCATAGGCCACGTTGTCGAAGATCGTCTTCGGGAACGGGTTGGCCTTCTGGAACACCATCCCGATCCGCCGCCGCACCTCGGCTGCGTCGACCTTGGACCCGTAGAGGCTCTGGCCGTGATAGTTCACGGTGCCGATCACCTGTGCGCCGGGCGTGGTGTCGTGCATCCGGTTCAGGCACCGGAGCACGGTCGTCTTGCCGCAGCCCGACGGCCCGATGAACGCCGTGATCTCCTTCGCCGCGATCTCCAGGTTCACGTCCCGGACCGCGGTGTGACCGCTGTAGCGCACCTCGAGGTCGTGCAGCTCGAACACGAGCTCGCGCGCCGACTCCTCACGGTCTTCCGGCTGCTGCTCCTTCGGAACTTGTTCAGACGGCACCGCGATCCCGATCGCGTGTGTCGGAGTGCCCGTCTCACCGGCCGGGACCGTCGTCACCTCTGCGACGTTAGCGGCAAGGTCTTCCTCGGTACGCATGTGTTGGTCCAATGCTCAGAGGACCGCCGTCCGGCGGCCGAAGAACGTCGTCACGAGCCGGGCGACGATGGTGAACACGAACACGATCAGGATGAGGGTGAAGGCCGCGGTCCAGGCGCGGTCCTGCGCCGGGGGGAAGAGCGACTTGGCGTTCGTGAAGATCTCGAGCGGGAGCGCCGAGTTGATGCCGTGGACGAGGCTCCAGTTCGTGTGGTCCTCGACCAACCCCACGGTGAAGAGCAGCGGCGCGGTCTCGCCCGCCGCCCGGGCGACCGCGAGGAGGGCGCCACTCACGATCCCGGCCGCCGCGCTCGGGAGCACCACCGTGCGGATGGTGCGGGCCCGACGGCTCCCCAGCGCGTAGCTGCCCTCGCGGAGCTCCCGGGGCACGAGCGCGAGCATCTGGTCGGTGGTGCGGATCACGATCGGCAGCATGAGGCACGCGAGCGCGATCGCCCCGGCGAGGGCGTTCTTCTGCTCCGTGTTGAGCACGATGAACGTGTACACGAAGAGTCCCATGACGATCGACGGGACGCCGGTCATCACCTCGGCCAAGAAGCGGATCACCCGTGCCAGCGGCTTCTTCCCGCCGTACTCGTTGAGGTAGATCCCGCCGAGCACGCCGAGCGGGATCGCCATCAGGGCGGCCGCACCGGTGATGATCAATGTGCCGGCGACGGCCGGGCCCATGCCGCCGCCGGGGAGCCGGGCCGAGAAGGGCGGCGGCTGGGTCAGGAAGTCCCAGCTGAACAGGTTCGATCCCCGCTGGACCACGTAGCCCACGATGAACACGAGCGGCACCAGCGCGACGAAGAACGCCAGCACGATGAAAAAGGTCGCGATCACGTTCTTGATGCGACGGGAACGCGACCGGTGCCCCGGCGTGAGCCCCAACGTGGGCGCGGTGGTCGTCACGAGACCGCGCCCATCCGGCGGTCGTAGCGCGCGACCACGTACCGCGCCGACACGCCGACGACCAGCGTAAACGCCAACAGGACGACCCCCATGCCGATGAGGGCGGACTGGTACACCCCGGTCGCTTCACCGAACTGGTTGGCGACGATGGCCGCAAGGGTGTCGCCCGGCCCGAGGACGTGGGGGCTGATCTGCTGCACGCTCCCGACCACGAGCGCGACCGCGATCGTCTCGCCGATGGCGCGCCCGAAGCCGATCATCACCGCGGACACGAAGCCGCCACGGCTGTGCGGGAACACCGCGCCGCGGATCATCTCCCAGCGCGTGGCACCGAGGCCGTAGGCGGCCTCGCGAAGTGGCGTCGGGGTGGTGGCGAACACCTCGCGGGTGAGCGACGTGATGATCGGGGTGATCATGATCGCCACCACGATGCCCGCGGTCATGTAGCTCAGGCCGGTGACGCTGGGCTCGGCGAAGAGCGTCTTGAGGATCGGGATGTCGCCGGTCGCCGACGACACGCTCGAGTAGATGTCGGCGAGCGGCTGGCGCAGCACGAGGAACGCCCACAGCCCGTACACCACCGAGGGGATCGCGGCGAGCAGGTCGATGGTGTAGATCACGGGACGGCGCAGGCGGCGGGGCGCGACCTCGGTCACGAACAGCGCGATCCCCACACTCACCGGCACCGAGATCAGCAGCGCGATGAACCCGACGAGGAAGGTGCCGTAGATCATGGCGCCCGCGCCGAATTGACCGTGGGCGGGATCCCAGTCGTCCCGAAAGATCCCGAAGCCCTCTTGCTGGAACCAGGCCCACGAGTGGTCGAGGGTCGAGTAGATGATGAGCCCCAGGATCACCAGTACCAGCAAGCCGGCCCCGAGTGCAGCCCACTGGAAGAGACGATCGGTGAGCCGACCCGGCGGGCGGTCGGAACCGCTGAGTCGCGCGGGTGGCGCCGGCGGGACGTCGGGACGGGGAGGCGCGCTGACGGCCATCGGGACGCGGGACTCTATTCCGTGGACACGCGTGTGAGGCGGGGCCCGCAGGCACCCGCCTCACACGCTGAGGTCACTGTGGTCACGCGGGAACGATGATGCTGTTGACCGCGGTCTTCGCCTTGCCGAGCAACGTCTTCGGGAGCGCCGCGTAGTCGACGGTCGCCGCCAGCTTCTGACCCTGGTTGGTGCCGGTGCCGAGGACGAAGTTCAGGAACGCCTTGATGGCTGCGCCCTTCTTCGCGTCACCCTGGGTCTTGTACACCATGATCCACGTGGGCGACGTGATCGGGTACGCCGCCGCGCCCGACGCGTTGATCGGGTCGTAGGTCAGGTCCGGGTTCGGCGTCACGCCGGCCACCGCGACCGCCGCCGACTTGGTGCTCGGCGTGATGAACTTGCCCGAGGAGTTCTTGATCGCCGCGTACGTCAGGTTGCCGGCGACGGCGTCGGAGAAGTCGACGTAGCCGACGGCGCCGTCGGTGGTCGACACGAGCTGGGCCACGCCGCCGTTGCCGCTGGCGCCCTGAGTGCTCGCCGGCCACTGGACGGTCGACGCGCTGCCGAGCGTCCACGTGGTCGGCGCCGCCTTCACCAGGAACTCGGTGAAGTTCTGTGTGGTCCCGGAGCCGTCGGACCGGTGCACCACCGTGATCTTGGTGCTCGGAAGCTTGGCGCTCGGGTTGTCGGCCTTGATCGCGGGGTCGTTCCACGTGGTGATCTGTGCCTGGAAGATCTTGGCGATGGTGTCGGCCGAGAGCTTCAGGCCGCTCACGCCCGACACGTTGTACGACACCGTGATCGGCGCCACGACGGTCGGGATGTAGAGGAAGGGGTCGGTGGGCGCGGGACCCGAGGCCGGGTACGGCGCGTCGGTGCCGGCGAAGTCGACCACCTTGTTCATGAAGTCGGTGCGGCCTTGACCGGAACCGGTGGCCTGGTAGCTGATCGACACGCCCTTCTGGAGCTGCTTGAAGTAGCCGATGGCGACGTCGTTGAAGCCCTTCTGGAACGTCGAACCGTCGCCCGACAGCGACGTCGACTGGAGCTTGACCGTGGTCGTCGTCGCGGGCTTCTTGGCCGCGGCGACCGGCCCTGCGGCCAGCACTGGGAGCGCGAGCGCGGCGAGTACCACGGCGCAGGCGCGGGTGAGCGAACGACGCATTGGGTTGGTCCCTCCTGGTCAGGTGTGATCCGCGCGGGATGGTAAGGACGCCTCGTAGCGGGGCCGTAACCGCGTCGTAGCGCGGAGGTGAACAACGGGGAAACACTGGGGGTCGTGGCCCTTCCACCCGTAGGAGCGCGTCGATGATGGGATCATGAGAGCCGGGCAGCGTGCGGAGCGACTCCGTGACCTGCCGCTTCGCGTCGTCCGGCTGGCCTCACTGACGACAACGGCCGTGGCCGCGGGCACCGAGGCACTGGTCGAGGGTGACGTGGCCGCCGCGCAACGGGTGATCGACGACGACGACGCCGTCGACAGCCTCCGTCACTCGATCGAGGACGAGTGTCTCGAGCTGCTCGGCACCGGGCGTCTCACGGGTGTGGACCTGCGTTTCGTCGCGGGCACGCTGCGGGTCGCGCACGAGCTCGAACGCAGCGCTGACCTGATGGTGAACGTCGCCAAGACGACATGGCGGCTCCACGAGCAGCCGCTCGACGCCACGTCGCGCCGGATCGTGGAGCGGATGGGCCGCCAGGCCGCGGTGCAGCTCCGCGTCGCCGTGAACGCGTTCGCCGACCGCGACTGCTCGTGGGCGTCCGCACTCGCCGACATGGACGAGGCGATGGACGACCTCGAGGGCAGCCTGTTCCGCCACATCCTCCGGGCCGGTGCGTCGGAGACCGGGACCACCGCCACCGCCACGAGCCCGGAGGACGCGAGCCCGGAGGACGCGAGCCCGGAGGACGCGAGTTTGGTGGGGGCGGTGCAGCTCGGCCTGGTCGCCCGCCACTACGAGCGCATCGGCGATCACGCGGTGACGATCGCCGAGCAGGTGTCGCTCGTGGTGAGCGGCGAGCGGGCGCCGCGGCGCCGCCGAACGCGTGTGCCCGTCGCGACGTGAACAGGGAACAACGCCAGCGTGTGGGGCGCGGGCCGGGGGGTTGTCCCGCCCCCACACTCCGGCGTTGTGGTGCCCTCTCGGCCACGCACTCCGAGCCGGGAGAGCAGTGAACGGTGCCGTCTGCGAGCCCGTTCGTCGAGAGCAACTCTAGGGAGCAACTGTTGCAGGCCCGTTGCCCTCGAGTAGCGATCAGGTGAACGAGGGGTGAAGAGTGGCGGCGAGCGCGAGGAGCCCGTGCCGGGATCAGCCGCCAACGGGCAGAATGACACCGTGACCGCCACCCCCGTGCCCGACAGCCTTCCCGCCGACGAGGCGCGCAAGGTCTTCCACGAGCAGCTCGACGAGTTGCGCATCGACGTGATCCGGCTCGCCGCGCTCACCACCGAGGCCATCGCCGCCGGCACGCAGGCACTGCTCGACGGCGACCTCGCCGCCGCCGAGCGGGTGATCGAGAACGACGACGAGATCGACGACCTCACCCACACCGTCGAGGATCGCACCTTTCTCTTACTGGCGCGCCAACAGCCACTCGCGTCCGACCTCCGTTTCCTCGTCACGGTCATGCGCGTCGCGCACGAGCTCGAGCGCAGCGCTGACCTGATGGTGAACGTGGCCAAGACCACTCGCCGTCTCTACCCGCATCAGCTCGACCCGAAGCTGCGCGGGATCATCGACCGCATGGGCGCGCAAGCGAGCAACCAGACTCGCGTCGCGATCGACGCGTTCGCCGACGCCGACCCGTCGTGGGCCGCCGCCCTCGCCGACATGGACGACACGATGGACGAGCTCACGAAGAGCCTGTTCCGTCACATCCTCGCCAGTGACAACAGCGACGAAGCGGCGGTGCTCCTCGCGGTGCAGATGGCGCTCGTCGGCCGGCACTACGAGCGCATCGCCGACCACGCGGTGACCATCGCCGAGCGCGTCGGCTTCATGGTGACGGGCGAGCACCCGACGCACGAGGCCGGCGTCGTCGACTCCTGAACCCGGCCCGGGCCGGGCGTTACGCCTCTTCCTCGTAGCCGAGGTCCCACTCGAGGATGAGGTGTTCCCGCTCCGCGTCGCGCGCGACGCGCTCCCGGTTGCGGCGGAACTGGGGGTCGTGGGGTGGGAGCAACTGGAGCCGGGCGAGCGCCCGCTGGCGGAATTCGTCGATCATGCGGCCGTCACCGAAGATGCCGTGGACTTCCCAGTGCGGCGCGACCGGTCCGAGGTAGACGACCTTCACGTGCCCCTGGGGCGGGATCTGTTCCTCGAGCTCTTCGGGCGCTGTCGACATCGTCGCCCAGGGTAGCGGGCGCGCGAAGAGCCGCTGCTGTGGTGTGGAGGAACGCGGTCCGCCCGAGGTGACCGACGCCGGGGAGAGGGGTGCGGCGCCGGTCACGCCGGACTTGGGTTGCGTTCCGGTCAAATCGGACAGCTCGCCCGGGCCGGAACCGCGGTTGGTGGCTTGCCCACCGAGAACGACGCGCGCCCACGGCTGGTTCCCGGCCCCGGGTGGGCGGAGGCGTACTGTTCACGCGGCCAGAAGTCTGTCAGGCTACGCATCGGGAACCAGACCTCGTCACCCGGCCGTTGAACAGGGCGACGAATCCTGTCGAGCACTGAGGTGCAGATGGACGAGAGCACCCCTCCCCCCGACCACAGCGAACAGGAATGGATGCTGCGCGCTCGGTGCCGTTCGCTGGCCCCTTCGGAGTTCTTCCCGTCCGACGGTGTCGGGGTCGACAAGGCCCGCAAGATCTGCGACCAGTGCGGGGTGAAGGTCGACTGCCTCGAGTACGCGCTCACCTATCGCATCGACCACGGAGTGTGGGGTGGCGCCTCCGAACGGGAGCGCCGGCGCATCCTGCGCCGCCGCCGCCTCGAGGGAGAGGTGGAACCGACGGCGTCCCGCTTCCAACCGGCATCAACGAGCCTCGTATAACGAGGTCTTCTGACGCAACTTCCCGCGCGAGGCCGGGGCGACGTCAGTCCCAGCCGAACGGGCCGAGCACGTAGTCGACCACCTTCTCCATCGCGCTTCTTCCCGGCGCGAGATCCGTGAGGAGCCCGTCGATCACGTCGCGGGGCGCGTCGCTCACGACCGTGAACACCGTGTCGTTGCGCTCCCATACGACGACGTCGGCGCTCGCCAACGAGTAGCGACGCGCACTCGTACCGTCGATCGTCGTCGCCACGCCCTGCGCAGGGAGCGCACCCCAGTCGAGATCGCCCTGCTGCTCGAGCACCGACACCGTGAAGAGCCCGTCGCTGTAGAGGAGCTCCACACCGTTCGGGTGACGGGACCGCGCGACCAGCACGTAGCCGCCGGGTGTGCTCGGTGCCACGTACCCCGAGGGCGCACTCGCGAGCGGTTGCGCGTCGTGCGTGCTCACACCGCTCGGCGCGTGGATCGGTGCCACCGTCGCGATGTCGAGCGATGTGAACGACAGCGACCGCTCGAGGCGTCCGTTCGGGTCGAGCACGTCTCGCCGGAGCAGCAGGCCAGTCGCGGTGTCGAGGTACAGGCGCTCGGCAGGTGCTCCCTGCCGACGCCGGACCTCGACGAGCCGGGTTGGTCGTGCCGCCACGTCCGGCCCCCGGCCGGTGACGAGCACCCAGCGGTGATCCGGTGCGGGCGCCTTCGCCACGTCGGGCTCCACGAGCGCGCTCGACCACCCGTACCGGTTCTTGAAGTACGTCCGCGCCCCTTGGTCGTACACGCGGGCCTGCCCGGTTTGCACTTCGATCGCGCCCATGTCGTCGGTGATGCCCACGGAGAGGCCGGAGACCTTCGCGTGGTCACCCTGGGCGGGCCACGTGACCCGCACGACACCGGAGAACTGCAACCGCCCCGGCGCCGATCGCATCTTCTGCACCCACCGCACTGCGTCGGCGGACGACGTCTCGGCGCGCGCGTGACCGAGCGCCACGCCGAGGACCGCGACCACGAGCGTCAACCCGGCAACGGACGCGACGACGCCGCGCCTCATCGCGGCCTCATGAGTGGCACCGCGGCCGTGATGGGACCGATCGAATCGCCGAGGTCGGAGCTCGACGCCGCGTGCTGCGTGGCGGCGCCGGTGACGTTCGGGCGCACCTGGCGCTGGCCGGGAACGAGGATCACCGCGAGCACGACCGCAGCGGCGGCGGCCGCCGCGCCCGCGATGCG
>DASPTH010000236.1:0-3767 GCA_035623515.1 Acidimicrobiia bacterium
CTGCCGCCACGACGACGAACACCGCGGCGATGATGCGCCAGTAGAAGATGAACGGGACGAGGCCGACGGTGATCCGCGAGATCGCGAGGATCGACGTGAGGGCCGTCACCGTCGCCAGTTCCACCAGCCGGCGGTCGGCGACGCGACGGCTCCGGTGGGCGGCGAAGAACCCGAGCGCGAGCAACGCGGCCGGCACGAGCAGCCAGGCCGCACTCTCCGTGTCGACGATGCTCGTCGCGAACTGGAGGCTGTCGTGCCCGCCGAGCCACGGCGGCGGGTAGGCGAATTCGGCAGCGAAGATGCCTGCGCCCTTGCCGACGCCGGCCGCCGCGCCCTCGGGGTCGCGGAAGTAGCGCACGGTCTCGGTGAGGTTGCCGGGATCGTGGGTGACCTGCTGGATCACCGGTGCGAGCCACAACGCCGCGGCGGCCAGCGCGGTGGCCGTGAGCACCGTGCGCCACCGCGGCGCGCGGCGCGCTCCTGGTTCGTCGTGCGCGCGGCGGGCGTCGAGGACGACGACGACGACCGCCCACAGCGCGGGAACAGCCACGAGCGGGACGTAACCGACGTGCAGTTGCACGAGGAGCGTGCCGGTGACGGCCGCACCGAGGGCCTGCCACCGCGAGCCGCACGCGAACGCCCAGACCTGGAGGAGGAACAGCATGAAGAAGGGGAAGGCCACGTTCGGGTTCCAGGTCTGGAGGAACTGGAGCCCCGTGGGGAACGCGGTGTAGGCGCGCGCGAGGGCCGCGAGCACGAGCGCCATGAGCAGCACGCCGCCCCGCCGGTACGCGAGCCAGCCCGAGGCCGCGATCGCGAAGCCCTCCAGCAGCGCGCCACCGACGAGCGTCGCCCACGCCGCGCCGCCGGCCGCGACCGAGAGCGGCGCGAGGAGCCAGTAGAGCAACGGGCCGGGATGGTTGAAGCCGCGGCTGTACGCGCCGACGAGCGGCGTGTTGGCGGTGAACACGTCGCGCACGCGGAGGTCGATGTTCGCCTCGTCGCCCATCGGCAGGTACGGCCGTCCGACGCGCGTGGCGACCACGGCGACGACCGCCGTGAGCGCGAGCAGCAGCCCGACCGCGAGGATCACCCGGTCGGCGTGCCACCGACGCTGCTGTTCCACGGGCTTACGAGGAGGTCCGGCGGGAACGAGCGACCTCGACGAGCGCGTCGGCCGCGAGGAGGAGCACGGCGAGCCACGCGACGTTGGCGGCCGCGCTGAAGTGGTCCACCCAGAAGAAGTCGTACGGGTAGCGGTAGCGGTGCTCCTGCACGAGGACGTAGAGCCCCGTGCCGGCCACGCACGCCACCGCTCCGAGCGTGAGCAGCACGCGCCAACGCGGTCGCAGCAGCACGAGCAGCGCCGCCGCGCCGACCACCGCACCGATCCACCACCGCGACACGAACGCGGCCCCCAGGCCGGCGACGACCACGGCCACGACCACCACCCGCCAGCGCGGTGTCGTGCCATGCGCGACGAGCGGGTTCCCGAGGGTCACCTCGCCGTCGATCGCGGCCCCCACGTCACCGACGTCGTCCCGCGCGCGCCGCCGCGGCCAACACGCCAGCACGATGCACGCCAGGAGCGCGGCGGCGGAGATCGCCAGCGCGACCCACACGTCGCGCTGCGGCGTCCACTCGAGCGTGACGGCGAAGTTGGCCGACGTGGGGACGATCCGCCAGCCGTTGGCGTAGCCGTCGACGAGGGTCGACTGCCCGGCGTCGGTGCCGGCGACGGTCGCCCGCCAACCCTCGCTGTTGCTCTCGCCGAGCACGAGCCAGAACGGGACGCCCGGCTGCGCGCCGCGGATCTCGAGTTGCTGCTTCGTGCGCCCGTTCTGCACGACCCGCACCGCGGGACCCGACGACGGCCCCCGGTCGGCCGACTGCGTGACCGGGGCGAGCGACCCACCGGGGCCGAGGGTCATCGGCGCGCCCCCGGCATCGGATCCGAGCACGACGCCGTCGACGTCGATGCCGGTCACCGTGCCGGGCGCCGACCGGACGAGGTGGTTGCCGGCGGTGAGCGAGAGTGCGCCCCCGCACGGCTCGAAGTCGACGGCGTCGCCGCGCAGGGCGGAGGCGGTGTCGCCGAGCAACCGGATCGGGACCGGGGTCCCGTCGACCTGGAGGAGGTCGCTCCGGCACTCGGACGGGAGCTGCGTGGGAACCGGCGGTCGGGTCACCCCCGGGAGCCCGACCTCGGCGATCCCGACGGGCATCACGATGGGCTGGTTCTCGTGGTACTCGATGGTGGTGACCGGCCGGACGGCCGAGATCGTGACCCGCACGTCGTCACCGGTGAGCGCGGGGAACGAGACCGGCACGCTCGTGGTCGCGTTCGGCGTGGCCCGGTCGGCGACCGGCGGGAGGTCGACCGTGCGCGACTCGCCGCCCGCGTCGATGCGGAGCTGCGTGGGTACCGAGTGGCGGCCGTCGGCCACCACGCTCAGGTCGAGGTGGTCGAAGGTCTCCGGCGCGGGCGTCTGGACCTCGACCCACTGACCGGTCGGGTCCCCGAATGCGGTGTTCCACGCGGTCGCCGGGTCGCCGTCGAACGCCGCCGAACCGCGCGCCGACACGTCGCCCGGGAGGTGCTGCGACGCGCGCACGGTGATGCCACCCGCGGCAGCGCCGGGGATGCCGAGCACGGTGTCGAGCACGTCGTCGGGGGCTGCGGTCGCGAGCCGCACGGTGCCGCCCAGGCTGAAGTCGCGACCGCCGGGGACGAGCAGCTTGCGCACGATCGCTTCCTCGTCCTGCGAGTAGCGCGGCGGGATGACGACGTTGCGGGAACGGCTCATCTCGTAGACGAGCGGCCGCGTCTCGGCCAGCGAGCCGGCTGCATCCACGAGGTCCGTGGGCATCCGCACGATCTCGCCCACTCGCACGTCGCGCGCACCGGGCGCCTCGTCCCGCAGGCGGATCTCCGCGAACCCTACGTTGTTGCTCGTGGGGTAGTCGAACGTGTCGCCGACGTTGGTGTCGTCGACGGTGATCTCGAGCCGGTGGAACGTCCGGCGCGGGAACTGCACGGTCTCACCCGCCGGTGTGCGCGACGCGTCGTGCAGTTCGACCGTCACCGGGTGCCCGTCGTCGAAGGTCAGCGTGACCTTGGTGATGAAGCGCGCGTTCGGTCCGACTTGCGGTTGCACCAGGTTCACCCGATCCGTCGTGATCGGGTGGGCGAGGTCGAGCCGGATCTTCTGACCGATGACCGAGCCGTGGTCGCCGACCTCCCACGCCGTGTCCAGGTTGCCGTCGAACGCACGCGAGCCGCGCATCTCGGGCCAGTACGTGATCACGTTGCCGATGCCGGTGGTGCTCACCTCGGCCCCCGGTGACTGCACGACGGTTTGCGCGTCCGGCCCCGAGCCGGGGAACACGTCGAGGCGGGCGTCACCCTCGTCGGGCGAGAGGCTCGTCTCGTCGACCCGTTCGGTGGGGCCTTCGACGTCCTTGATCGAGCCCCAGCGACGACCGCGCTTGCGGTTCGAGTCGGTGACGACGAGCACCGAACCCGGTTGGGCGATCTCGCGGCGGAGCGCCGACGGGTCGTGCGCGAACGACCCCGAGTAGAGCACCACGCTCGACGGGTCGAGCGCGCCGAGGATGGCGAGGTCCACGAGGCCCTCGCCGTCACCGGCAACGATGAGCGGCCGCGTCGCAGGGTCGGTGTGCACGATCGGCTGCGTGCCCTTGACGTCGAACACGGACACGGGCGGCGGTTCGGGCGCGTTCGGCGGTGTGGCCAGCGCGACCTC
>DASPTH010000240.1:0-6143 GCA_035623515.1 Acidimicrobiia bacterium
GGTCGCGACCTCGACGACGATCCCCACGCGGCGCCGCTCGCCGCCCGCGACCTGAGCGGGCTGCCACAGGCGATCGTGGTGCTCGGCGGTTGCGACATGCTGCGCGACGAAGGGCGGGCGTACGCCAACCGGTTGCGCGAGGGCGGCGTGGAGGTCGAGGAGGTGTGCTACGCGGGACAGCCTCACGGCTTCGTCAACTTCGGCTTCCCCGCCGCCGATCTCGCGTTCGAGCGCATCGGCGCGTGGCTCCGGTCGACCTTCGCAGCCGCGAAGGTGGGCTAGCTTCGTCGCCGCGTGCAACGGCTCCGCGCGGCTCGGCGTCACCCGTGATCGTCCGCGACGACCTCCTCACTCGCGCCACGGAGCTGAGCGGCCTCGACGACGTCGGTGACGTGCCGTTCCTCGAGGCGCTCGACGTGCTCGTCGACTCGTTCAATCGCGACGCGCGCGTCGACGGTGACGTCCAGGTCCGCGCCGTCGAGATGTTGACGGGCGTGCTCGTGAAACGCCTCCGCCTCGTCGACGATCGGAAGCGGTACCCGGGCATCGCGGAGGAAGTGATCGCAGCACCGGTCGTGATCGTCGGCCAACCGCGGTCGGGCTCGACGCACCTGCACGCGCTGCTGGCGTGCGTCGAGGGCTTCCGGGCGCCGCGCTTCTGGGAGATGTCGGCGCCCTCGCCACCTCCGGAGCGAGTGACGTTCGCCACCGATCCGCGCATCGCAGCGGTCCAGGCGATGGTCGACCAGATGCCCGTCGAGATGTTGGTCCGGCACCCGATGTCGGCGACCCGACCGGAGCAGTGCAACCTGCTCTGCGACTGGACGTTCATCAACCAGGCGTGGATGGCGTCGTTCGACATCCGCTCGTACCGCGAGTGGTTCCTCGACGCCGACTACGCGCCGGCCTACGAGGCGCACCGCCGCACGTTGCAGCACCTGCAGTGGCACAACCCGGGCCGCTGGGTGCTCAAGTATCCGAAGCACCTGCTCTCGCTCGATGCGCTGCTCGCGACGTATCCCGATGCCGTGCTGATCTGGACCCACCGTGATCCGACTGCGGTGCTGCCCTCGGCGGTGAGCCTCACCGGCTTCATGCGCGCGTCGAACACGCCCGACTACGACCCCGTCCGCTTCGCCCGCGAGTGGTTGGTGATCGAGGAACTGGCCTTGCACCGAGGGTTGGCCACGCGCGATCGCGACGACAGAGAGGAACGCCATCTCGACGTGGACTACGAGTCGCTCGTGCACGATCCCGTCGAGACCGTCGCCGCGCTGTGCGAACGGGTCGGGGTCGCGTTCGACGATGGATCCCGGCGGGCGGTGCAGCGGTGGCTCGACGACAACCCCCAGGACCAGCACGGCGTCCACCGCTACACCGCGGCCGAGTTCGGCCTCGACGCCGACCGGCTGCGCACCCGCTTCGACTTCTATTCGCGACGGTTCCTGTGATCTCGGACGCGCGGATCCTGGTCACCGGCGTCACCGGCACGATCGGGACCGCGCTCGCGCTGCACCTCGCGGCCGAGAACGACGTGTGGGGCATCGCGCGCTTCGCGGACTCCGCAACCCGAACACGCGAGACGTTCACGGCGGTGGCGACGCCGGCCCCGACGCGCCCGCTGTCCACGCGTGCCGCGCTCGAAGCGGCGGGGGTGACGGTACGCGCAGTCGACCTCGCGTCGGGAGACCTCGGCGACGTCCCCGACGACTTCACGTACGTGGTGCACCTGGCGTGGCTCCGTGCCGACCTCGCCCACCTCGACGACGCGCTCCGCGCCAACGTCGAGGGCGCCGGCCTCGTGCTCCAGCACTGCCGCACGGCCAGGGCCGCGCTCGTCATGTCGGGAATGGGCGTCTACTCCGCGAACGACGACCCGTGGTGGGCCTACAGCGAGCGCGATCCCGTCGGCCGCGGCGCCACCGCCTACGCGCCCACGAGCCCGGCCTGCAAGCTGGGCCTCGAGAGCGTCGCGCGGTTCTGTGCGCGGGCGTTCGACCTGCCGATCGTCATCACCCGGCTCAACACGCTCACGGGCCTGCCCGGCACGTTCCCCGCCATGCACGTGGAGTCGGTCCTGGGCGGGCGGCGCATCGTCGCACCGTCCGACCCGACGCCACACTCCCCGATCCACATCGACGACATGAAGTGGATGCTCGAACCGCTCCTCGACGCCGCGAGTACCACCGCGTGCATCACCAACTGGTGCGGGGACGACGTGACGACGGTTCAGGACTGGGTGCGCGACGCCGCCGCATGGTCGGGCCACGACGCGACGGTCGTCGTCGAGCCCGTACCGGGGAGCCCGGCCGGCGCGATGGCCGATCCGACTCGACGGCGCTCGATCACCGGTCCGTGCCGCACGAGCTTCGGCGACACGTTCCGCACCCTCTTCACCGAGGTCACCGGCGTCGCGCCGGGCACCTGAACCCGCGCGACCCCGGCTCCGGAGGAGCTACGCAGAGCTCGTGGCGAGCACGTCCTACACCCTTGGTCGCTCAGAGCGAGCCGGGATACCCGGCCCGCTCTCCTTCGCTCCGATCGCGAAGCCGACGCGGTCGACGTGCGGTTGGAGCACCGCGCGGTCGAAGCCGTACACATCGGCCGCGTTGTCGAAGAGGATCTTGTGCGCGCGCTCCTCGGTGATCGCGGGATGCCCGACGAGCTCGCCCAGTGTGGGTTCGAGCGACGGCAGGTTCGACTCGAAGTGCGGGTAGTCGACCCCGAACATCGCCTTGTCGGAGCCGATGAAGAACTCGGGGCTCTCGAAGAGCTCCGGTCCTGACCCGTCACGCCCGAGGTCGTCGATCGGCGACATCGTCGGGTTGAACGGCGACAGCCCCGCGTGGTAGTTCGACTCCCAGTACTCCCTCGGTGACCGGCTCATGGTCGCGTCGCGGTTCATCGTCCGGGCGAAGCCCATCCAGTCGCTGCCCATGCCGGTGAACTGCTCGAGCTTGTGGATCATCGGTGCCATCCAGTAGGCCTCGGTCTCCACGTAGACGATCTGCAAGTCGGGGAAGCGGTCGAACACGCCGCCGATCATCAGCTGCCAGAGCGAGCGCCCCGAGAAGAACGCGTGCTCCATCGCGAGGCAGATGATCGAAGCGAAGCCGGGCGGGCTGTACGCCGGTGCGCCGCTGCCGCCGTGCTGGCTGATCGGCAGGCCGACGTCCTGGATTGCCGCCCACACCGGGTCGAGCACGGGATCGAAGAAGAACGTGCCACCCGGGTTCAGCGGCGGCATCATGATCCCGCCCAGGCCGTGCTCCTTCGCCCAGTGAACGTCCTTCACCGTTTGGTCGATGTCGTCGAACGCGACGACCGCTTGGCCCGCGCGCCGTCCCGGAACCTCGGCGCAGAAGTCGGCGAGCCAACGGTTGTACGCGTGGCGTCCGGCGGCGGCCAGCTCGGGGCTCTGCATGCGGGCGAAGTCTTCGAGCCGGTTCGCCTGGAACGGCTGACCGTTCGGGAAGAGCACCTCCGCCACCACACCGTGGCTCTCGAGCGCCTCCAAGCGCCGGTCGGAGTCCCACTGGGCCTCGACGCCGAACGCCGGGTTCAGGTTGCCGGCGTCGGGAAGCCCCGACTCTTCGGCCGCCTGGAGCCAGCGGTCGAAGTCGTCGAGGTACCGCTGCTCCACGTAGTCGCGGTATCCCGCACGCGGCGCCTTGACGTGGCCGTCGACCGAGATGATCGCAGTTCGGCTCATGGATCCTCCCTTTCGTTCACGATGCGGGCTGCCCCTGCCCGGTCTCGCTCGGGCAACCGCTGCACGCCACGACCGGAAGTGCCGTGGCAGGCGCGGCGAATTGGTAGATCGAGTTCGACTTGTCGAACAACTTGATCGGCGCGGTCGGCCAGTGGCCACCGTAGTAGCGCTTGGCGTTGTCGACGTAGTAGAGCGCGCCCTTGCCTCCCGGGAAGCCGAGCGACGGCGGGCCCTCGGTGTTCGGGTCCCACCAGGTCACCGCGAAGTCCTTGTTGCCGCGCGTGTACTCGACATACGGGAGACCGTTGGTGCGGCCGAACCCCGACCGGGGAGTCTGGTTGGCCTGTGCCGGGTCCGTCGACGCGGAGCCGCCCGTGGCGGGAATCGAGAAGAACCCCTGCTTGAGGGTCTGCGGCGTCAGGTTCGGACCCGCGTACATGATCCCTCTCACCAGCCAGTCGAGCGCGTTGGTGTACGTGATCTGGTACGTCCCCCGGTTCGGGCCCCAGTACCACTGGACGACGTTCGGGGGTGAGGTCGGCGCGTTCGGGGACCCCGGCCACACGTTGGAGAGCCCGAACGCGTGCCCCCACTGGTCCTGGTCGTAGTAGACGCGCGGGAGCACCGGGAAGTCGATGTTGAACGCGCCGGCGTAGACCCACTCGGGGTGGTAGTCCTGCGCGGTCGCCTGCTTCGTGAGGGCGCCGGTCATCTGCGCGTCGGAGAGGAGGATGATCGTGGTGACGCCGGCCGCTTTCAGCTTGGTGATCGCGACCGGCGCGTTCTCCTGCGCGATGGTCGGATCGCCCGTGGTCGACGTGGACCCCGGATACGTGATCGACGCGTTCGGCGCGATCTTCACGCCGTACCTCGACAAGGTCTGGTTGAAGTAAGTGTCGTCGATCGCGCTGCTCCGGACCACCCCGAACTTGCGCGTCGTGCCGTGCATCGCAGCATCACCGGCGTACACCGCCTTCTTGCCCAGAAGTTGCTTCCCCACGAATTCCGCCGCGTTCAGCGATCCCGCGATGGGGTCCTGCTGTCCCCAACGGTACGGAGCCTGCGCCAGAGTCTGCTTGACGGTCACGTAGAGCGAGAAGACCGGGATCTTCGCCGCCGCGATCACGGAGTCGAACACATCCAGGGCGTTGGTGCCGTTGTCGAGGACGATGAACGGCTTCATGGCCTTCACCGTGACCGCGTCGGCGCGCTGGGAAGCCTCGTCGTCGCCGCTCGACGTCACGAAGTCCATCTCGATGTTCCGGCCGTACATGTAGGTTCCGCCGAAGACGTGCTCGTATGCGGCCAGGCCGTCCTCGAGCACGTCGGTGACCGTGCCCTTCTGGCCGGTCGCGTAGTTCACCGGCTGCTGCTGCGCCGTCACCGATGCCATCTGCTGGTCGTTGGGCACGAGCGCGACGACCTTGATCTTGTCCTTCGTCACACCCTGGTAGGTCGCCCCGCCGTTGTCCTGCCCGGCCTTCCACGGCACGACGCAGACGGGGCCGAAGCCCTGGAACACGAAGTTGGTCCGGCCGTAGGGTCCTGCGGTCTTGTCGCAGATCGGGCCGTCCAGCGCGGCCGACGTGCCGATCCCCGAGCCCGCGGTCGGCTTGCCCGTGCCCGGCGGCAGCGGCGCCGCGCTCGCTGCGCTCGCCGGCAGCATCGCTGCCACGGCGATCGCCGCGACGATCGCCACGCGCGCCCAGCGTCGCCTGCCGTTCGCACCCCCCACCATGGATCCCCCCTTGCCGTTCGGTCGCGATTCCGAGTCTTCCACCTCCGCCGGCGCACGGCACGTCGCCCGGGGGCATCCGTGAGAGGATGCCGCCATGTCGTCACGCGCACGGGTCGGGATCGCAACCGGGGCAGCGCGGGGCATGGGGCACGCGTGCGCGCGCCGGATGATCGACATGGTCGACGTGCTCTACGTCGTCGACCTCGACGGCAACGGTGCGGCTGCGGCCGCCGTCACCTTGTCCACGGCGACCACGCGAACCGTCCCCGTGCCGCTCGACGTCACCGACCGCGACGGTGTGGCCGCGCTCCGCGACGCGGTCGCGGCCGACGGCGCGCTCCGCGCGGTCGCGCACGCCGCCGGCGTGTCGCCGACGATGGCCGACTGGCAGACGATCGTGCGCGTCGACCTCGTCGGCACGGCCCTGGTGGTCGATGCGCTCGCGCCTCTGGTCGGGCAGGGCACCGCGATGGTCTGTTTCGCGTCGATGGCCGCGCAGCTCGCCGCCGACAACGTGGAACCGGCGGTCGACGCCGCTCTCGACTCGCCGCTCGCCGGTCAGTTCCTCGAGCGTCTCGAGGGCGCGGCCGGCGAGATGGTCACCGACCCCGGCGGGGCCTACAGCCTCGCGAAACGCGGCGTGCAGCGGCTCGTCCAGCGGGAGGCCGTCGCCTGGGGCCGTCTCGGGGGTCG
>DASPTH010000242.1:0-8721 GCA_035623515.1 Acidimicrobiia bacterium
GCGGCGCGAGGCGTTGCGCACGACGCTGTGGGTGATACCGACCGTACTGGTGATCGGCGCGGTGGCGCTCTTCGCGGTGACGTACGTGGTCGACCGGGCGGCCTACCGGGGCGACCTCACGATGCCCGACTGGGTGAACAACGGCTCGGCCGACGCGGCGCGCCAGATCCTCACCGGGATCGCGGCTGCCGTCATCACCGTCGTGGGTCTCGTGTTCTCGATCACGATCGTCGCCCTGACCCTCGCGTCGACCCAGTTCGGCCCGCGCATGCTCCGCAACTTCATGCGCGACCGCGGCACCCAGCTCACCCTCGGGGTGTTCGTCGCCACGTTCGTGTACGCCGTGCTCGCGCTCGGGTCCGTCTCCCACGGCAGCCGCGGCGACTTCGTGCCGCACCTCTCGATCACGGTGGCCCTCGTGCTCGTGCTCGTCGACCTCGGGGTGCTCATCTACTTCATCCATCACGTCGCGGTGTCGATCCAGCTCCCGAACGTGATCGCGAGCATCGCCAAGGACCTCGCGCGTGCCATCGACGAGGAGGTCATGCCTCCCACCAGCGAACCCGCCGACTCGAACGCAGCGTCGTTCGAACGCCCGGCGGGGGAGCCGGCCACGATCGCGGCGCCCACGAGCGGGTACCTCCAGTTCGTCGGCTACGACACCGTCGTGGCGATTGCCACCCAACACGACGCCGTGATCGAGATGCTCTACCGGCCCGGCCACTTCCTCGTCGCGGGGTTGCCGCTCGCGCGCGTGTGGCCGGCCGGCGCCGCTCGCGACGTCGGCCGAGCGCTCGAGCAGGCGCACGTCACCGGAGCCCACCGCACGCTGACCCAGGACATCGCGTTTGCGATCGATCAGCTCGTCGAGATCGCGATTCGCGCGCTCTCGCCGGCCGTGAACGACACGTTCACCGCGCTGACGTGCATCGACTGGCTGGGCAGTGGCCTCTGCAAGATCACCGAGGTGTGGAACCCGGTACGGATCCATCGCGATGGGCAGGGGACGGTGCGGCTCATCACGGCCGAGGTGTCGTACGAACGCCTGGTCGAGCGGGCGTTCGACAAGATCCGTCAGGCCGGCACCGGGATGCCCGCCGTCATGATCCGCCAGCTCGACTCCATCGCGCGGGTGATGCAGTACACGACGTCCCCGGAGCAACGTGGTGCGCTGATGCTGCAAGCGGAGATGATCTGCCGCTCGAGCGAGCGGTCGGTGCCCGAGGGGCTGGACCGAGCCGACGTGCGTCGGCGCTACGACTCGATCGAAACGACGGTCGCAGAGTTCCGGCCCGCGGTCACTGTTCCTGCATCCGATAGCCACGATTCGTGACGCGGCGGACCAACAGCCCGAGCGGTCGCGTCCGGGCGCGGAGGCGGGCCATCTCGCTCCGCAGGGACCAGAGCGGATCGGAGCCGCCACCGGCGCGCTCGACGAGGACGTCGTCGGGCACGACCTCCGGGTACTCGGCGACCAGCGCGCCGACGAGACGAGCTTGCACCGACGACAGGTGAACGCTCTTCCCACGGAAGTGGAGCGTGCCCGTGTCGTCGATGCGCGGTGGACCGAGGTGCGAGTTGGCCCGCACCTCGAGGGCGGCGAGCCGCGCCCGGAGGTCGCGCTCGTCGCCGGGGACGCGCACCCAGTCCTCCAGGCAGGTGGTGGGGAGCGGGGGCTCGTCGTTGCCCGACACGAGGTAGAGGAGCGCGTTACCGGCGCGGGCGAGGCGAGCGGCTTCGTCGCGCTGCTCCGGCCACCGAACCACGACGACGTCGGGCATCACTCCATGTCGCTCCGGTGCGCCTCGAACCGGAACCCGAGCCCCGGCTCGGTGACGAAGTAGCGGGGATTCGACGGTTCCGGTTCGAGCTTGTGGCGGATCTGCGTCATGAACACGCGCAGGTAGTTGGTCTCCTTGCCGTACGTCGGGCCCCAGACCTCTTGGAGCAGCTGCTCGTAGGTGACCAGTCGACCTGTGTTGCGTACGAGGACTTCGATGATGTGCCACTGCGTCGGCGTGAGGCGCACGGCTTCCCGGTCCGTCCCCACGTACGCGACCTTGGCGGCGAAGTCGAGCGTGAAGTCCGGGGTGGCGATGACCGTCTCACCTTCGGGCAGCACCGCGCGCCGGATCGCGGCCCGGATCCGCGCGAGGAGCTCGTCCATGCCGAACGGCTTGGTGACGTAGTCGTCGGCCCCGAGGTCGAGCGCCTCGACCTTGGCGGTCTCCGAGCCGCGCGCCGACAGCACGACGATCGGCACGGGTGTCCACCCGCGCAGGCCGCGCACGACGTCGAGCCCGTCGAGGGTCGGCAAGCCGAGGTCGAGGACCACGACGTCGGGGTGCCGGCGGGCCGCGAGCTGGAGCGCGGCCTCGCCGGTACGGGCGAGATCGACCTCGTACCCGCGGGCGCGGAGGTTGACCTCGAGCGTCTTGCGGATTCGAGCGTCGTCCTCGACGACGAGGACGCGACTCATGTCGTGATCGTGCCCCCCACGCTCCACCACGGAGACCGTTGCCACCGCGCGTATCGGACTGGGGCGCAATCGTAGGGGGACCGTGGACGGGCGCAACGCGCTGTGAGCGCTCACCGGCTCAACGGTTGGACCGCAACTTGTCGAGGGCGAGGTTCAGGTCGAGCACGTTGACCGTCTTCTCGCCGATGATGCCGAGCGGGCGCCCGTCGGTGTGCTCGCCGACGAGTTGGAGGACTTGCCTGGTCGTCAGCCCTCGCGCGGCGGCGACGCGCGGGGCCTGGAGCCTTGCGTTCGCGACGGAGATGTCGGGGTCGAGGCCCGACGCGGAGGCCGTGACCGCGTCGACGGGGATCTTCGTGGTGGGCGAGAGGCGGTTGAACTTCCGGTAGGCCTTGGCGCGCTGGGGCACGGTGTTGGGATCGCACACCTTCGAGCCGTCGGCGTTGGTCTCGTAGACCGGCTTGCCCTGCGCGTCGACCACGGGCTTGCCGAACTTGTCCGTCTTCTGGACGGGGAGGCACTCGGCGATCAGCTTCGGGTTGAGCGGGCCGTAGTTCGATCCGGTGCTGTACGTCGGGTCGTAGTTCGCCGCCGACGGCCGGGGCTGGAAGTACTGCTCCAGCGGCGCGCCCTTGGAGTTCGTGAACGGCTGGGCGAGAAGGCTGGAACCGACCTTCTTGCCGTTCTGCTCGACGATCGAACCGTCGGCCTTGTGCTTGAACGCGACCTGCGCGACGCCGGTGACGACGAGCGGGTAGACGACACCGAAGAGCACGGTGAAGACGACCATCGAGACGAGCGCGGGGACGAGTTGGCGTCGCATCTACTTGACCCCCAGTGCCGTGATGATGACGTCGATGATCTTGATCCCGATGAACGGTGCGACGACGCCCCCCGCCCCGTAGATGAGCAGGTTCCGCCGGAGGAGGTGTACCGCACTCGTGGGGACGAACTTGACGCCACGCAGCGCGAGCGGAATGAGCATCACGATGATGATCGCGTTGAAGATGACGGCGGACAGGATCGCAGAACGCGGCGACTGCAGATCCATCACGTTCAGGTCGTTGAGGACGCTCACGCTCGCGAAGCCGGCGAACATCGCGGGAATGATCGCGAAGTACTTCGCCACGTCGTTGGCGATCGAGAACGTGGTGAGTGACCCACGAGTGATCAGGAGTTGCTTGCCGATCTCGACGATGTCGATGAGCTTCGTGGGGTCGGAGTCGAGGTCGACCATGTTGCCCGCCTCTTTGGCGGCCTGTGTCCCCGTGTTCATCGCGACACCGACGTCGGCCTGCGCGAGGGCCGGCGCGTCGTTGGTGCCGTCGCCGGTCATGGCGACCAGCCGGCCGCCGCGCTGCTCGCGCCTGATGAGGTTCATCTTGTCCTCGGGCGTCGCCTCGGCGAGGAAGTCGTCGACGCCGGCCTCCTGTGCGATGACCGCAGCCGTCCGCGGGTTGTCGCCCGTGATCATCACCGTGCGGATGCCCATGCGGCGCAGGTCGTCGAAGCGCTGCGAGATGCCCGGCTTCACGATGTCCTTCAGGTAGATCACGCCGAGGGTCCGCGGAGGCAGGGGGGACGCCTCCGCGGAATCGGCCTCGGCGACCACGAGGGGAGTGCCGCCCTGGGCCGCGATCGAGTCGACGGTCTCCCCGAGCTCGGGCGGCACCGTCCCGCCCTGTTCCTCGACCCACCGGCGCACGGCCTCGGCCGCGCCCTTCCGCACCGACCGACCCTCGACGACGATGCCGCTCATGCGGGTCTGGGCCGTGAACGGCACGAGCTCGGCACCGACGAGCTCGCGCTCGCGCAACCCGTAGCGCTCCTTGGCCAGGACGACGATGGACCGGCCTTCCGGGGTCTCGTCCGCGAGGCTCGAGAGTTGGGCCGCGTCGGCCAGCTCCTGTTCCGTGACGCCGTTCACGGGGATGAACGCGTCGGCCTGGCGGTTGCCGAACGTGATGGTGCCGGTCTTGTCGAGCAGGAGCGTCTGGCAGTCACCGGCCGCCTCGACCGCGCGTCCGCTCATGGCGAGGACATTGCGCCGCACGAGGCGGTCCATGCCGGCGATGCCGATGGCCGAGAGCAGCGCGCCGATCGTGGTGGGGATCAGGCACACGAGCAGGGCGACGAGGATCACGACGCTCTGTTCGGCATGGGCGAACATGGCGAACGGTTGGAGCGACACCGTCGCGAGCAGGAAGATGATCGTCAGGCTCGCCAACAGGATGTTGAGCGCGATCTCGTTCGGCGTCTTCTGCCGCGACGATCCCTCGACGAGCGCGATCATCCGGTCGAGGAAGGTCTCGCCGGGACGCGCGGTGATCCGGACGACGATCTGGTCCGAGAGGACGCGCGTCCCGCCCGTCACCGCGGACCGGTCGCCGCCCGACTCGCGGATGACCGGCGCCGACTCGCCCGTGATCGCCGATTCGTCGACGCTGGCGATGCCCTCGATGACGTCGCCGTCACTCGGGATGAGCTCTCCGGCGCTCACCACCACCTCGTCGTTGACGTCGAGCTGGGTGCTCGGCACCTCGCGCGTCGTCCCATCGGGGTTGCGGACGTGGGCGACCGTCTCCGACCGAGTCCGGCGCAGCGTGTCGGCCTGCGCCTTGCCCCGGCCTTCGGCGATGGCCTCGGCGAAGTTCGCGAACAGCACGGTGAACCAGAGGAAGAGCGCGACGAGCCCGGTGAACACGTTCTGGTTCGTGGTCGACGACCCGAAGTCCTTGACGAAGAGGACCGTGGTCAGTACCGAGCCGACGCCGACGACGAACATCACGGGGTTCCGCATCAGCGTGCGCGGGTTCAGCTTGGCGAAGCTGTCGACGATCGCTCGGCGGACCAGCTCACCTTCGACGAGCTTGTTCTCACGCGGCATTGCGTCGTCTCCTCGTTCTCAGATCTTCAGCTGCTCGACGATCGGGCCGAGCGCGAGGGCGGGCAGGAACGCCAGGGCCGCGACGATCACCGTGACGCCGATCACGAGGGTCACGAACAGTGGCGTGTCGGTAGGGAAGGTGCCGACCGTCGCCGGCACCCGCCGCTTCCGGACCACCGATCCTGCGACCGCGAGCGTGGGGATGATGAGGAAGAACCTTCCGAACAGCATGCAGATGGCGAGCGTCGTGTTCATCCAGGCGGTGTTGGCGGTGAGCCCTGCGAACGCCGATCCGTTGTTGTTCGACGCGGAGGTGAACGCGTAGAGCAGCTCACTGAAGCCGTGCGCGCCCGGATTGAAGATCGACGTGTGCAGCACGGAGCCGACGAACGTCGAGCCGGCCGTGAAGCACATGACGAGGGCGGGCATGATGAGGATGTAGACGGCGACGAGCTTGATCTCGGCGGCCTGGATCTTCTTCCCGAGGTACTCGGGTGTTCGCCCGACCATGAGCCCGGCGATGAACACCGACAGGATCACGAGGATCAGCAAGCCGTTGAGCCCCACGCCCACGCCGCCGGGGCTCACCTCGCCCAGCTTCATGTTGACCAACGTGACCAATCCGCCCATGGGCGTGTAGCTGTCGTGCATCGAGTTCACCGACCCGTTCGAGGTCGGCGTCGTCGACGCGCCCCAGATCGCCGACGCGACGGGCCCGTTGCGGACTTCCTTGCCCTCCATGTTCCCGCCGGGCGACGAGGCCGTCACGGCCTGGCTCACGCCGCCGGTGTCGAGCCTGGGGTTGCCGCCCGACTCGATGATGGGCAGCGCGATCGCCGCGCCGAGCCAGAGGATGCCCATGATCGCGAACACCGCGTACCCCTGACGCTTGTCCTTCACCATCCGGCCGAACGTGAAGGCGAGCGCGAACGGGATGATCAAGATCGCGTAGAGCTCGAGGAAGTCGCTGATCTTCGTGGGGTTCGAGAACGGGTGCGCGGAGTTCACGTTGAAGAAGTCGCCGCCGTTCGTGCCCAGTTGCTTGATCGACTCCATGCTGGCGTTCGGTCCGCCGGGGATCTTCTGGGTCGCGCCGGCGACCGTGTGCACGGTGGTGAACCCGTTCGTGTTCTGGATCACGCCGCACGCGACGAGGAGGATCGCGAACACGAAGGCGACGGGGAGCAGGATCCGGATCGACGTGCGGATCAGGTCGACCCAGAAGTTGCCGATGGTGCGTTGGCCGGCGCGGGCGAGACCACGGATCAGCGCGGCCATCACCGCCATGCCCGCGGCCGCCGACACGAATTGCTGGACCGTGAGCCCCACCATCTGGGTGAAGTGGCTCATCGTGTTCTCGCCGCCGTAGCTCTGCCAGTTCGTGTTGGTCATGAAGCTGACCGCGGTGTTGAACGACAGTGCCGGCGCGACGTTGACCATGTCGGTCGGGTTGAACGGCAAATCGCTCTGGACGCGCTGGATCACGTAGACGAGCAGCACGCCGACCACGCTGAACGCGAGGAGCGACAGCGTGTAGACGTTCCAGCGTTGCTCCCGATCCGGGTCGATCCGGCAGAGCCGGTAGATGAGCCCTTCGATCGGGTCGAAGACCCGGTCGAGCCTCGAGGGCTTCTTCTCGTAGACGTTGGCCATGTACCGGCCGAGCAGGGGCGCGGTGACCGCGATCGCCAGGATCAGGAGCCCGAGCTCGGCCCAGCCGGTGATCGACATCAGAACTTCTCCGGGAACACGAGCGCGGCGGCCAGGTACACGAGCAGCAGCACCGCCAGCACGAGCCCGGCGATGTTCTCACCGGTCATCGAGCGCCCACCTCCGCCCCGACCGCGACGTCGGCCTCGGCCTCGTCGTCGTCGACCGACGTCACCAGGTCGGACTGGTCGTCGGGCCCGATGATGACGTCGCAGCCCTTCACGAACGCGACGCACAGCCCGAAGAACGCCAGCACTGTGAGCACCACCCACAAGTCCGCCATGTGCGCCCTCGCTTCCCGAAAACGTGGTGACCGGCGGCCCTCGCCGCCGCGGTCGCCATCATGCGACGCGCGTGAACCGGCAGCGAGGTGCCTTGTCGCACATTTAGCGGCTGCGTCGTCCGTCTTAGTAGGCCGTTAACGGGCGCGCGTCGCGTCGTTGGGGGCGTTTTTTTTCCGTTAATTCGGGCCGTTCGGCGACCGACCCGTCGCGAGACGGTGTAAGAGTCGGTGTAGGAGTCGAGGTGAGATCGAGCACGTGGGACGCGGAGACGGCCATGGACGACACCCTCAAGGTGGCTTGGAAGCTGGTACGGGAAGGGACCCGAGTCGTCACGCCCGCCGGCGTCCACCGGGTCGTCCTCGTGGCCCGCAGCGGCCCCGATCTCGACTTCCTCTTCGACGACGGGACGCGTGAGCGCCACCTCGATCACGAACTGGCTCGGGTGTCGCTCGTCAGGACGCCGTCGCAGTCGGACGAGCACCGTCAGGACTACCGTTGATGGACACGATGCAGGATTCGCACGGCCGCGCGACGCCGCTCGGCAAGGAGTGGAAGGCGCCGGCTCTGGTCGTCGCCGGGCTGCTGCCCATCGCGCTCGGGGCCGCGCTGGTCGGGATCCGCGGCGAGGTCGACAGCGCCAACCTCGCGCTCGCGATGGTCGTGGTCGTCGTGGTGGCCGCCCTGCTCGGCGGGCGGGGCCCGGCGGTGCTCGCGGCGATCGTGTCCGCGATGTCGTACGACTTCTTCCTGACGAAGCCGTACCTCTCACTGTCGATCAAGAGCGCGAACGACGTCGAGACCACCATCTTCCTCCTGGTGATCGGGTTGCTCGTCGGGGAGATCGTCGTGCGCTTGCGGCGCACGCAGCGCATCGCCGCCCGCGGCGCGTCCGAGATCGCCCGTCTGCACCGAGTCGCCGAGCTCGCCGCCGGCGGGATGCCGGCCGAGGAGTTGGAGCGCGCGGTCGCGACCGAGCTCGTCGGCTTGCTCGATCTCCGCGACTGCTTCTTCGAGCCGGTCCCGGTCGGTCGGCCGCTGCCCCGACTCGAGCGCAACGGCGCCGTCACCGGCGTCACCGCGCACCGGTTCACCGGCGAGGAGTTCGCGTTGCCGCCGGAGGTCGAGCTTCCTGTTCTCGGCCGCGGACGCCAACTCGGCCGCTTCGTGTTGATCAGCAGCCCGACCGCCGGCGCCTCCATCGAGGAGCGCACGGTCGCCGTCGCGCTGTCGGATCAACTCGGCGCGGTGCTCGCCGGCGAGGGCTCCGCGACGCCGACGCCCTGAGGGGGCCGGATGGCACGCGGCACGCTCAGGGTGTACCTGGGGGCAGCTCCGGGCGTTGGTAAGACGTTCGCGATGCT
>DASPTH010000248.1:0-6741 GCA_035623515.1 Acidimicrobiia bacterium
CTCCAGGACAAGATCTTCGCCGTCGCCGGTCACCTGCTCGAGGCTGCGCCCGAGGACCTCGAGATGGCGGCGAGCATCGTGTCGGTGAAGGGCACGCCGGCGAAGTCGGTGACGCTCACGCGGGTCGCGCAGACCGCGCACCTGAGCCCGGGCACACTCCCGGACGACGTCGACCCGGTGCTCGAAGTCATGTACCGCTACAAGGCTCCGGGGGGCGTGTGGTCGAACGCGTGTCACGCGTGCACGTGTGAGGTCGATCCCGACACCGGCACGGTCGCCCTCCTCCGTTACGTGGTGAGCGAGGACTGCGGCGTGATGATCAACCCGAACATCGTCGAAGGCCAGATCGCGGGCGGCGTCGCGCAGGGCATCGGCGGCGTCCTCTACGAGCACAACGTGTACGACGCCGACGGCAACCCACTCGCCTCGACCTTCCTCGACTACCTCGTGCCGACCGCGGGTGAGATCCCCGACATCGAGTGCCACCATGTCGAGACGCCCGCGACGACGCCCGGTGGGTTCAAGGGTGTCGGTGAAGGAGGCGCGATCGGCGCTCCCCCCGCCGTGTTCAACGCGGTCGCCGACGCGCTCGCCCAGGTGGGCGCGAGCGTGACGGACCAGCCGCTCGATCCGTCACGCGTGCTGTCGGCCCTTCGGGCCGTGCGCCGGTAACGTTGGCCGCGGTGACCGGCATCCTCGAGCGGGCGGAGCCCTACTACGACCCCTACGACTACGAAGTCGACGCGAACGCGCACGCGGTGTGGAAGCGGCTCCGCGACGAGGCGCCGCTCTACTACAACGAGAAGTACGACTTCTTCGCGTTGAGCCGCTTCGATGACGTACTCCCGGCCATGCTCGACACCGCGACGTTCAGCTCTGCACACATGACCGTGCTCGAGATGATGACGCCGGAGCCGAGCAGCGGCGGGATGATGATCTTCATGGACCCGCCCGAGCACACGCACCTGCGCAAGCTCGTGAGCCGCGCGTTCACCCCTCGCGCCATCCACGGCCTCGAAGCGCGTGTGCGCCGCCTGTGCGCTCGGTACCTCGACCAATTCGTGGGCAACGACGGCTTCGACTTCGTCGACCAATTCGGCGCGCTCGTGCCGCCGTCGGTGATCCTCGCCCTTCTCGGGTTCCCCGACGATGCGGCCGACGAGTGGCGCCACGGCGTCGACGAGATGTTCCACATGGACGAGACGCAACAGGGGTTCGTCGACGGGCGGTCGGCGGAGGAGATCCTCGAGGAACGGCAGATGACGGGCGACGCCCTCTTCGTGATGCTGCCCGGGATACTCGAGGAGCGCCGCCGGGAGCCGCGCGACGACCTGATCTCGGTGCTCGTCCAGTCCGACCTCGAGGACGACGACGGCACGACGCGCAAGCTCACGAACGCGGAGATCGGCTCCTTCGTGACCCTGCTGTCGATCGCGGGCACGGAGACCGTGGCGCGCCTCCTGTCGTGGGCCGCGGTACTGCTCGCGCGCCACCCCGACCAGCGGCGCGTCCTCGTCGACGACCCGGCGTTGATTCCGAACGCCATCGAGGAGATGCTGCGTTACGAGGCACCCTCACCCGTGAACGCCCGCTGGGTGAACCGCGACCTCGAGTACCACGGCAGGCCCGTGCCGAAGGACTCGCGGATGATCCTGCTGAACGGCAGCGCCGATCGTGACGAGCGTCATTTCGCAGACGCCGACGTGTTCGACGTGCGGCGCACGATCGACCGGCACGTCGCGTTCGGTTACGGCACGCACTTCTGCGTCGGCGCGGCGCTGGCGCGCCTCGAGTCGCGCGTCGCCATCGAGGAGACCCTCGCTCGCTTCCCCGCGTGGGACATCGACGACGCCGAGCTCGAGTGGGTGCACACCAGCACCGTGCGCGGCTACGCGAAGGTCCCGATCCACATCCGGTGACGCCAGGCCGCCCACCGTGACCGTCCTCGCCGGGCGGATCCGGGCGGCGCCGGAGCCTCACGAACGGACGCACGGCCCCTGAGGGCCGTTACAGGTAGTCGGGATTCACCTGCACGACCTCCGCATCGCTCGGACGTCGGCGGGGGTTCGGTGGCTTCTCCGAGAGCTCGCGGCGGAGCTCCTCGGCTTCCTCGCCCGAGAGCACCACCAGCGACTCGCCCATCCAGACGAACTCGGCGGTCACAGCCGTGAGTCTACGACGACCGTGCCGGAGCCTCTGCGTAGGATGCGGCGTGGCATTGCCGGCGTCGCGCTCCCGAGCCCTCGCGCACCTCCGCATCTGCGATCTCACCGGCCAGCTCGCCGGCGCAGGCGCCACCAAGTTCCTCGCCGCGTTCGGAGCCCAGGTGATCCGCGTCGAGGACCCCGTCCGCCAGGGATCGTGGGACATCCTGCGCGGCGTGCCGCCGTTCGTCGACGAGCGGCGCGGCGTCAACCTCGGAGGCGCGTTCAACAACCACAACGTCGAGAAGCTCGGTATCACGATCGACCTGCGCCAGGAGCGCGGCAAGGACCTGCTCCGCGAGCTCGTCGCGGTGTCCGACGCCGTCACCGAGAACTTCGCCGCCGGGGTGTTCGCGCGGATGGGCTTCCCCTACGAGGAGCTCGCGCGCGTCAAGCCCGACATCGTGTACGTCTCGAATTCGGGCTTCGGCGCAGCCGGGCCGTACTCGAGCTTCCGGACGTGGGGACCGATCGTGCAGGCGGTGTCGGGCCTCACCTTCAGCAGCGGGCTCCCCGGGCTCCCCCCCGCCGGTTGGGGCTTCTCGTACATGGACCACATGGGCGCCAACTACATGGCCATCGCCGTCATGAGCGGCCTCGTCCACCGCAACCGAACCGGGGAGGGCCAGTGGATCGACATGGCCTGTACCGAGCCCGGCATCGCCCTGTGCGGCCCCGACCTCCTCGACTTCAGCGTGAACGGCCGTCCGTTGCGCCGCGACGGCCAGCCCCACTCCAACCACAGCCACGCGCCGGCCATGGCGCCGCACAACATCTACGCGGCCGAGGGCGACGACGAGTGGATCGCGATCGCGTGCCGCGACGACGACGATTGGGCACGGCTCGCGACCGTGATCGCCGAGCCGTGGGCGAAGGACGAGCGTTACGCGACACTCGACGGCCGCCTCGCCGACCAAGGCACCCTCGACGCGCACGTCGAGTCCTGGACGAGGACGCGCAACCGCCACGCCGCCGCGGAGGCGATCCGCGCCTCGGGCGTGCCCGCGTCGGCGGTGGCGTCGCCCGAAGACCGCATCGAGCACGACCCCGGCACGAGCGAGTTCGGGCTGTGGCCGCGGGTGCACCACACCGAGATCGGCGAGGTGCGCGTCGACGGCCTCCCCGTGCACTTCTCGGACACCGACTGGAGCATCGAGCACGGCGCGCCGTGCCTCGGCGAGCACACCGACGACGTGCTCCGTGACGTGCTCGGCCTCGGCGACGACGAGATCGTGTCGCTCCACGAGGAGAAGGTCGTATGAGCGGAGCGGCCGCGAGCTCCACGGGACCGCTCGACGGTGTGCGCGTGGTCGAGCTCGCGAGCGATCACGCCGCGTGGGCGGGCAAGTTGCTCGGCGACCTCGGCGCCGACGTGATCGTCGTCGAGCCCCCCGGCGGGCACCCCGGCCGCTCGTACGGTCCCTTCGTCGACGACGAGCCCGGGCCCGAGCGCAGCCTCACCTGGTGGTACTACAACACGTCGAAGCGCGGCGTCGTGCTCGACCTCGACGACCCCGACGGCGCGGCGCGCTTCCGCCGGCTGGCGGCGACGGCCGACATCGTGCTCGAGGGTGAGCCACCCGGGCGCCTGGATGCGATCGGCCTCGACCATCGCGACGTGCGCGCCGGGCGTCCCGAGTTGATCTGGGTCGCGGTCACGCCGTTCGGGCGCGCGACGTCGCGCGCGGACGAGCCCGCGACCGACCTCACGCTCCTCGCCGGCGGCGGTCCGGTGTGGAACTGCGGCTACGACGACCACACGCTGCCGCCGGTACGCGGCGGCGGCAACCAGGCGTTCCACATCGCGAGCTCGTTCGCGGCGATGAGCGCGCTGACTGCGCTCCTCCACCGCGAGGTGTCGGGCACCGGCCAGTTCATCGACGTGAGCATGCACGCGGCCGCCAACGTGACGACCGAGAGTGGCAGCTTCGACTGGCTCGTCGCGCGCAACACGGTCGTCCGCCAGACCGGGCGGCACGCGCTCGCCTCGATCACACAGGAGACCCAGGTGCAGTGCGCCGACGGCCGGTACGTGAACACGGGGTTCCCGCCCCGTCACGTGAAGGACTTCGCGAGCCTGCGCGACTGGGTCGACGAGTGCGGGTTCCGCGACGAGTTCGGGGACATCGTCCTGCTCGACCTCGCCGTCGAGCGCGGCGGGATCTCGCTCGGTGAGCTCCGCGAGGACCCGCTCATCTCCGAGATCTACGGCGCCGGGCGCAGCGCGCTCGTGTTCCTGGCCGAGCACATGACCCCGGAGGAGTTCTTCGTCGGGGCGCAGCAGCGCGGCCTGGCCGTCGGCGCGGTCTGGTCGCCCGAGGAGGCGTTCACCAACGAGCACGTCGTCGCCCGCGGCTTCCCGGTGGAGGTCGACCACGACGACCTCGGCCGATCGTTCGCGTACCCCGGAGCGCCGTTCATCGCCCCGAGGTCGCCGTGGCGGATCTCCCGCCGGGCCCCCCACGTCGGCGAGCACCAGGACGAGGTGTTCGACGAGGACTGATCCGGGCGCCCGCTCGGGAGCGAACCGAGTCTCGACATGAGCGTGCCGGGGGCGAGGCCCACGCTGGGAGCGGTGTTCGGAGGGCTCGGGCTGCCCGCCGCCGTCGCCCTGCTGATCCCGATGGAGGCAGGCGTTCCCATCCCGATCCCCGACGACCTCGTGATGCTGCTCATCGGGGAACGCACGAGCGCCGGCGAGTTCCCGTGGTGGGTGTCGGTGCTCGCCCTCGAGCTCGTCGCGGTGGCCGGCACGTGCCTCGTCTTCTACGCGTGCCGCGGGCCGGGCCACGCGGTCATCGCGCGCATGGGGCCGCGTGTCGGCCTCACCGAGGAGCGCATCGCGCGGTTCCGGAACCTCATCGAGACCCGTGGCCGCTCGATGATGCTCGTCGGTCGCGGCACGCCCGGCTTGCGGACGATCACGGCCGTGGCCGCGGGGACGTCGGGGATCTCCGCGCGCAAGGCGCTGCCGCCGCTGATCATCGGCGCGAGCGTGTTCGTGCAGCTCCATCTGGTGCTGGGCGCCCTGCTCGGGCCGCTTGCGCGCGAGCTCTTCGACGAGGCCAAAGGCGTGGCGGTGATCCTGCTCGTCGTGCTGCTCGCGGGAGCCGCAGTGTTCTGGTTCGTGCGGCGCGGGCGACGCCGCGGCGCGCAGAGCTGGTGCGAAGCCGCATGCCCGCTGTGTCTCGGGATCGCGAGCGTCGTCCGCGTGCCCGTGGACGCGGCGCCCACGAGCACGGCCTCGCCCGACGGGATCAGGCCGGCGGACCCTCGGTCAGCTTGATCGTCGCGCTCTGGGCGTCACCGGAGCCGTTGGTCCAGCTGACCTTCACCTTGTCGTCGGGGTGGTAGCCGTTCAGGATGTCCTGCAGGTCGTTGCTCGAGTGGACCGACGAGTTCCCGATCGACGTGATCACGTCGCCTTGCTGGATGCCGGCGTTGTCGGCCGGCGTGTTCGGCCCGACGGTGGTGACCACGGCGCCGTTCGTGGTGCTGCTCCGCCCGCCGAGGCCCGCGCTGTTGTCCTGGATCGCGACGCCGAGCAGGGCGCGCGCCCCGACGTGCACACCGTCGACTTCCTGACCGTTCTGGATCTGCTTCGCGATCGACAACGCCTTGTCGATCTTGATGGCGAAGCCGACACCCTCCGCCGACTCGTTGAAGCGGAAGCCGCCGGTGGAGGCCGCGGTCGTCATGCCGATGACCTTGCCGTCGGCGGTCACGAGCGCGCCTCCGGAGTCGCCGGGCTGCACGTCGGCCTGCACCTGGATCATGTTGGTGAGCGTCTCGGCGTTGCTGCCGTCCTGGTCGGTCGCGGTGATCTGGCGGTCGGTCGCGGTGACGGTGCCCTGCGTGGTCGACGGCTCGCCGCCACGACCCAGAGCGTTGCCCATGACCACGATCGAGTCGTTCACGGAGACGCCGTTCGGGTCGCCGACCGGGATCGTGCTCAGCCCCGAGACACCGTCGACCTTGATGAGCGCGACGTCGTCCCGCATGTCGTAGCCGAGCACCTTCGCGCTGTGACTCGACCCGTCGCCGCCGATCTCCACCGAGATCGAGTCGGCGTTCTCGATCACGTGGTTGTTGGTGAGCACCAGGCCGTTGCTCGAGATGAGCATGCCGGTACCGGCGCCCTCACCGGAGTTGTTGGCGAGCGTCGTGTTGATGTTGACGAGCGCAGGCGTCACGCCGCCGGCGACGTTGGCGTTGCCGTTCGAGGGGTTGACCGACCCCGCGTTGGACGGGCCGGACGGAGCCGGGTTGCTCGGCGCGCTGACGGCCGAGTTCGAGAACATCGAGCCGCCCCGCACCGCGCTGCCGAGCAGTGCCCCTCCGATCAGCACCATCAGGAGCACCGCGACGACGGCGACCCCGCGGCGCCAGCCCGGCACCGGCGGCTGCGATGCCGCCGCGGGCGGGGCGGCGGGCGGAAGGGGAGGAAGGGTCGGCCCACCCGGGGCGGGCGGCGGGCTGGCGGGGAGAAGCGGTTGCGGGGCCGGCGCGGACTGCGGAGGGAGCGGCGCGGACGGAG
>DASPTH010000258.1:0-6201 GCA_035623515.1 Acidimicrobiia bacterium
GCTCCACTCGCCCGGGCAGCTCGACGAGCGGGCGGTGCGGCAACACTGCCGGGCCCGCCTCGAGAGCTACATGGTGCCGAAGTTCGTGGAGCTCGCCCACGAGCTCCCCAAGACGGACACGGGCAAGATCAGGAAGGCCGCGCTCTCGTAGCCCATGTGTGGTGTTGCAGGGATCCTGACCGCCCCCGGCGCGGCGCCGATCTCGCTCGAGCTGCTCCGGCGCATGATCGCGATGCTCGACCACCGCGGCCCCGACGGGTACGGCCTCTACCGCGATCGCACCGTCGGCCTCGCGCATTCGCGCCTCAGCATCATCGACCTCGACACCGGCTTCCAGCCGTTGAGCAACGAGGACGGCTCGGTCTGGCTCAGCTTCAACGGCGAGATCTTCAACTACCTCGAGCTGCGCAAGGAGTTGCAGGCCCGCGGCCACCGGTTCCGCTCGCAGGGCGACTCCGAGGTCATCGTGCACCTCTACGAGGAGTACGGGCCCGACGCGTGGACGCGCCTCAACGGCCAGTTCGCGTTCGCGCTCTGGGACCGTGATCGCGGTCGGCTCGCGCTCGTCCGCGATCGGCTCGGGATCCTGCCGCTGCACTACGCGCGATCGAGAGGCTGCGTCGTCTTCGGTTCGGAAGCCAAGGCGTTGCTCGCGAGCGGGCTCGTCGACGGCGGGATCGACGCCTCGGCGGTGGCCGAAGCCTTCGCGCGATGGTCGGCGGCTGCCCCGGCCACGTTCTTCTCGGCCGTGCGGAGCGTCGCGCCGGGCACCGCGCTCTGGTTCGACACCTCACTCGCCGAGCACGAGCAGCGCTACTGGCGACTCGAGTTCTCCGAAGACCCCGACCTCTCGAAGGCCAGCGTCGACGACGCCGCCGACGCGCTCGAGGAACGACTGACCGAAGCGGTCCGTCTGCGGCTCCGGGCCGACGTGCCCGTCGGTGGGTACCTGAGCGGCGGCCTCGATTCGTCGGTGATCGCTTCCCTGATCCGCACGGTGGACACGAGCCCGCTCGAGACGTTCGCCGTGCGCTTCCGCGACCCCGACTTCGACGAGACCGCCGAGCAGCGCCGGATGGCCGCCCTCCTCGGCACCGACCATCACGAGATCGTGTGCGGTGGTCGGGAGATCGTGCGCGACCTCGAACCCGTCGTGTGGCACTGCGAGGCCGCGCTGCTCCGGACCGCGCCGGTACCGCTCTTCGTGCTCTCGAGCCTCGTGCAACGCAACGGGATGCGAGTGGTCCTCACCGGCGAAGGTGCCGACGAGCTCTTCGCGGGGTACGGCATCTTCAAGGAGGACAAGGTCCGCCGGTACTGGGCGGCGCGCCCCGACTCCCAAGTCCGTCCGCAACTCTTCTCGCGCGTCCACTCCGAGATCGCCACGGGCGGCGCGCGCGATGCGGGGATCTGGGCGTCGTTCTTCCGCCGGCACCTGCAGGAGACCGACGACCCGTACTACTCGCACCTGATCCGGTGGGAGAACACCTCGTGGTCGCAGCGACTGCTGTCCTCCGAGGTACGCGATCGCGCGTCGTTCGGGGCCCCCGACCTGCCCGACGGGTGGACCTCGTGGCCGCCCCTGGCGCGCGCGCAATGGCTCGAGATCGAGACGTTCCTGTCGCCCTACCTGCTGCCCCTCCAGGGCGACCGGGTCGCCATGGCACACGGTGTGGAGGTGCGCTACCCGTTCCTCGATCCGCACGTCGTCGACCTGGCGACCCGCCTGCCGAGCCGCCTGCGGATGCCGGCCCTGCGCGACAAGATCGTTCTGCGCCGGCTCGCCGGGCGGCGGCTGCCGAGCGAGGTCGCGCGCCGGCCGAAGGTCCCGTACCGCGCGCCGATGGTCACGCCCTTCGTCGAGGCACCGAGCGACGACTCGTTGCTCGACCTGCTCTCCGCCGCGGAGTGTGCGCGCTACGGGATGGTCGACGCCGCCGCGGCCGGGCGGCTCGTGGCCAAGGCCCGGCGCACCGAAGGGCACCTGTCGGAGCGCGAGCAGATGGCGTTCGTCGGCGCGCTCACCCTCCAGGTGCTGGCGCGCCAGTTCGGGGCCGCGTTCGATGCGCGCGCACGCGAGGCGCGCCGCCGGCTCGACGGTTGGCAGCAGCACGTGCTCGAAGACCGCGTCGGCGGCACGAGCGCTCCGCTGGTCGAGCAGGCGCGGTAGCCGTGTCCACACGGTTCGGACCCGACGTCCTCGCGATCGATGCGGCCGAGACCGCGGCCGGGATCGAGCGCCACCTCGTCGCGTCGACGCGCGGCCTGAAGCGACGCGGCGTCGTGGTCGGTGCGAGTGGTGGCGTCGACTCCAGCGTGTGCCTGTGTCTGGCGCAGCGCGCGCTGGGCGCCGATCGTGTCCTCGCCCTCCTCATGCCGGAGTGGGAGACCGCCGACGCCAGCACCGCGCAGGCCGCCGCGCTCTGCGACGACCTCGGGGTCGACTACCTCGTCGAGCCGATCGGTCCCGTGCTCGACGCCGCCGGTTGCTACCGACGACGCGACGAGGCGATCCGCGAGCTGTTCCCGGAGTACGGAGCCGGCTACCGGCAGAAGGTCACGATCGCGGGTGGCATGCCCACCGAGCAGCGCATCCCCTACTTCAACCTCACGATCGAGTCGCCCGACGGCGACCAGCGCACGCAACGTCTGCCCGTCGACGTCTACAACCGCATCGTGGCCGCGACGAACATGAAGCAGCGAACGCGGAAGATGATCGAGTACGTGCACGCGGAAGCGAAGAACTACGCGGTGCTC
The DNA here is from genome assembly GCA_035623515.1 of Acidimicrobiia bacterium. Taxonomy (GTDB): domain Bacteria; phylum Actinomycetota; class Acidimicrobiia; order IMCC26256; family DASPTH01; genus DASPTH01. The sequence goes on from DASPTH010000258.1 coordinate 2,758, forward strand.
GGCACGCCCAATCGCCTCGAGTACGAGCTCGGCTTCTTCGTCCGGGGCGGCGACGGGCTCGCCGACGTGAAGCCGATCGCGCACCTGTTCAAGAGCCAGGTCTACCGTCTCGCCGAGCACCTCGGTGTCCCGGAGGCGATTCGCGCGCAACCCCCCACGACGGAGACCTACAGCCTCCCGCAGACGCAGGACGAGTTCTATTTCGGCTTCCCCTACCCGCAGATGGACCTGTTGCTCTGGGCGTGGGAGCACGACGTCGCCCCCGAGGTCGCGGGCGAGGTGGTCGGGCTCGGCGCCGATCAGGTGACGTGGGCGTACCGCGACATCGTCGGCAAGCGGCGGGTCGCGCACCGCAGCCTGATGCCCGCGTTGACGCTCGAGGACGTCGACGTCTCGGAGCGTCGGTGACGAGCTTCGCCGAACGCGCCGCGCGAGGCGTGGCGCGCTGCACCCCGGACGATTTCGACGACCTGCGCCGCTTCCAGGCCGAGGAGTACGGCGACCGGGCCGGGCTCGTGCCCACCGCGTGGCTGGAGTGGCTCCAACGGAACCCGCAGCGCGCGGCCGACGGTGTTCCCGTGTGGATCTGCCGGCGCGACGGCCGGGTCGTCGGCCAGCAGGCCGAGATCGCCGCTCGGTTGCGGGTCGGACCGGCCGAGGTCGCCGCGGCCTACCCGATCGAGCTGATGGTGAACGAGCGGTGGCGGCTTCGCGGCGTGGGCCCGGCGCTCGCGGCGGCGCAGCGCGACGCGTCGCGGGTGAGCTGTGCGATCTGGATGACCGACGAGATGCACCGGCTCTACGAACGCGCCGGGTGGATCGACCTCGGATCGGTGCCGCGTTTCGTCGCCGTCGCCCGTGCGTCAGCCGTCGCCCGATCGCTGGAGTCGCCGGCGCGCCGGGCGGGCGCCGCCGCCGCGGTGCCGTTCGTGGCGGCGGGTTCGCTCGCGGCCGTGTCCGTCGGCCGCGCCCGCGCGCCGTCGACGCGGTTGGTCGAAGTCGCCCGGTTCGACGACCGAGCCGACGCAGTGTGGACCCGCGCGTGCGTCGACTACGGGGTGCTCGCGCGGCGGGATGCCGCCAGCTTGCGCTGGCGCTTCGACGAATCCCCGTTCGCCGGGCGCTACCGGCGCTTCTACCTGCTGCACGGCGAGGACGCGGTGGGCTACGCGGTCCTGCGGGCGACGCGGTGGCGGCAGGCGGCGTCGCTGCGGGTCGTCGACTACCTCGCACCCCGTCGCTTCGTGTCGCCGCTGCTCACGAGCTGCCTGGTGCTCGCGCGGCGGGACCGCTCGACGGCGTTCGTCGATCTCCTCACCCGGAACGATCGCAGTCGCCGGGAGCTGCTCGCACTCGGTTTCCTCCCCGCCGAACGCCTGCCGTGGTTCCGGGACCATGCGGTCGCGATGCGGCTCATGGTCGCGGTCGGCGAAGACGACCCGCTCCGCGGCGCACTCGGCGACGCCGGCTCGTGGTTCGTGACCGGGGGCGAGGCCGACGTCGACCTCGTCGAGATGCAACTCGAGGCGATGGGCGACCTCGGTTGACGGCGCGGCCGCTCACGGCCGATTGCGCGTGGCGGGCCCGGCTGCGAAGAACAGCTCCTCGGTGCGCAGCGACCACTGCTCGAAGAACGCGCGGTCGGGGGCCAGCTCCCACTCGTAGCAGGCCATCGCGCGCCGCTTCGACTCGAAGAACGGGCCGGCGTCCACGCGTGCGGCGCGGAGGGTCAGGCCGGCCGCGAGGAGGCGGAGGCGGCTCGCGAGCTCCGCGGCCCGCGACGCGTGCGGCGGCGTCCACGTGTCGCGCGACCAGAACCACACCGGATAGGCGTACAACGCGGCCCGGGTGCCCGATCGGTCCACCGCGTCGAACACGGCGCGGTTCACCGCCTTGTGGTCGGGATGCAGGTCGTGCCGCGTGGGGAGGAAGACTTCGTCGGGCTGGACGCGTTCGATGACGTCGCTGATCGCGCCGGCGATGCCCGCGACGTTGTCGGTCAGCCCGCGGTCGGGGAACTCCAGTCGCCACACGTCGTCGGCTCGGATCCCGAGGACGTTGCACGCCTCGCCGAAGTTCGTCCTCCGCATCGCCACGATCTCCTCGGGCGACATCTCGTCGGAGGGGAAGGCGTCTCCCTCCGAGACCACGCACACCGAGACGCGGGAGCCTGCAGCGGTCTTGCGCGCGATCGTGGACCCGCACCCGAAGGTCTCGTCGTCGGGGTGCGGGGCGACCACGAGGGCCGACTTCGGTGCGGTGCTGAACGTGATGTTCCGGGCGCGCGCCGACAGCAACCGGCGACAGATGTCCGCGCTCCGGAACTCGTAGTCGTCCATCGGTCAGGCGTCACCTCCCGCCGTCACCCAACGGCCGCGTTCCGTGCGCTGCCACAACGACGACTGGTTCCGGAGCAACAAGCGCACCGCGCCCCTGACCGATGCCGCGTTCGTGAGCACGAACTGCAGCGGCACTCCGAGAAGGGGCGCGTCGCTCAGCGCTCCCGCGCTCGCGGCGCCGTAACACGCGAGCTGGGCGAGGAGCAGGCCTCGGGCGACCCGGCTCCGCCGTGCGAGTGCGGCAGAGCCGAAGAGGCACACCGGGAGGAGGGGCGGGACCACCGCAGTGCGGAGAACGCGGTGCGACACGAAGGCCACCGCCACCCAACCGCGACGCGGGTCCGCCAACCGGCGGTGCCGCACGATCGCCTGCCACACCCCGGCGGCGATGCGCGTCCGGCGCTCGAACTCCGACCCCACCGACCGCGACACCTCCTCGTACGCGACGGCGCGGCCCGCATGGCGAACCCAGCGCCCGCGTCCCATCGCGCCGAACGGCACTTCGAGATCGTCGGCGATGGTGCGGGCGGGGAGGGGCACGAACTCGGTGCGCCGCACCGCGTAGATGGCGCCGTCGGCCCCCATGGTGCAGCCGCGTGCCGACTCCGCTTGCTTCGTCGCGTTCTCCATCCGCCAGTAGAAGCTCTCGCCCGTGCCGTACGCGCCGGTGCCCAGCACCGCCTTGGTGCCGCTCACCACCGCGACGCTCGGATGGTCGAATGCCTCCGCGATCGCCCGGAGCGTCCCCGGCGCCAGCGCGCCGTTGGCGTCGGTGAGACACACGATGTCACCATCGGCCTGCGGGACGGCCCGGTTGATGGCGTCGAACTTGCCCCCCCGCTCGGCGCTGCTCAGGACGCACACGCCGAGCCCGGCGGCGATCCGGGCGGTGCCGTCGGTCGAGCCGTCGTCGGCGACGACGATCGACAGCAACGCCCGCGGATAGTCCTGCGCGAGCGTGTCGCGGATCTTGTCGGCGATGAAGCGCTCCTCGTTGAACGCGGGGATCACCACGGTCAACGTGGGGAGCGCCGTCTCGTCACCGTCGCGACCGGAGCCCCGACGCGCCAGCACCCGGATCGCCAGCGGGTAACCGACGTGCGTG
>DASPTH010000288.1:0-3159 GCA_035623515.1 Acidimicrobiia bacterium
TTCCAGTACCAGGTGCCGCCGACGCCGTCACCCATCTCGAGCGCGCGCACCGAGAAGCCGAGGTTGCGGAAGTGGTACACGCCGTAGATGCCGGCGAACCCCGCACCGACGACGAGGACGTCGAGCTCGGTCACCGGCGCCGTCGACTCCACGCCTGTCATGGTGGCATCAATCCAGGTCGGCCGGCACAACCGGCCGGCCGCTCGCCGCGCTCCGGTAGCCGGCCTCCACGAGCTTGTGCGCCTCGAGCGCGTCGTCGAGGCCGGGGGACGGCGTGTCGCCGCGTGCGACCGCCTGCGCGAACGACCGGTGGGCGAGGTACTGGTACACCCAGAACTGCCGGTCGGGGTCGAGCCCCTCGGCCGCGAGCATCGTGCGGAGGAGCGCGTCGCAGTCGACGCGCTCGGCGGGCCCGCTGACACCCTTGCGCAGCAGGCTGTCCTCGGGCGCCCCCATGACGAAGTCGGTCGTCGCCTCGATGACGCCCTGTTCGAAGAACACCTCGATCCGCCGCTCCTCGCGGTCCTGCACACCGTTGAAGATGCTCACGAGGTTGCCGACGACGCCGCTCTCGTGCTCGATCGTGAGCGCCGCGGTGTCCTCGACGTCGAAGCCGAACATGCGGCGCGTCACCGCGTGCACGCGGCGGACCGGGCCGAAGAGCCAGCACGCGATGTCGCAGGAGTGGATCGAGTGCTCGAGCAGCGCGCCTCCCCCGGCGTCGGCAGCACGCGACCGCCATGTGGTGTGCCCCTCCACCACTTCGCCGGTCGGCCAGAACTGGTCGTCACGGATGGTGTACGCCATCGCCGCGCCGAGCTCGCCGCTCGCGACCGTGTCGCGCAGGTGCCGGATGATCGGGTGGAAGCGCGACTGGAAGCCGACCTGCGCCGGGATCCCGGCGCGCGCGACGAGGTCGACGATCTCACGGACCTCGGCGAACTTGGGCGCGAGTGGCTTCTCGGTGAACAGCGGTTTCCCGGCCGCCGCGACCTGCGCGATCACGTCGCGGTGGAAGCGCGTCGGTGTGATGACGGCCACCGCGTCGACGTCCGGGTCCTCGATCAGATCCTGCCCGTGTGCGTAGCGACGCTCCACGGTCCCCGCAATGGCGGCGACCCGTTCGATCCCCGCCGGATCGGGGTCGGCGAGAGCCGCGAGCGTGGCGACCTCGTCGTCCGCGAGCATCCGCAGCGCCACCGCGTGCGCGCGGGCGATCGACCCGCACCCGACGATCCCGATCTGTAACACAGCGTGCTCCTCTCGTCGCTTACTCGATGCCGACCACGACCCGGCCCATCGTGCGCCGCTCCGCGAGGTCGGTGAGCGCGGCGGGCACGTCGCCGAACGCGACGCGGCGCGTCACGGTCGGCCGGTAGTGGCCCGCGGACCACAGCTCGAGCAGTGCGGCGTGCGACTCGGCGTGGATGCGTTGCATCTCGGCCCGCGGATAGCTACCGAGGGTCGCGCCCACGAGCGTGTGGTTGTACACGTAGAAGTGCGGGTCGTGCGGGACGAGTCCACCCGCGTGACCGCAGAGCACGTGCCGACCGTCGGGCACGAGCAACGCACGCGCGCGTGCGCCCATCTCGCCCTGCACCGGGTCGAGGATCACGTCGGCGCCGCGCCCACCCGTCGCGGAAAGGACGAGCTCCACGAAGTCACCCGCGCGGTGGTCGACCGCGTCGGCGCCGAGCGCTCGACAGAACGCGACCTTGTCGGCGCCGCCCACCACCGCGAACACGCGCGCGCCCCGGGCGATCGCGAGCTGCACCAGCGCGGCACCGAGACCGCCCGCCGCGCCCAGCACGACGACGGTCTCACCGCCGGCGACGCGGCCCCGGCGGACGGCGGCGTGGTACGCGGTGTGCGCGGGGATGAGGAAGCCGGCGCCTTCGTCGTCGCTCATGCCCTCGGGCACCTCGAAGATCGTCGAGATCCCCACCGACACCGGCGCGAGGCTCCCGAACGGCTGCATGGTGACCGCGGCGACCCGTCGGCCCATGAGACCGCGGCGGCCGGGCGCGGCGTCGGTGACGACACCGACGCCTTCCTGGCCAGAGACGTACGGACGCCCGACCGGCACGGGGTACGTGCCGCGGCACATCGTGACGTCGGGCAAGGCGAGCGCGGCGGCCGTCATGCGCAGGATCACCCAGTCGTCGAACGGCTCGCTGTCCGGCGTCGACGGGACCCAGCCGCCGATGCTCATGGTGAGGCCCGCGAGGTCGCCCGCGCTCGGTTCGGCGACGTCGTCGAGCACGAAGGTGTCGCGCGGCTCACCGAATCCGTGCACCCGCCAGGCTCGCACCGCGATCCTCCGGTCCTCAGGCGGCCAGGAAGTGGAACGGCGACGTGTTCCGCAACACCCAGAAGAGGACGATCACCGGCACCGCCACCCGTGCGAGCACGACGAGCTGCAGCGGCGGCGTCGGCCGGCCGAGCACGTTCCTCGCCAACCGCACGCCGACGAAGAGGAACAGGGGTATTGCGCAGACGAAGAGCAGGTTGTAGCCGATCGCCGACGCGACGTCGCCGGTCATGAGCGCGTGCATCGCGCGCAACGTGCCGCAACCGGGACAGTCGAGGCCCGTGAGCGCGTGGAACGGGCACGGCGGGTAGTGCCCGGGCACACGCGGATCGTCGAACCTGGTGAGCGCGAGCACGCTGCCGGCGGCGGCGAGACACCCGGCCGCTTGCAGGCGCGCGACGCGACCGAGGGTGGGTTCGCCAACCCGCACGTTCCGCGCTCGGCGGCTTCGCTGCGGAGCCGCTGGGGCCACGGCTCGCTGCGCCGCCGGGTACCTGCGGCGCAGGCGCGCGCTTCTAGCTGCCACTGCCGCCCGCGTTGGCTGCGATCACGACGATCACGCTGATGACGCCGACGGCGAGCGAGACCCAGCACCACGTCTTGGCGGTGCGCGCCGCCTGCAGCGCGCCGGGATAGTCGCCCGCCGCGCCCAACTGCTTGGCCTTGTTCGAGTAGACGATGCCGACGATGCCGCCGGGCAGGCAGAGGAACAGACACAGGATCGACCACACCAGGTAGTCGGGAACGTGCATCCCCGCGTACCCGGGCATCGGCGCGTACGTACGCGCCACCCGAGGAGGAGGAGGAGGAGGAGGAGGAGGAGGAGGTTGAGGAGGAGCGGGTGGAGG
>DASPTH010000290.1:0-6572 GCA_035623515.1 Acidimicrobiia bacterium
GATGTAGCTGCGCATGTTCCGGCCGGCCGCCGACTTCTCCTCGAGCGGCACGTCGGGATCCATGGCCCGGGCGATGTCGTTCCCGATCCCGAGGAAGTCGCGCCGCTCCTCCGGATGGACGCCCATCATGTCGCAGATCACGAGGATCGGGAGCATGGAGCCGAAGGCGTCGACGAGGTCGACCTTCACCCCCTCGAACCCGTCGATCAGTTCATCGATGTACCGCTCGATCACCGGCCGGCTCGCCTCGACCGACGGCGCGGTGAACGCCCGGTTGATCAGCGAGCGCAGGCGCGTGTGCTCGGGCGGGTCGTGCTCGAGGAGCGAGCGGTGCCGCTTCGCCGACTCCAATTGGCGCTCCCGCCGCTCGGGATCGCTCGAGAGCGCGGCTCGGAACGCCCGCGACTCCGAGAAGTCGTAACTCAGCGCGGGATGGCGGAACAGCGTGAAGCAGTCCTCGTAGCGCGTGAAGTACCAGATGCCGTCAGGCGACAGCCAGGCCGGGGCCTCTTCGCGCATGCGCCGGTAGGTGGGGTACGGGTCGCGCCGCAGAACCGGGTCGCTCGCGTCGAACAGCACGCCTCCTCACCCGATGTGGTACACGCGGCAGGCGTTGTCCTGCAGCACCTTGCGCATGACGGTCTCGCCGACGACCTCGGTGTCCCGGCGGATCACGTCGGCGGGTGACGGTGAATAGCTCGCGGGGCCGGGGTGCAGGCTCGTGGGGTGTGGGAAGTCGGTCTCGAACATGACGTTGTCCGCGTACTTGGGCAGCAGCTCGAGCGTGTCGTGCTCGAACCAGAACGTGGCGTAGACCTGGCGGCGGAAGTACTCGCTCGGCAGGAGGCGATCCGCGTACCGGTCGCGCGCGCCGGTTCCCTTCCACTGCCAGTCGAGGGCATTCAGCAGGAACGGCACGTAGCCGAAGCCGCTCTCCACCGACACGAAGTCGAGCCTCGGGAACCGGTCGCACAGCCCGCTCGTGAGGAGCTGGCCGATCGTGCGCGCGTTGCCGACGAACGACATCGCCGACCGCGCGGTGTTGAACGCGGGGTCGTACTCCGTGCGGTTCATCGCCTGTTCGATCTCCTCGGCGGTGTTGCCCACTCCGACGTGGAAGTTGATCGACATGGCGAGCTCCTGAGCCACGGCATAGAGCGGGTCCCAGTGCTCGTCGGGAAAGTCGGGGAGGCCGTGCTTGTCGAGCGTCGACGCCCACAGCACGCCGCGATGACCCATCGCGTGGCATCGGCGAAGCTCCGCGATGGACGCGCCGAGGTCCCAGAAGGGCAGCACCGCGAGCAGCACGAACCGCTCGGGCGCCACCGAGGCGAACTCCGACTGGTAGTCGTTGTAGGTGCGCACACAGGCCAACTTCAGGTCGTCGTCGTCCAACGCCATGAACGCATGGCCCTCGAACGCGATGACGTTGGGGTAGAGCACCTGGGCGTAGATGCCGTTGCGGTCCATGTGCACGACGCGCGCACCGGCGTCGTAGCAGGCGGGGTCGGCGTCGTCGAGGTTCGGCGGGCACGACGGTGGGAACTCGTGCCAGCCGGCCATGCTGTAGTTGCCGACGAGGCTGCACCAACGCCCGCCGATCCTCCATCGCAGCGTCCCGCTCGCCTCGTGTCGCTCCACGCGGGGCGCTCGTTCGCGGAAGCGTTCGGGGATGCGCGCCGTCCAGAGGTCGGCGGGCTCGGTGAGGTGCGTGTCGGCATCGACGACCTTGACCGCGGCCTCGACACCCACCGTGCCTCCCGTTCGCGCGGCGGGCCCGTGCCATCCGCGCGGCCCGGATCTTAGTGAGCGCCCGCTCACGAACGTCGCGGTGATCGGCTACCGTGCCGCGCAGTCATGCCAGGGGTTCGTCCGCAGCCGACGTTCGCGCCGACCGAGACGTTGCCGTGGGCGATCGAGCGGTGGGCGCACGTCGACCCCGATCGGCCCTTTCTCCGGGACGTGAGCGGCTCCTCGCGGACGTACGCCGAGTTCCACGACGCCACACTCCGATGGGCCGACGCGTTCCGGCGAGTGGGCGTTACCGCGGGTGACAACGTCCCCGCGATGGTGCGCACGTCGGTCTCGGCCGAGGAGCACTGGCTGGGGCTCGGCTGGCTGCGCGCGGTGCACACCGGCGTCAACACCGACTTCCGTGGCAGCTCGCTCGCCTATGTCCTCACGAACTGCGCTGCTCGCCGCATGATCTGCGCGCGTGAGTTCCTCGACCGAGTCGTCGAGATCGCGCCGCAGCTCGACCGGCTCGAGCTCGTGATCGTCACCGATGCCGACCCCGACGACCTCGCCGAAGACCTCCCCGCCCAAGCCCTCCCGGCCGGCTCGCCGTTGCGCGTCGTGAGCGCGTCGACCATCTGGGACGCCGCGGAGCCGGCAACGGACCTGGGCGTGCCGGAGCGCCACGAGATCGCGTGCATCAGCTACACCTCGGGCACGACCGGGCCGTCCAAGGGCGTGCTCGTCCCGTGGGGTCGGCTGTGGCCGAACCACGCCTGGATCGACGTCACCGGAGACGACGTCTTCTACTGCGCGTTCCCGGTGTTCCACCTCTCCGGGATGCTGCCGCTCGCGTGGCTCGGCTTCCCGGGCGGGCAGGTCGTGCTCCGGGATTCCTTCAAGACCCGGAGATTCTGGGCGGACGTCCGGCAATTCGGCTGCACGACCACGGCGCTCATCCCGGCCATGATGAACTGGTTGATCGACGAGCCCGCGCGCGCCGACGACGTCGACAACCCGCTCCGGTTCGTGAACGGCGCGCCCGTCGTTCCCCGTGTGGACGACTTCAAGCAGCGCTTCGGCGTCGAGATGCGCACCCTCTTCGGCAACACCGAGATCGGCACGCCGCTGTTCGCCGGACCCGACGTCTCCGCCGATTGGGAGTCGACCGCGTTGAGCGTCACCCCGGGCTACGAGGTGCGCGTCGCGGACGAGAACGACGACGAGCTCCCGGCCGGGCAGGTGGGCGAGCTCCTCGTGCGGACCACGGAGCCCTGGCGCATGACGCCCGGCTACTTCGGCATGGCGGAACAGTCCGCGGCGGCGTGGCGGAACGGCTGGTTCCACACCGGCGACGGCTTCGTGCAGGACGAGCGCGGCAGGTACCACTTCGTCGACCGCATCAAGGACTCCATCCGGCGCCGGGGCGAGAACATCTCGTCGATGGAGGTCGAGGCCGTCGTCAACGAGCACGCCGCGGTCGCCGAGACGGTGGCGATTGCGGTGCCGTCCGAGCACGGCGAGGACGAGGTGAAGATCTGCGTCGTCCTGCACGGCGGCGCCGAGTTGCCCCACGCGGAGCTGCACGAGTTCCTCGCGGCGCGGATGCCCCCGTTCATGGTCCCGCGCTACATCGAGTACCTCGACGACCCCGAGCGCACCGCGGCGATGCAGCGAATCGTCAAGTCCAAGCTGCGCGAGCACGCGCTGAACGAGCGGACGTGGGACGCGCAAGCCCCTGGTTGAACCGGGTCACGGCTTGCCGCGGCCCACGACCCACATCGCGAAGCAGTTCGAGTAGCCACCGGCCGCGTGCCCGAGCGCGCGGCGCGCGCCGTCGACCTGGTGCTCCCCGGCCGTGCCCCGCACCTGCATCGCGGCCTCCGCGAACCGCACGAGCCCGGCGGCGCCGATGGGGTTCGCGCCGAGCAACCCTCCCGACGGGTTGACGGGCAACGAGCCGTCCATCGCGGTGGCGCCGAGGTCGACGAGCCTCCATCCGGAGCCGGCGGGGGCGAGCCCGACGTTCTCGAGCACGACCGGCTCCATCCAGCTGTACGGCACGAACAGCTCGGCCACGTCGAGGTCGCGCGCGGGGTCGGTGATGCCCGCCTGCCGGTACACCTCGCGCGCGCACTCGCGCCCCGCGCGCGGATCGACGTTGTCGTGCCACGGTGAAACCGGAGGTTCCGTCCGTACCGCGCACCCGTGGACCCACACGAGGTTCGGGGAGCGCGCGGCCGCGGCGTCGCCGGCGAGGACGACCGCGCAGGCGCCGTCGGACGACGGCGACGAGTGCAGGAACCGGATGGGTTCCCAGAGCATTCTCGACGTCGCGATCGCCTCGAGGGTGATGTCACTCCGCCGCACCTGAGCGAGCGGGTTCCGAACCGCGTTCTGCCGGTCCTTGAGCGCCGCGACGTCACCGATGTGCGAGGGTGCGTGCGAGCGGTCGATGTACTCGTTGCAGATGGCCGCGAACAGGCTGCCGGTGCCTCCCTGCCATCGCGCCTCGAACGGGACGTGTTGCAGCGTCGCGCCCGCCGCCTTGCCGTCGGACTGCTTCTCGAAGCTCACGACGAGCACGCGCGAGAACTGGCCGGAGCCGACGAGCGCGACGCCCGTGCTCGCGGCCATGCCGCCGGCGTTCCCCGAGGTGTAGGCGCGCATGATCGGTTTCCCGACCGCCACGAGCGCGTCGGCGAGGAAGAGCTCGGGCGACATGACGCCCTCGAGGACGTCGGGCGCCTTGCCGAGCACGATCGCGTCGATCTCGTCCCAGTCGAGCGCGGCGTCGAGCACCGCTCGCTCGGCTGCTTCGCGAACCAGGCCCGCCATCGTGACGTCGCGCCGCGTGGCCGCGTGCTGTGTCTGCCCGATTCCGACCACGGCGCACGGTGTCGTCACGAATCCGCCTCGAACGCGCACAACAGGTTGTGTTGCAGGCACGGACCGTTCGTGGCGTGACCGACCGCGCGCCGCGCGCCGCTTCGCCGGATCTCGTCGGCTGCCACTCCGAGCCGGATGAGGCCGGTGGCCATCACCGGATCGGCGGGCAGCGCGCCCCCCGACGGGTTCACCGTCCGGATCGCCGCCGCGCCGAGCGCCTCCACGACCATCAGTTCCTGGTGGCTGAACGGTGTGTGCACCTCCAGCACGTCGAGGGTTGCGCCGGTGAGCCCGAGTCGGGCAGCCGCGGCGCGCACCGACGTGCACGTCGTCAGATCGCGCGACCCCAGCGCGTTGCTGTCGATTCGCTGGTCGATCCCGGTGATCCATGCGGGCGGATCGGAGGACCGCGCGACGAGGTCGTCCCGGGCCAGCACGAGCGCGGCCGCGCCGGCGCACACCGTCGAGCAGTCGGCAGCCCGGAGCGGCGAGGCCACGTACGGCCGCCGCAGCAGCTCGTCGACGTCGGTACCCGGCCGGCGCGCGGCAACCACGGTCGCGAAGTCGGCTTCGGCGTACCGGCCGTCGTCGAGCAGTGCCCGGGCCTGCAACGCCGCGAGCTCGCGGGCGGCGGGCGCGAGCGGTGCGACGAAGTAGGGGTCGTGCTGGAGCGCGAGCACGCGCCCCGTGTCGTCGCCCAGCGGTCGGCTGTAGGCACACACCAGTGCCGCGTCGGTTTCGCCGGCGAGCACGCGGATCCACGCCTCGTACAACGCGAACGCGCCGTCGCCCTCGAGATGCGAGTGGGTCCGCGGCGGCCACCCCGGGAACGCGTCGAAGGCGCCCATCACCGACCCGACGACGCCGTTCAGGAACTCGGAGCTCGCGGAACAGACGACACCGACGTTGTCGCGGGAGAGCCCGCTCGCGCCGAGTGCTTCGGCGACGACGGGCGCCAGCAACTCCGCATCGTTGCGACCGTCACCGACCGGCCCGACCTGGTACGCGAAACCAGTGACCGCGACGCGGTTCACGCCGGGTCCACCGGACGGAAGTACCGGATGGCCTCCCACGACGCCGGCCGGTCACCGTCGGGAACCCACACGGCTTCGACGCGCTGCCCGACACGCACGTCGTGCGGCGCGACCTCTGCGAGCAAGTGTGCGAAGGGCACGTCGGCGCCGTCGAGCCGGATCCATCCCCACGCGAACGGAAGGTCGAGGTCCATACCGGGCACGGGGAGGTGGACGACGGCGAAGGACTCCACCGTTCCGGTGTGCGCGAGCACGACGGGCTGCATCGGTCCGGTGCCGCACGCCGGGCACCTGGCGTGGGGCGGTACGTAGACCCGTTCGCAGGTGCCGCAGAGGCCGCCTTCGATCCGCTGCTCCGCGAGCGCGCCGAAGAACGAGGACAACGCGAGCCCCGGTTCGAACGTGTACTGGAGTCGCACGTCCGACACGACCTCGATCTCGTCCGGCGCCTCGGAGGGCGCGGGCTCCGCAGCTCCGCGCTCCTCGCGAACGAAGGCGCGGATGTCGAGGACGCTGCCGACGCGCTGGGCACGCCAGTCGGCGCGGACCCGCAGTCCCGTCACCATCTCGTCCTCGGCGTCGGCCTCGACCACGTGGAGGAGGGACGTGTCGGCGCCGTCGAGCTCGACGAGCGCGAACGCGAACGGCCGCGGGAGCGGGTGCTGCGGCGTGGGATGCGCGACCCACGTCCACGAACGGACCACACCCGCGTCGCCGACCCGGACGAACGCCGCGGTGGCCGCACCGGTCGTCGGGTCGTGGTCGACCGGCGGCACGACGACGCGACCCTCGACGGCGCGGCTGCCCCAGATCTCGCCACGCGCGAGCCCGCGCAGGAACCGCTCGGTGGCGCCGCCCACGCTCCGTGCATAGGTGAACCCGATGCTGTGCGGAGCGCGAAGCGGCCCGTTCACG
>DASPTH010000297.1:0-6163 GCA_035623515.1 Acidimicrobiia bacterium
TCACGCCCGCGCAGGACCGGCTCCTCGTCGCCGCCTTCGACGTGACGAGTGATCGGCGCGACGACGTGGTCGACCTGCTCAGGCAGTGGACTCGAGCCGCGCGCCGCATGACCGCCGGCCGCCCGGTCGGCGACGACAACACCGACCCCGAGGCGCCACCCGACGACACCGGCGAGAGCGTCGGCCTCGGTCCGGCGTCGCTCACCGTGACGTTCGGATTCGGGGCGACGCTCTTCGACCGCGCCGGCACCGACCGCTTCGGGCTCGCGGCCGCGCGTCCGGACGCGCTCGTCGACCTGCCCTCCTTCGCCGGCGACGAGATCGACGCTTCCCGCAGCGGCGGCGACATGATCGTCCAGGCCTGCGCGAACGACCCCCAGGTCGCGTTCCACGCGATCCGCAACCTCACGCGCATCGGGCGCGGCACCGCCGTGTTGCGGTGGTCGCAGACCGGATTCGGGCGCACATCGAGCACCGACACCGCGCAGGTGACGCCGCGCAACCTCATGGGGTTCAAGGACGGCACGAACAATCTCGTAGCCGAGGACACAGCGGGCCTGCGCGCGCACGTCTGGGTGGGCAAGGGCGACCAGCCGGTGTGGATGCGCGGGGGCACCTACATGGTGATTCGCCGGATCCGCATGCTGCTCGAGGTGTGGGATCGGTCGACCCTCGCCGACCAGGAGGCGACCATCGGCCGGGTGAAGGGCAGCGGCGCGCCGCTCGGCGGCCGCCACGAGCACGACACCGTCAACCTCCGGGCACGCCACGACGGTGAGCTCGTGATCCCAAAGGACGCGCACATCCGTCTGGCCGCGCCCGACCTGAACGACGGAGTACGGCTGCTCCGGCGCGGCTATTCGTTCACCGACGGCATCGACCCGGTGACGAACCAGCTCGACTCGGGTTTGTTCTTCGTCGCGTTCCAGCGCGATCCGCGGCGTGGGTTCATTCCCGTGCAGCGACGGCTCTCGACCGACGCGCTCAACGAGTACATCCGTCACACGAGCAGTGGTGTCTACGCCGTGCCGCCCGGGGTGCAGTCCGGTGGTTTCGTGGGCGAGACGCTCTTCGCCTGAACCTCTGTCACAGGTGGGCGCGCGCGGCGCGCAGCGCGTTCCGCAGCGACTCGTCGGCGACGTCGTGCGCGTCGTCCCAAGAGAACCAGCGCGCGTCGGGGCTCTCGCCCGGCGCGGGCGACGGGTCGTCGTCGGGCGCGTAGAGCAGATAGCGGAGGTCGAGGTGCACATGGCCGCGCGGCGCCGGATGCACGTCGACGTGGATCAACTGGGGACCGCTCGGCGGGTGACACACGTCGAGGCCGGTCTCCTCGGTGCTCTCGCGGATCGCCGCGTCCCACGGCACTTCGTCCGACTCGACGTGCCCTCCCGGTTGCAGCCACGCACCACTGCGCCGGTGCACGTGGAGCACGGTTCCCCGTGGGCCGACGACGATTGCCGACGCCGTCACGTGCGTCGGGTCGTCGTGCTCCGAGAACGGGAACGGCAGCCGCTCGAGCTCCGCCAGGATGCGCGCGCGGGCGTCCACTTCCCGCTCATCGGCAGGCACGCGCGCGGACACCGCGCGGTACACCGCCCCCCACCGTTCGTCCCGCTCAGGCGACCGGGACATCAGCGCCGGAACGCTCGCGTGTCACGGCCACAGGAGTTGTGTGTGGCTTGGGTGGAGCGGCGAGCGCGACCAGAGTTTGGGGGCGGCGACGAGCCCGGAGGGCGAGGAGCTCGCTGGAGCGGCGAGCGGCCGTGAGGCGGGTATCCCGCCGAGCAGCGAGCGCGACCAGAGTTTGGGGGGGCGGCGACGAGCCCGGAGGGCGAGGAGCTCGCTGGAGCGGCGAGCGGCCGTGAGGCGGGTATCCCGCCGAGCAGCGAGCGCGACCAGAATTTGGCAGCGGCGAGCGGCCGCGAGGCGGGTATCCCGCCGAGCAGCGAGCGCGACCAGAAATCTGGCGGAGGGAGTGGGATTTGAACCCACGGTGGGTTGCCCCACAATGGTTTTCGAGACCATCCGATTCGGCCGCTCTCGCATCCCTCCGGCGGGCATTCTACCGACGCGCTCACGCGCGCCGTTCGGCGAAGAATGCACGTAGAAGCGCCGCCGCTTCGTCGGCGCGCACACCGTCGCGAACCGCGAATGCGTGGTTCAGGCGCGGGTCGGCACCGAGGTCGTAGAGCGATCCGAGCGCTCCGGCCTTGGGATCGGCCGCGCCGAACACGACTTCGTCGACGCGCGCCACGACCGCGGCTCCCGCGCACATCGGGCACGGCTCGAGGGTGACGACGAGGATGCAGCCGTCGAGCCGCCAGCTCCCGCGGGCGCGCGCCGCGTCGCGCAGCGCCAGGATCTCGGCGTGCGCGGTGGGATCGGCGAGTTGCTCGCGCTCGTTGTGGCGGCGGGCGAGAATCTCCCCGGTGTCCGTTCGGGCGACGACGGCCCCCACCGGCACGTCGCCGTGACGCACCGCGGCTTCCGCTTCGTCGAGCGCGATCCCCATGAGCGCGTGCAGGTCGTGTGCGCTCATGGCTTCGCGAGCGCGGCGCGCAGCACGCGATCGACCGTCCCGCGGTGGATTCCCTGCTCGCCGAAGCGGAAGACCTCGTCGTAGTACGAGCGCAGCAACGGGATCGGTGCGTCACGAGGCGGCAGTGGAGCGAAGCGTTCGTTCACCGGCGCATCGAGCCACGCTTGGACGACCGAGCCGGGGCTCACCTGCGTGGTGAAGGTCCGCAAGGCACGAGACTTGCGCTCGATCTGGGAGGGCGAGAAGGCGCGCTCGCTCACGTTCGGGAACAAGCCTGGATGGAGCCACCCGTAGCCGGGTTGACCGTGGTCGTCGAGCGCGTACAGCGCGTAGCACAGCCACTGAGGACCGCGGTCCGCGAGCGCGCTGCGCGCGATCTGGGCGGCGACGTACAGCCCGTCGTGGTCGGGGTGCCCGCTCTGGAACGCCGGCGTGTACACGATCTCGCACTCGGTGGTGGGCAAGAGCGCGACGAGCGCGTCGGCGACATCGGCCGTGTGGCACCACAGCTCTTGGTCGTGCGCTCCGAGGGTGAGGATGTCTTCGACGCGCGCGCCGAGCTCGGTCGCCGCTCGCCGCGATTCTCGGTCACGGGCGGTGCGGAGCGCGTCGGCATCCGCACCCGAGACGGTCATCGGCACGCCGTCGGTCGCGTGCACGACGATCGTGTCGTGCTCGGTGAGCACCGACGTGCACCCGAGCACCTCGTCGTCGGGATGCGGTGCGAGCACCGCCACCCGGGTCACCCGTGGAGCCGCGCCGCGAGCCGCAACCCGAGGTCGGCCACGTACTGCTCGAGCTCCGCAACCGAGCTCTTGCGGCGCGCCCGATGCTCGGCGTGGACGAAGAAGGGGCACACGAGGTCGTCGACGATCCGGCCGAGATCGGGATACGGCGAGCGGATGCGGCGGACGGCGTCGGCGAGCTGGTCGCACCACATCTCGGCCACCGCGTCGTCGCCGGCCTCGCCGACGTCGAGCCAACGCGCGAGCTCCGCTTCGGAGCCCGCGTGGCGCAGGATCACGTCGATGTGGTCCGGCTCGAGCCCGTTGCTCTGCGGCCACTCCCAGCCGTCCCAGTAGTGCTCCGGCCACGTGACGTCGGGACGGTCGACGGCGGGAGCGGCGGCGAGCGCGCCGAGCACCGCCATCGCCACCTGGGTCATCACGCGCTCGCTGTTCCCGGGTTTCGCCGGGTGATCCGGTGCCGAGAGCCGGACTTGACCGACGGACAGACCCTGTTCGAGGGCGCGCAGCGTGAGCATGATGTCGACACCGAAGTCGTCGGGAAGCGCGTCGAGGTCGACCTGCGCGAGCAGCGATCGGTGCAACAGCATGTGGCCGGCGATCGGCTGCCGGATACGGGCCCGGTGCGTCGCGAACACGAGTGGGCACGCGAGGAAGTTGGTCGTGTTGGCCTGACCGCGGGGGCGTGACCAGAGCGGGAGGACTATCCCGTACCCGTCGCGCGTCGCGTGGTTGACGGCGCGTGTGACGTTGCGTGGGTCGTATCCGGCAAGGTCGGCGTCGACGAGCAGGAGGTAGTCGTCGCCGTCGTCGAGCGCGCGGCGCATGAGCAATTTGACGTTCGCGCCCTTGCCCACCTGCTCGTGCGGCGACTGCACGACGAGTTGCGGGATTCGACTCGGACGATCGACAAAACGCGCGAGGGTGTCGTCGTCACTCGTCTGGTAGGCGAGCGCCAGGCGCGAGGTGAAGTCGTGGTCGAGCATCGCCGTACCGAGTTCGATGCGTTCGGCGAGGGCCCCGATGCGGGCGCCTTCGTTCCGTGCCGGAACGCCGATCAGCAAGCGACGCAAGTATTCCTCCGCGACTCGTGCGCGACCGCTCGCCGCGGGGACATGGCTTCGACTTCCGGCGGGGGCGGTAATCTCCGGGCAGGTTAGTGCCGCTCGCGGGACAACCGCCTCGGCGCCGTCCGCAAGGAGCAAGCCGTGAACGTGCGGGTCGTACGACCTGGCGCGCTGACCGACGCCGACCGTGGCGCCTGGGCCTCGCTCCAACGAACGGAGGCGGCGCTCGGGAGTCCGTTCCTCGCGCCGGAGTTCGCCCTCGCGATCGATAGTGCGCGGGAGGACGCGCGAGTCGCAGTGGTCGAGGACGCGGGTCGACCGGTCGCGTTCCTCCCCTTCTCGCACCACTCGGGTGATGGGTCCGGCGCGCCGATCGGCGCGACGATCTGTGACGCGCAGGCTCTGATCGCCCCCGCGGGTTTCGACTGGGATCCCCGCGTGCTCGTGCGCGCCGCCGGACTCGAACGGTGGTCCTTCGATCACCTCCTGGTGTCCCAAACGACTTTCGCGCCCTTCCATCACGTGCGCCACCGCTCGCCCACGATCGATCTCTCCGACGGTCACGAGCACTACCTCGAGCGCGTACGCGCGAGCTCGAAGGATGTGCTCGCCCAGGTCGCTCGTCGGCGCCGCAAGCTCGGTCGCGAGGTCGGCGACGTCACGGTGGAATGGCAGACCGCGGATCGCGATGCACTCGACACCCTCTTTGCTTGGAAGTCGGCGCAATACCGTGAGACCGGCGTGTGGGACCGGTTCGACCAACCGTGGATCGTCGACGCCGTGCGCCTGCTCGCGCGGACCCAGTGCGACGCACTCACGGGCTTGTTGTCGACGCTGCGTGCCGGGGACGAGCTCGTCGCGATGCACTTCGGGTTGCTCGGGCGCGACCGTCTCTGCTGGTGGTTTCCCGTCTACGACCCGCGCTTCGGCCGCTATTCACCGGGCTTGATCCTGCTCCTCGATCTCGTCGCCACCGCGGCCGAGCGTGGCATCGCGCTCGTCGACCTCGGGCGCGGCGAGCACCACTACAAGCTGCGAGTGGCGACTGGCGCGTACGAAGTTGCGGAAGGTGTGGTGCCGGCAGCCGCGTGACGGTTGCGACGATTCAGCGCCGCCGCAGCCGGGTGGCCTGTCGGTAGGCGACGCCGCGGGGCGACAGCCGGTAGCCGGTCTCCAGGCTGATCGTGAGACCGAGGTTCTTGAGCTTGCGCACGTCGAGCTTGAAGTCGCGGGTGTCGCGCCCGAACGACGTGGCAAGGTCCGCGGCGCGCGTGGCCGGTCGCTCCGCGATCGTGTCGAGAATGGCGCGGGTCCACGCCCCGTGACCACTGCGCGCGTCGAGCCGATCGAGTCGGCGCGTGATCTCGTCGACATCTTCGAGCGTGAGCGCGTCCTCGGCCGCGAGCTCGGCGCGGGGGTCGGGTTCGGCCACGAGGTGGAAGCCGATACGCGTGATCGGGAGCTCGTGGTCGCCGCGCAGGTCGGCCACCAGACCCGCGACCGACGGGTACCCCGCGCGGCGCGCGTCGCGAGCGGTGATCGCGTCCGCGGTGACGAAGCGCACGTCGTCGGCCTCGATGATGCCGGCCGGTGTCCGGTAGCGGCGCCCGGCCACGACCTGGGGCCGCTTCCATCGCCGGAACGTGACCGTGACCGACCCGTCGGCCAGCAACGGCCAGAACCGCGCCTCCCACAGCACGGTCACGAGGCTACGACCCGCGACTGGTAAGCATTTCGGCGTGGACGTCTCCCAGCGGGAGCGCCTCGCCGTCGCGGACGTCGCCGGTCCGGCCGAGAACGGCGCACCGGTC
>DASPTH010000307.1:0-5417 GCA_035623515.1 Acidimicrobiia bacterium
GAGCTGGTAGTCCTTCAGGACGCCGAGCGTGACGGCCGCGTAGACCCCGGTGATGGCGAGGAGCACGAGCACGAACAGCTGGCGCCATGTGATGCCGGCGACCGTGAGCAGCCCGAGGAGGATCGCGCCCAGCACGAGCACGGTTCCGAGGTCGGGTTGGAGCAGCACGAGGCCGATGGGCACCGCACCCCAGGCGATGATCGTGGTGACGCGCCACGCATCGAGCTCGCCGCGGTACTGGTTGCAGTAGCCGGCCAGCGCGACGATCAGGCCGAACTTCGCCAGCTCCGACGGCTGCAGCGTGAAGCCGCCGGGCAGCTGGAACCACGCCTGGTGCCCCTTGATGTTCGATCCCACGGGCGCGAGCACCGCGAGTAGCAGGAGCACGGTCGCGCCGTACGCGAGCAGCGCGTGGTCACGCAGCCGCCGGTAGTCGATGGCGAGCACACCGACCATGGCCGCGAGGCCGACTCCGATGAAGAGCGCCTGGCGCTTCACGAAGTAGTACTCGTCGCCGGGGACGCGGTTGTGCGTCGTCGACCAGATCATGACGAGGCCGATCAGGCTGATCGCGACGGTCGCGCCCACGAGGAGGAAGTCGAAGTGGCGGACGGGCGCGGCGTCGAGGCGCGCGGGGCTGTCGCGGAGCCGCCGGGTCCCGGCTCCCGGCCCGACCCCGGTCCCGACGCGCGTCCGCGTGACGCCAGCCATCACGCCGGTCGATTCCGCTCCGGCGTCCCCGCCGCCCGGCCACGCCTTCGCTGCATCTCCATCACATCTGGTCGATTCCGCTCCGGCATCCCCGCCGCCCGGCCACGCCTCCGCTGCATCTCCACCACATCAGTCCGTCTTCTTGACCGGCGCGGGCGACGTGCGCACCGGCGGCGGGTCGGGGTTGCCGTTCAGGTAGTCCATGACGCGGCGCACGATCGGGGCGGCGACGTCGGCGCCGAACCCGCCGTGCTCGACCATCGCCACGACCGCGTACTGCGGCTGCGCGGGGTCGTTGTCGGGGTTCATGATCCCGACGAACCAGGAGTGGTCCTCCTTGGGGGGCACCTGCGCGGTCCCGGTCTTCCCGGCCAACGGGATCCCGTTGTAGGTGTTGAACGAGAAGAACGCCGTCCCCTCCTGGCTGTTCACGGCACCCTTGAGGCCCTCGATCACGGGGTCGCGCACCTCGGGGGTGAGACCGGTGGGTCGCGGCGCGGGGGGCACGCGCTGCTGGAGCACCTTGCCGACCGTCCCGGCCGGATCGCCGGCGACGCTGGCCAGGATCCGCGTGACGAGCTGAGGGGTGTGCAGGGTGCCGCCGTTGGCGAACGCGGCGTACCCGTTGGCGAGCTGCAGCGGGGTGACGAGCACGTCACCCTGGCCGACCGCGAGGCTGGCTTCGTCACCCTGGCGCCAGGTCCGTGACGTCGGATCGTTGCTGTCGGCGTTCAGCGCTTCGTTGAACGACAGGTCGGGGATGCGCCCCGACTGGTCGCCGCCGAGCTCGATCCCCGTCGGGGAACCGAAGCCGAAGGCCCGGGCCAACTCCTGGATGCCGTAGCCCCGCGGGTGCTGCGCGGTGTCGCCGGTCCCCTCCTGCTGGTAGACGCTCCAGAACTCCTTCCCGACGTTGTAGAAGAAGGCGTCGCTCGACACCGTGAGCGCGCGCGGGAGGTCCACGTAGCCGTACTTGTTCTTCCCCGCGTTGCACCGCTCGCCGTCGCCGAACTGCACGCACCCGTCGTCGTAGTACGTGTCGCTCGCGGCGCGCATGCCGTACTTGAGCGTCGCGATCGCCGAGAACAGCTTGAACGTCGAGCCCGGCGGGTACGGGCTGAGGGCCCGGTCGATCAGGGGCAGCTCGCCGTTGGGGTCGAAGTAGGACGCGGGCGCGCCGCCCGCCACGATCTGGTTGGGGTCGAACGTGGGTGCCGACGCCAGCGCGAGCACGCCACCGGTCCGCGCGTCGAGCACGACCACCGACCCGCCACTCGCCTCGAACCCCTTGGCGCGCGCGCCGTCGATCCCCTGCGCGAGCGAGTCCTCCGCGACGCGCTGCGCGTCGATGTCGATGGACAACTGGACGTCGTGCCCGGGCTGCGCCTTGCGGATGACGGTCTCACCGATCTTGATGCCGCGGTTGTCGACGCGCACGCGCTTCAACTCGGATGTCCCTCGCAACTGGCTCTCGAAGGTCTGCTCGATGCCGGCCTTGCCGATCGTGTCGTCGGGTGAGTAGCCCTGGTTCTTGCGCGCCGCGTACTCCTGCGCGTCGATCTGGCCCGTGTAACCGATCACGTGCGCAGCGAGGGAACCCTGCGGGTACACGCGCAGGAAGCTCGACGTCACCTGAGTCTCGGGAAAGTCCTCACGGTGCTCCCACACGTACCCCGCGACGTCGTCACTCACGTCCTTGTCGATGGTGACCGCCTCGAACGGCGGTAGCTGCTTGTCGTCGAGGCGCCGGTCGACCTCCTCCGTGGAGATCCCGAGCACGCGCGCGAGGTTGGGCACCAGACGCGCCCGCTCGGCGAAGTCGAGCTTCTGGCGGTCGACCACGAGTGTCGTCACGGGCTTCGTCTCCGCGAGCACGCGCCCCTTGTCGTCGAGGATGCGGCCGCGCAGCGGGGCCACCTGCACGATCTTGTCGCCGTTGCTCTGCGCGGCGACCGCCAGGTTCTCGCCGCCGGAAACCTGGAGGAACCAGAGGCGGGTCAGGAGCCCACCGAAGAGCGCGACCACGACGAGGCCGATCACGACCAAACGGGCTCGGGTGTCGACCTCGGGTCTCACCCGTCGGCCCTCACCAGTCGGCCCTCATCGGGGGGTCCGGCCCGCGCCAGATCGTCCTTCCGCCGCCACGGGGGAACAGTCTGGCAAACGACGGCCCTGCGACACGAGCACGCCGCGTCGCCGCGGGCCCGCTCACCGGCCGGCGCGCCAGGATCCGGCGCCCTCGGGGTGGCGGGCAGCCCGTCTGACCAGCGGGAACACGATCGGGGCGATCACCGCGTCGTAGGCCGCCGCGATGGCGACGGTCTTCAGGCTCTCGACGGTGAGGAACCCCGACTGGCCGACCACCGCGCCCGCGGCCAGGAACACGAGGCCGCCGAAGAACCCGCCGAGCCCGCCGAGGATCGGCGCGATCAGGGGCGGCGTGCGCACCATGCCGGCTTGCACGACGCCCACCGTGTAGCCGGTGATGGCGTACGCCAGCGCCGAGAGCCCGAGCGGGGTCGTGAGGAAGAGGTCGACGGCGATGCCCATGAAGAAGCCGAACCACGCGCCCGTCTCGGCGCCGTCGTAGTAGGCGACCGCGAGCACCGCGACGAGCCCCACGTCGGGCGCGACACCGTCGACCTTCAGGTGGGTGAAGAGCGTGGTCTGGAGGACGACGCAGATGATGACGACGAAGCCCAGGCGAAGACGCCGGATCACGGCTGGGACGGAGCCTGGTACTTCAGCACCTTCACCAACGTGAGCTTGTCGAGGTCGACGATCGGGCGGAGCTCGGCGCGCTCGGTGCTGGCCGTCGACGGGTCGACGTCGTGCACCACGGTGCCGACGGCGAGACCGCCGGGGAAGGGCGAGCCGGCGCGCCCGGTGGTGATCGCGAACTGCCCCTTCTTCAACCGCGTCGAGGCGTCGGTGACGTTCAGCTCGAGGAACGTGCTGTCGGCCTGGCCGCTCGCCAGCCCGGCCGTCGAGCCGTCCGGAGGGCTGAGCACGTAGACGACGACGCCGAATTGCGGGTCGTCGAGACGCTGCACGGTCGCGCGCGTCTTCGAGACCGCCACCACCTTGCCGACGAGCGCGCCGCCCGCCGTACCGACCACGACGGGCATCCCCGTGGCGATCCCTGCGTCGGTGCCCTTGTCGATCTGCAGCGACCGCTCGAAGTTGCCGGCCGAGCCGTCCACGACGGACGCGACGACACCGTCGTAATCGGCGACCCGAGAGAGGTCGTAGATCTGGCGGAAGGCGTCGACTTCCTGCCGGGCCGCCAGGCCCGCGGCGACCTGGGCCTTGAGGTCGGCGTTCTCCCGGCGCAGGCGCGCGTTGTCGGCGCGCAGCTGGTCGGCCCGACCGAGGCTGTCGAAGAAGTGGTCGACCGGGGTGATCGCCTTGTCGGCGAGGTCCTGCAGCGGGGAGATCACGTCCTGGGCGGCGCTGCGCACCGAGCTCACGGCGCCCGTGCCCTGCTGGTCGAGGGTGATGAGGACGAGCGACGTGATGATCAGCATCACGAGGGTGATGCGACGACGACGATCGTGCCGATAGACAGCCATACGAAGGGTGCGCCCCGAAGGGCGCCGTCAGTCCTGGGTACCGGTGCTCAGGACCTGCTGGAGCACGTCGAAGTTTTCCAGACACTGGCCCGAACCGAGGACCACCGAGTAGAGGGGCCGGCGGGCCCGGTGCACGGGCATGCCCGTCTCGGCCTGGATGATGTTCTCGAGCCCGATGAGCTGGGCGCCGCCGCCGGTGATGACGATGCCCTTCTCCATGACGTCTGCCGCGAGCTCGGGCGGCGTCTTGTCGAGCGTGACCTTGACCGCGTCGACGATCGCGGCCGTCGGCTCCTCGATCGCCTCGCGGATCTCGACAGTGGAGATCACGATCGTCTTCGGGAGACCACTCACGAGGTCGCGCCCGCGCACCTCCGCGTACATCTCCTCTTCGAGCGGCCACGCGCTCGCGAGCTGCACCTTCACTTCCTCGGCGGTGCGCTCACCGAGGGCGAGCGAGTACTCGCGCTTCACGAAGCCGATGATGGCCTCGTCGAACTCGTCGCCGCCGACGCGGCTCGACTCGCTCACCACGATGCCGCCCAGCGAGATCACCGCGACCTCGGTGGTGCCCCCGCCGATGTCCACGATCATGTTGCCGGCCGGTTCGTGCACCGGGAGGCCGGACCCGATGGCGGCGGCCATCGGCTCCTCGATCACGAGGACGGGCTTGCGGGCGCCGGCGAACTCGGCGGCCTCCTGGACCGCCCGCCGCTCCACGCCCGTGATCCCGGACGGGATGCAGATGACCATGCGCGGCTTGGCCCAGCGGCGCTGGTGCACCCGCTGGATGAAATAGCGCAGC
The DNA here is from genome assembly GCA_035623515.1 of Acidimicrobiia bacterium. Lineage (GTDB taxonomy): Bacteria > Actinomycetota > Acidimicrobiia > IMCC26256 > DASPTH01 > DASPTH01. The sequence continues at coordinate 5,089 of DASPTH010000307.1, forward strand.
ATCTTCTCGCACATGTCGAAGTCGGCGATCACGCCGTCCTTCAGGGGCCGCACGGCCTCGATGTAGCCGGGCGTGCGCCCGAGCATGCGCTTGGCCTCGGTGCCGATCGCGAGGGGCCGGCCGTTCCGCGTGTCCATCGCCACGATGGAGGGTTCGTCGAGCACGATGCCCCTGCCTCGCACGTACACGAGGGTGTTCGCGGTGCCGAGATCGACAGCCATGTCGCGGCCGACGACGGACTGGTACCAGGGCTCGGGCACGGGGCAGGCGTCTCCGGAGGGCTCGGGTTTGGGACAGGCTAGCCAAGCGCGCCCGGCGCGCGTCGGGTG
>DASPTH010000309.1:0-12402 GCA_035623515.1 Acidimicrobiia bacterium
GTGCCGACCATGTGGGCCAGGACGTAGCCGAGCAGGATCACCCCGCTCACCGCCATGAGCCATTTCTTGCCTACGGCCGACTTCCAGAACCGGACGAGGAAGTGCCCCTCGGGCTTGGGCAGCGGGGCCGGCGCGCCCACGTACCGGACGAGCACGTCGGCGTCGTCGGCGCCGGGCATTTGCTCCGCGGTCGAGACCTCACCTTCCACTTTGGTCACGGCTCGGCAACCTAGCGTCCGGCCTCGGCGCAAGTGGGATTGTGAAAACGTCCACGAGCGAGCCATGGCAGGGGCCGCGGGCGATCGCGCCGCGGCGGTGATCCGCCGCGCGCCCGGCCGCCCGCCGAGGGACCGCTGATACGGTGGCGGCAGCGGTGCGTTCGATCCGCGGCGTGCGATCCAAGGAGTGAGCTGCATGTCCCGTCCCGGAACCCTCGGCGAGCTCAGGGAGAGCGGTTGGGTCTCGCGCCCGGTCAAACAAGAGGTGCGCGCCAACGCGATCGCCCGCATCGCCGAGGGGCGACAGCTCGTCGACGGGGTCATCGGCTACGAGGACACGGTCCTCCCCCAGCTCGAGAACGCGCTGATCGCGGGCCACGACGTGATCTTCCTCGGTGAGCGCGGCCAGGCGAAGACGCGCATGATCCGCTGGCTCACCGAGCTGCTCGACGAGTGGATGCCGATCGTGGCCGGCAGCGAGATCAACGACGACCCGTACAACCCGGTCTCGCAGCACGCACGCGTGCTCGTCGCCGAGCGCGGCGACGAGACGCCGCTCGAGTGGGTGCACCGAGACCGCCGTTTCGGCGAGAAGCTCGCAACGCCCGACACCTCCATCGCCGACCTCATCGGCGAGGTCGACCCGATCAAGGTGGCCGAAGGCCGCTACCTCTCCGACGAACTCACCATCCACTATGGGCTCGTACCCCGCACCAACCGCGGCATCTTCTCCATCAACGAGCTCCCCGACCTCGCCGAGCGCATCCAGGTGGGTCTGCTGAACGTGCTCGAGGAGCGGGACGTGCAGATCCGCGGCTACAAGATCCGGCTTCCCATCGACGTGATGCTGCTCGCGTCGGCGAATCCGGAGGACTACACGAACCGCGGCAGGATCATCACCCCGTTGAAGGACCGGTTCGGCTCGCAGATCCGCACGCACTACCCACTCGACGCCGAGCTCGAGGCGGCGGTGGTCACCCAGGAGGCGAAGCCGCTCGCCACCACGGGCCTCAACGTGCACGTCCCGAGCTTCATGACCGAGATCGTCGCCGAGATGAGCCAGCAGGCGCGCCGGTCACCGCACATCAACCAACGGTCCGGCGTCTCGGTGCGGCTCTCGATCGCCAACTACGAGACGCTGGTCGCGAACGCCACGCGCCGCGCGTTGCGGCACGGCGAGACGGAGGTCGTACCGCGCGTGAGCGATCTCGAGGCTCTCGTCGCCAGCACCGCGGGCAAGGTCGAGTTCGAGACCGTCGACGAAGGTCGCGAGGAGCAGGTGCTCGACCGCATCGTGAAGGCGTCGGTGCTCGAGACGTTCCGCGCTCGCACGCGTCCGGAGAAGCTCACCGAGCTCGTCGGCGCGTTCGACGGCGGGCTCGTCGTGCACACGGGTGAGGACATCGCGTCGGGCGAGTACGCCAAGCTCGTCTCCGACCTGCCGGGGCTGCGCGCGACCCTCGCCGACCTCGACGTCGGTGAGACGCCCGCGGGCGTCGCGTCGGCCGTCGAGTTCGTGCTCGAGGGGCTGCACCTCTCGAAGCGGCTCAACAAGGACGCGGTCGCCGGCCGCGCCGCGTACCGCGGTCGCGGCTGACCCGAGTGCCCGCTCGGGCCACCCGCTACGGCTCGGGGGTGTTGACCTCCGCGGCCGCGCCGGCCGTCCCCGACTCCGACGCTTCGGACGCCTCGGACTCCTCCGACGCTGCCGACGCGCCGGAAGGCCCGGTTTCGCTCGCCGCGGCCGGCCCGGATGCGTCGACCGCCTCGAGCAAGGAGGTGTCGTCGGGCGCGGCCGCGCCGTCGGGCGCGGGAGCGGGCGTGGGCATCGGTACCGGCGGAGGGGGCACGGCGTCCTGGGGCAGCACGGCCACGTCGCGGATGCGATAGCCCCAGCCGACCCACGCCACCAACGACGACAGCGCCGCGATCAGGAGCGGCGCGAGCAGGATGGAGCCGAGATTGACCGTCCACCGACCGTCCTGCCATCCGAGCGCTCCGATCCCGAGGCCGAGGAGCAGCCCCCAGAAGAACCCTGCGACGGGGTGGCCGTGCAGCCGCACCTTGCCGGCCCACACGACGCGCTCGTTCGGCGCGATCGGCGACGGCATGACGAATCCGTGCTCACCACGCTCGTCGAACTCGAGCGCGTCGGGGTACTGCTGGCCGGCCTCCTGCCATGCTTCCTCGCGCGCGATCTGGTCGACGGTGCCGAGGCCGCCGTCGATCCATCCCGGCTCCTTCGGCTTCCGCCCCTTCGCGAAGAGCAGGCCGATCACGCCGATGACGATTGCCGCGAGCGCAACCAAGCCGGCAGGCTTCGAGAGCGTGTCGCCGGCGAGCTGGACGTACACGGTGAACTCGCACGTCCAACCCGCGCCACTGTTGACGACGTCGATGCGGTACAGGCCGACGCCGACCTGTAGGTAGTCGTCGATGCTGCTGTCGGTGGCGGTGAAGGTCGCGCCCGTGCTGCTCTGCGGGTCGCTCGTGATGCCGACGACGCCGTCGACGATCGACACCTCGACCGTGGTGTTGCTCACCGGGTTCTGAGGCGCGAACTGCTTCGGCACGCTCCCCTCGACGCGGAGTTGCTGACCGTCGTGCACCGTGAGCGGGCTGTTGCTCGTGAGCTCGGAAGCATCAACACCGTTCACCTTGCCGGTGCAACCGCCGTGGATCGTGTCGGCCTGCGCGCGATCGGCGAACGCGGGTGTCGCGAGCGGCAGAACGACGAGCGCGACCACGGCACCGCCGCGTCGCACCGTGTGGAGGACCCGCCTCATCACATACCGCCGCTGTCGCTCTGATAGAAGTCGCACCCCTGAGCGGCGCGGACGTTCACGTGGTTGACCGCCTGTTCGATCTTCGGGTTGTCGATCACCGACTTGTCGCCATCACGTCGCCGTTGCAGCGCGTCGAGGAACGTCGCGGCGTCGCGCGCGATGTCTCTCGGTGCGTGATCGACCATTTCCTGGACAATCTGAATCTGCTCGCCGATCGGTGCCTGCCGCTCCACCCGGACGTCGTATCGATGCGCAGCTTCGCAGAAAGGTTTGCTCGGCCGTGGCAGGGAGCTGCTCTCCTCTCCCGAGCACGCGACGGCCACCGACGCGACCAGGACGAGGGCGACGGCGAGCCGGCGGGCGTACATGGGGTGCCCATTGTTGCCGGACGCGGTACCCCGTCGGGACTCAGGCCTGCCGGCGACCGGTGAGGAGTAGCGTTCTCGTCATGCGCTGGTTCACGCGGCAACGCCCACCTGGGTTCCAGTACTCGCGATGGGACGGGACGCAGACCGGGTTCGACCTCGACGCCGAGCAGCTGCTCGACGAGATGAGCGACGACCTCCTCTACCACGGCGACCTCAACGCAGCACTCCGACGGCTCATGCAACAGGGCTTCCGCGACCGCAACAACGAGCAGCTCATGGGGCTGCGCGAGATGCTCCAGAAGCTCCGGGAGCGCCGGCGCCAGGAGCTCGAGAACCGCGACCTCGGCGGCGTGTACGACGACATCGCGCAGCAGCTCAACGAGGTCGTCGACATGGAGCGCGAGGGCATCGACCGGCGGGTCGAGGAAGCCACCCGCTCCGGCGACCAGCGCCGCCAGGAGATCGTGGAGGACGTCGCCGACCAGCGTCGCCGGCAGCTCGAGCAGCTCCCACCCGACCTCGCCGGCAAGGTGCAGGCGCTCCAGGACTACGAGTTCATGGACGATGCGGCGCGGCAGCGGTTCGAGGAGCTGATGGACCAGCTTCGCGAGCAGCTCATGCAGAGCTACTTCAACCAGCTGTCCGAGGGCATGCAGAACATGACGCCCGAACGCATGCAGCGCATGAAGGACATGCTGAACGAGCTCAACCAGATGCTCGAGCAACGCGAACGCGGCGAGGAGCCCGACTTCCAAGGGTTCATGGACCGCTACGGCGACTTCTTCCCCGGTAATCCGCAGAGCCTCGACGAGCTGCTCGAGCAGATGGCGCAGTCGATGGCGCAGATGCAGCAGCTGCTCAACTCGATGACGCCCGAGCAACGCGCGCAGTTGCAGGCGTTGGCCGAGTCGCTGCTCGAGGACATGGACCTGCGCTGGCAGGTCGACCAGTTGTCACGCAACCTCCAGCAGGCGTTCCCCAACCTGCCGTGGCAGCGCTCGCAGCGCTTCACGGGCGACAACCCGTTGCAATTCGGCGAGATGGCCGGACTCCTCGACACGCTCGGCGACCTCGACGACCTCGAGAACCTGATGCGGTCGGCCACCCAGCCCGGAGAGCTCGCCGAGGTCGACCTCGACCGCGCGCGCGAGCTGCTCGGCGACGACGCCGCGCGTTCACTCGACCGGCTCCGCGATCTCACCAAGATGCTGGAGGAGGCGGGGCTCATCGAGCAGCGCGAGGGACGTCTCGAGCTCACGCCTCGCGCCATCCGGGCCATCGGCCGCAAGGCGCTCGCCGACATCTACCGCAAGCTGATGAAGGATAGGGCGGGGCGCCACGACGTCGAGAACAGCGGCGCGGGCAACGAGTACGCGCACGACCACAAGCCCTACGAGTTCGGCGACCCCTTCCATCTGAACGTGCAGGAGACGGTGAAGAACGCCATCTGGCGCCGCGGGGTGGGTACGCCGGTGCAGCTCATCCCCGACGACTTCGAGATCGACCGCACCGAACACATCACTCGCTCGGCCACGGTGCTCATGCTCGACGTGTCGCTGTCGATGCCGATGCGCGACAACTTCCTGCCCGCCAAGAAAGTCGCCATGGCGCTCCACTCGCTCATCACGAGCCAGTTCCCGCGCGACTACTTCGGGCTCGTCGCGTTCGGTCGCGTCGCGCGCGAGGTCAAGCCGGAGTTGCTCCCGGAGATGAGCTGGGACTTCGAGTGGGGCACGAACATGCACCACGCGTTGCTCCTCGCCCGCCGGCAGCTCAACCGGCAGAGCGGCACGAAGCAGATCATCATGGTCACCGACGGCGAGCCCACTGCGCACATCGAGCACGGCGAGGCCTACTTCCAGTACCCGCCGTCGCCGATCACGATCGAGGAGACGCTCAAGGAAGTGATGCGGTGCACGCGCGACGGCATCCGCATCAACACCTTCATGCTCGACGAGAGCTACTACCTGCGGTCCTTCGTCGAGCAGATGATGCGCGTCAACGGCGGCCGTGCCTTCTTCACCAATGCCGACAGCCTCGGCGACTACGTCCTGGTCGACTTCCTCGACCACCGACGCGAACGCCGCCGCGCCGGCTGACCGACCTGTGCTGGCGTTACCGACCCACCGAACCGGTGGGGTCGGTAACGCCAAAACGCCGTCGTGGCCCGCTCGTCAGCGCAGTTCGCGGACGTACCGCTCGTGGAGCGCGGCGTCGAAACAGACGAACCGCACGAGCTCGACGCTCGTGATGGTGGCTCGGACGGTGTCGACCGCGATCTGGGTGGCCTCGCCGAGCGGGTACCCGTACGCGCCGGTGCTGATGGCGGGGAACGCCACCGATCGGGCGCCGAGCTCGTCGGCCACTTCGAGAGACCGCCGGTAGCAGCTCGCGAGCAGGCGGGCCTCGCCGGCGTCGCCGCCGCGCCAGATCGGTCCGACGGTGTGGATGACGAAGCGGGCAGGGAGGCCGAAGCCCGGCGTGGCCTTCGCGTCGCCGAAGGCACACCCGTTCAGCTGCCGGCAGGCAGCGAGCAGCTCCGGCCCGGCCGCGCGGTGGATGGCTCCGTCGACACCCCCGCCGCCGAGCAATGAGGTGTTGGCGGCGTTGACCACGGCGTCGACGTGTTCGGCCGTGATGTCGCCGAGCGTCACCTCGAACGAGGGCCCCACGAGGCGCAGCGTAGGTTCGGAAACCGAGGCGCTACAGGGCCCGAGGGCGCGCACACCCGGGTGAGCACGCACCGCATCTGCCCCTGGTCCGCCCGGGGCCTTTTCCGACGCGGGGAAGAAACCCCTTGCGCTCGGGCCCACGACCCATCATAGTAACACCACTGTAATTCCAGCGGCGTCATTTGCCCGGACCTTGGTTTCCGCAACGCAGTCTGCAACGCGAGGAGCAGTGCCGTGCCCCAACCCGTCATGACCGCCAGCCCCGTTGCGTCGAGCCTTGCCGCCCTGGTCGCGGCGCATCGCTTCGCGGCCCGTGGGGAGCGCAGGTGGCAGGAGAACGCCAACTGCCTCGGGGTCGATCCCGACCTCTTCTTCCCCGAGCGCGGCGCCTCCACCCGGGAGGCGAAGACCGTGTGCAGGGGGTGCGAGGTCCGGGAGGACTGCCTCGAGTACGCGCTCGCCCACGGCGAGAAGTTCGGCATCTGGGGCGGATTGTCGGAGCGGGAACGGCGCCGCGTCCGCCGTCAGCGCGCCCTCGAGCGCCGGAACGCCATCGGGGCCTGATTCCGCGCTCGCTCGCTGCGGCGCAGGTTACCTGCGCCGCGGGCGCTCGCTCGCTGGCGAGCTCCTTCTTCATGGTTCGCTCACTGCGTGGCCGGGGTACCCGGCCCCGCGGCCGTTCGCTGGCGAGCTCCTTCTTCATGGTTCGCTCGCTGCGTGGCCGGGGTACCCGGTCCCGAAGCCGTTCGCTCGCTGCGAGACATCGGGGAGTGGTGGTCGGGGCGGCGCGGCGCCGGGACAGGTGCCCGGTCACCGCGTGCGTCGGGGCCGTCGGCCAACAACAATGGGCGCATGACGACGGTCGACTTCCGGACGCGCTTTCGGGGGAGCGAGGTCGCGCTCGACGCCGCGGCGTTCTGTGACGACACGCTCCCGTCACTCCTCACCGAGAACGGGCGCCTCGCCGCGCGGGGCTACTCGCTCCTCGAGCTCACGCCGCTCGGCCTCGAGATCGGCGACGCTCGGTACACCCTCGTGTCCGACGGTGACACGCTCGCGGTGCGCGCCGGTCTCGACGACGACGCCGTCGTCGCCGTGCTCACACCCGACGCGTTCTCCGAGCTCGTCCAGGAGACGTCGACCACGCTCGGGCTCGGCATGCGCGGCCGCGTCGAGATGCGGCGGGGGACGATGGACGAGTTCGTGGCGTGGGAGCCCGTGCTCCGCGCGTTGTTCGACGGCCGTCCGGTTCACGAGGCGGGCATGGTCGAGTTGCTCGACGCCGACGGCACCGAGCTCGACCTCCACGGGAGCTTCACCCTCTCCGATCCGCACGAGCAGATCGGTGAGTTCCTCGCGGCCGCGGGCTTCGTGAAGATCCGCGACGTGTTCGAGCCCGACGAGATGTCGACGATCGTCGACGACCTGGCGGACGCGGTTGCCGAGGCGCGCCGCGACGACGGGCAGTCGTGGTGGGCACGCGACGGGAAGGGCGAGTGGTACGCGGCGCGCATCCTCGCCTTCAACGAGAAATCGCCCACGCTTCGCAAGCTGCTGCTCGACGAGCGGTTCGAGCAGCTCGGCGCGCTCACCGACGATCGCTTCGAACAGCGCGATCCCGACAACTCCGACGCCGCCGAGGGACTCACGAAGCACCTGGGCGTCACCGACGGCATCTCCGACTTGCCGTGGCACAAGGACTGTTCGCCGGGCGGACACTCCTACGGGTGCTGCGGGCTCACCGTCGGGATCTGTCTGACACCCGCCGATCGCGACAGTGGCGAGCTCGGTGTCGTCGCCGGGTCGCACCGCGCCAACGTGCAGGGCGCCGGCGTGCGTGCCGGCCTCGATCTGCCGCGCGTGCCACTCCCCGCGGAGACCGGCGACGTGACCATCCACTGCTCGTGCACCCTGCACATGAGCCGTCCTCCTGTCGCGCGCGAGCGACGCGTGGTGTACACGGGGTTCGGGCTCGCTCCGCGGCCGGGCGACGTCGTGCAGCGCGTCGACCGCGACGCCATCCGCCGTGCTCGCGCCGACCTCGACGACGCGGGGCGACGGCTCAACGTCCGCGGGTACGGGAACGCGGTGCAGCAGTTCGACCTCGACGGCTAGAGAGCGCGCGTCGCGAGCGGGAGGCGCCATGGACGAGCAAGCGGCAGCACCGGCAGGGTGGTACGACGACCCGCACGGGCAGCACGCCATGCGGTACTGGGACGGATCGGCGTGGACCGAGCACGTGTCGGACGGAGCCGCCGCCGACGACCCGTCGTCAACCACCAGCAGCAGCAGCACCACCACCACCCTGCCGGATCGCCCTCCGGAGGTGCTCGCCACGGTCGGCGAACCCGCGTACGAGTGGTCGCCGAAGGTCACGACCACGGCCAAGCTCTTGTCGAAGCGCGCACGCGAGAACGCCCGCGCCGGCAAGGTGCTCCGCGTGTTCGTGGGATCGCGCGGCATCGCGATCACCGGTCCGGTACGTCTTGCGAAGAACGCCGGCGAAGAGGCCGGAGGTGACGTGGCGGCTGCGTGGGACGATGTGCTCGCGGTGTGGCAGGACGTCACCGTTCACAGTGTGAACGGCGCATACCAGTACACCGACTACACCTACACGATCCGTTTTCGCGACGGGCACATCCGCAAGCTCACGTCGACGCTGCGGGACGCGAAGGCGAGCAGCAAGCCGCTCCCCGTCACGACCCCCGGGACTGCCGCGCCGATCACGGTCGAGCAGCTCGGCCGAATCATCCAGGGTCAGGTCACTCCCCGCGTGTTCAACGACGCAGTCGAACGCGTGAATCGCGGCGAAGCCGTGGCGTTCGGGACGCTCCGAGTCGACCTGCAAACGATCGGGAACGGCGAAGAGACGTTGCCGTGGCACGACGTCGAGGATGTGAAGATCCGCCAGGGCGTCATCTCGGTGAAGAAGGCCGACAAGTGGCGCGCGTGGGAGAAGGTCACCGTTCCGTCCGTCCCGAACGTGTTCGCGTTTCTCGAGCTCGTGACGGCGATCCGCCAACTCCACGCGCGCCAGACGTAACGCTACGGCTCCGGTTCCGGCTGGTTCAGCTCGACGAAGTTGCCCGACGGGTCGTGCAGGAAGGCCTGGTGGCCCGCACCCTGCATGTGCGGGACTGCGTTGACCTCGATGCCCCGGGCCTCGAGGTCGGCCACCGCCGCGTCGAGGTCGTCGACGCGGATCGCGAAGTGGTGGCCTCCGGCCGCGACGTCGTCGCTCTTCATGAGGTGCACCTGCTGGCCGCCGGCGTCGAGCCAGTAGCCGCCGAACCCGAAGTCGGGACGGGGCAGCACGGTGAGGCCGAGCGCGTCCCGGTAGAAGTCGAGCGCCTCGTCTTCGTCGCGGACGCAGATCGCGACGTGGTGGATCCCGGATGGCTTCATGGTGCGAAGACTACGACGCCAGACGGGCCTCGATCGTCTGCTCCGTGCCGATACCCGACCAGGCCCGGAAGTCGGCATCGCACCGGGCAAGTTCCGCGGCCGGCAACAACCCCACCAACTCGACGCGCGCGACCGCGGCACCCGCGGCTTCGGCGAGCGCCTGCACCCGCCGGCACGCCTCCTGCAGGCCCGTCGCGTCGAGGTCGACGAGGTTCATCGACACCTGTACGGCCCCCCTCGACGCGAGGAGGAGGCCGAGCGCTCGCACACCGGGCAGCCCGCCGTCCCGCTCACGCACCGCGCGAGCGATGCTGCGTGCGAGCGCGACGTCGTCGCGGTCGAGGTCGCAGTTGACGGCCACGAGCACCGGGCGCGCACCCACCGCGACAGCACCGAGGCGGGGGTGCGGGGACGGCGGACCATCGTCGGGCGCCCGTACGGTGAACGCGTCGCGCCGCACGTCGGGGAGCGCGCGCCGGTCGGGCGCGGCGTCGCCGTAGAGGAAGACGGGCACCATGAGCTCGGAGGCGGCCCACATCGCGAAGGCGTGCGCGGCGCGTACCGCGTCGGCTCGATCGCTGTCGCCGAGCGCGACGAAGGGCACCACGTCGAGCGCACCGATGCGCGGATGCACGCCGCGATGCTCCGTGATGTCGACGTGGTCTGCAACCGCGCACGCGAGCCGCCGCGCCGCGTCCTCGGCGTCGAGGCTTCCGGGACCCGCGAGCGTGAACACCGAGCGGTGGTGGTCAGCGTCGACGTGCACGTCGAGGAGCGACGGGCCGCACGCCGCCGCGAACGCGTCGAGCGCGCGCGCGTCACGACCTTCCGACACGTTCGGTACGCACTCGAGCACGCAGTGCAGGCTATGACCGTACAGGTAGGCTCCGGCCCCAGATGAAGCTCGGGCTGGCGCTCCCGCAGTACGACTTCTCCGTTGCCGGCGAGGATCCGCTGCGTTGGGAGACGATCGTCGAGTTCGCGGTGGCGGCCGAGCGCGCGGGCTACGACTCTCTCTGGTTGTCGGACCACCTCACGTTCGACCTCGCGCGCTACGGCGGATCGCCCCAACGCCGCGCCAGCTTCGACCCGCTCGTCACGCTTGCTGCACTCGCGCGCGTCGTGACGCGTCCGCGCCTGGGCACGCTCGTGTTGTGCGAGTCGCTGCGCCCCGCGTCGGTGCTGGCCAAGTCACTCGCCACGCTCGACCGCATCTGCGGCGGGCGCCTCGACGTGGGGCTCGGTGCCGGCTGGTACGAGCCCGACTACACGCTCAGTGGGATGACGATGCCGTCGCCACACGAGCGACTCGAGCGCCTCCGCGAAGCGGTCGTGGTGTGTCGCGGGTTGCTCGGCGGTGGCCCGTTCACGTTCGCAGGCCGCTTCCACCGCGTGGACGACGCTCGCAACGAGCCGCCCGCGCTCCAGCAACCGACGCCGCCCATCGTGATCGGCGGCAAGGGCGACCGGCTCCTCGCGCTGGTCGCGGAGGTCGCCGACGGCTGGAACACGGTCTGGGTGTGGACACCCGAGGCCTACCGGGACCGGCTCGACGTGCTCGAGCGGGCGTGCGCGTCGGTCGACCGTGACCCGGCGACGATCACGCGCTCGGTGGGGCTCTACACCTTGTGCGGCGAGGACGACGCCGACCTCGCCCGGCGCTTCGACCGCCTGAGGTCGGCCGGCCCACCGGGCGTCCTGGGTGCGACCACGCTCGAGGAGTGGCGCGAGGGCAGGCTGGTCGGCACCGTCGAGCAGGTGCGCGAGCAGTCGCGCGAGTGGGAGGCGCTCGGCGTCGAGACGTTGGTGGTGGGCCTGGGAGCCGTGCCGTTCGCGGCGACGGGCGTCGACGACGTCGAGCTCGTGGCGGCGGCGGTGCGGGGGTGAGCCGCCGGCGGGGTCCGTCGTCCGGCCGTCGCGGCCTTGGCGGTAGGCTGGGCGCACCCCTTCGAAAGGGCTGGTTCCATGAATCTCGGAGTGCCCGAGCTCCTCATCATCCTGGCCGTCGTCCTCCTGCTGTTCGGGAGCACCCGTCTCCCCAAGCTGGCCCGCTCGCTCGGGCAGGCCAGCAAGGAGTTCAAGGCGGGCATGGACGAGGGTGCGAAGGACGACGGCCCGGCCGACGAGGCCAAGAGCTCCTAGCCGAGGGGCCGACGCGGGCCGACACCCCGGGAACCGGGTCGCCCCCCGGCGTCGTTCTTGCCGATGGCTGACGGTGTCCCCTCGTGGGAAGAGGTCGCGCGCGACCACGGGCGCTTCCTCTACAACGTGGCGTACCGCCTGGCCGGCAATGACGACGACGCACAGGATCTGGTGCAGGAAGCGCTGCTGAGGGTCCGCAAGGGACTCGAGCGCTACCAGCCCGGATCCCTCGAAGGCTGGCTGGCTCGGATCGTGACCAACGTGTTCCTCGACGAGATGCGAAGGCGGAAGCGCCGTCCCACCGACGCGCTCCCCGAGGACCCCGGACGAGTGCTCCCCCCTGCACCCGCGGCCGACGAGGTGCAACGCGGCCTCTCCGACGAGATCCAGCACGCGCTCGAGGAGCTGCCCGAGGAGTTCCGCGTGCCCGTCGTGCTCTGCGACGTGAGCGACCTCTCGTACGAGCAGATCGCCGACGCGACCGGCGTGCCCATCGGCACGGTCCGATCGCGCATCCATCGAGGGCGTCGCATGCTGCGCGCGTCGTTGACCGCGGGAGGCGTCACCGGCCCATGACCGACTTCCTCGGTGCGCGCGACGACCACGACTTCCTGTCGGGCTACCTCGACGGCGAGTTGACAGCCGACGAGCGCGCGGGCGTCGAGGCCCAACTGGCCACCTCGGCCGAGTTGCGCGCCGAGCTCGCCGACGTCACCGCCGCACGCGACGCGGTGCGCGGCCTGCCGCGGCGCGAGGCACCGGCCGGCTTCTGGGACGCCGTGCTCGCCACGGTCGCAGCGGATCCCGTCGA